>NZ_CP053841.1:0-315279 GCF_013201895.1 Campylobacter blaseri | reverse complement strand
CCTTTTTAATTTATATATTTTTGTATGTCTATTTAAAATTACAGGTTCAAAAAGCTCTGAATCGTAATCTTGAAGGAAAAATAGCTTTACATATGTAGAGTTTAAATAATAATCATCCAACAAAATGAAAAATCCATCATTTATTAAAAATATAATATTTAAATCTCCACTGCTATCAATAACTTGTTTATCTGAAATGTATTTACCGTCTTTATCATAACCTACTTGATAAAAATTTTTAACTTTTATCACCTCTTTTTTGGGTGTAATTATTGTTTTAAAATTATTGTTTAGTAGAATATTTCCATTTAGTATTATGCCATCTTTATCTTTACTTGTTGGATACATTGTAAAAAATACTCCACTATTTTTAATCTTTCCTGTATTTAGGTCTAAATTAGAAAAATAATTAACAGTTGTAAAAATATTCATCATTCTTAAAGGCAAGTAGTAATATATCTCTCTAGTTTTTTTAGGCGGATTAAAATCGTTAAATGAGACATTAAGTAAAAAATCATTTACATTTTTAAATCCATAATCTTTCATCATCCATTTTAAATCTTGCGTAGGCAAATTAGCCTTCTTCTCATCTTCCAAGCTTAATCTTTTTTCAAGATATTCCACAGCTAGCCTTGCCATATTGGCTGAGCTAGTCTGATCTTTAGTTAGTGTAAAACTAACAGGAAAATTTACTTCACCTGAATGAATTGCTCCATCTATTAGAGTGTTTGCATTTGTATAATATCTTATAGGATAACCATAATCCCACCATGCTAAAACATAATCATCTCTAGTTGTTAATGTTTTAAGTTTTTCTAAAATCTCAACCTCACTTTTTGAAAAAACTGTTGAGCTTTTATAATTGTATATGTGCTGCAATGCTGGGATTAAAGAGAGGATTGTCAACAGCGAAATAATAGCTATTTTAATGTATTTATCTATTTTAAAAAAATTAATTAGATAAATATATAAAAACCCAAGCCCTAAGCCCATAATAGGAACTGCATAAATTGTAAATCTAAGTCCCCCTTTTAGAGCTAAAAACCCAAGCCCTATCATAGGAAGTGACAGTAGAAATGATCTATTTTTAAAACATAGCACCACATATCCTGCAATTGATAAAGCAAACAAAACTACATGAGAACTAATTCTTTCCATAAAATATGTTTTATCAATTTGACTAAGCTCTGGAATTGTTTTAGTAACATTAAAAAACATTAAATTATCATCACTTAAAGTAGTTGTTCTAAAAACATAGGAATTTAAATACCCTATTATTGGACCCAAACCTCCATTAAAAATAAAATTTGTAAATACAAAAAAAGCTATAATTTGTATGTATAGTAGTTTAATGTTTTTTAAAAATAATATGTATAAAGCTATGATAATTGCAAAATTTATACTTAAATTTAAATTTGTAGTTGCTGCTAACATCATTATACAAAGCTTATAATTTATTATATTTTTTCTATCAAAAATTATTGTGTAAAAAAATATCATAGATATAAATGCTATATTTAAAGAGTAAGATGCTGGATACCACCAAAAATACAAAAGCATAAATATGGGAGCTATTATAATATCTTTTTCATTTTTACTATTTACAACTCTTATCATTCCCCATAAAACAAACATTGGTAGAACTATAGTAAGCATATCAGTATCATAATACCCATACATAGTCCTATTATAATAACTCATAGCAACCACACTTACCAAAGAGCCAATAAATCCAAATTCTAAAGATTTATATTCTTTTGAAATAAGTAGCATAGGAAATACCAACAGAGAACTAAAAAATCCACTAAGATAAAGTAATATATTTTCAAATTTAAATGGCAAAATTTTATATATAAATGCAGTTACTATAGATAAGCCTTGCTTTGAAGCATTTGAATTTGGGTTTTTATCAACAAAATTATCTAAAATATCTTTAGCGCCTTCTGCAAAATAGTATCCATCATTAGTGTTTATCATAACTGAGCCATTAAATATAAAATCCTCATTTCCACCTGCCCAATATATCCAGTAATATCTACTAACTATTCCAAATACAAAAGCCACTAAGGCATATATAATAAATTTTATTCTTAAATTTTCTTGCATATTTTCCCTAATTTAAATTTCATCTCTTATTCTTAAAAAAACGGCAAATCTAGGAATGCCTTTTTTAGTTAAGTTTTGATATTTATATGTTATAATATCCCCTATTTTAGGAGGATTTTCTCTTATCTCATCATTAAATCCTGTGCCTATTTTAAATCTAACTCCATCTTCTTTTTCACAAGTTATAGAACCCATTTTATCTTTATATTTGCCGTTACCTTTATTTATTGCAACAACTTTGCACTCACTATCTTTAAATTTTTTAAGTTTTAAAATTCTATTACTTCTTGCGTTTTCATATATAAGAGATGGTTCTCGAACTACAACGCCCTCACCACCTTTTGATACAACCTCATCTAAAAACTCAAAAACCTCTTCGTTGTTTTTTACAATTTTTTGTTCAATAAAAACTATATTTTTTGAATTTTTAGAAATTTCTTGCATTTTTTTGTATTTTATATCAAAGCTCTCATTTAAATCAGGTATATCAAAAATGTAAAATTTAATTTCGCTCCAGCCATTGTGCGGGATTAACTGAGAGGTTATTGAACTAATGTTTGCAAAATCCCCTCTTTTTGTAAATAATTCTCCATCCAAAGAAAAACTAGGAAAATCTTTTATAAAATCTTTTGGGGCACTAAATTTATTTCCATTTCTAGAAACAAGCTCTTTGCCATTCCATCTTGCCCTAACACCATCAAGTTTTTCACTCATATACCAGCCACTTAAATTTTCATTATTATACTCATTTAAAAGCATAACATTTGGCTTTTGTGCAAAAAGAGTTAAAAAACTAAAAAATATAGAGATGATAAATCTAAACATCTTTACTTAATCTTGCTATTTCATCTTGTGCAAATTTTGAAAAAATATCAGTATAATTAGAATTGGCTCTTTCTTTTCTTATAAAACTTTGCATATAGTCCAAATAAGAGGCATAATCTTCTATAGTAATATTACCTTTTAATACCTCATATTTTAAAAAAAGAAGATATGTATTTAAAACATCACTTTCACAATACTCATTAATTTTTTCAATCTCACCACTATAGTAAAGCTCTAAAACCTGATCTCCGCTTACATCAAATTTACCAGGAAGTCCTAAAGATAAACATAAACTATCTAGAGTAAAACCCTTTACTGAGCGGTATTCACTTATTTGATCAAGCAAATCTATATGAAATTTATCACTATATCTTTGTCTATAATTTTCCCATTTATTTTTGTTTGTAATTTTATCTTCCATATCATAATATGCAGGGCAACTAAGATTGTATTTCATAGCCCTAATCATAAGCATTGGCAAATCAAAACCTCTTCCATTAAAGCTAATAAGCTTTGGATTAAAAGAGTTTAAAAATGTTAAAAATTTACTAATAATTTCTTTTTCACTACTTGCTTCCATAGTGCTAACACGCAAAAATCTTCCAAACTCATCAGCCACAACAGCACTAATTGCTACAACTTTATGAAAACAAACTGGTAAAAAAGAGCTTCCGGTTTTCTCCTCTTGCTCATTTTGAGCCTTAATAGCAACTTCTAAATCACTACCCTCATAACCAAAAACTTTTCTTAAAGTATCACTATCAGGCACTGTTTCACAATCAAATACAAAAATTAAATTCTTATTCATATCATCTCTTTAGCAGAATTTATAAGTTTTAAAAATGCCTTTGCATCCCAGCTAGCAGTTCCAACCAAAACACCGCTACAATTTTTAATTTTAGAAATCGTAGCTATATTTTTTTCATTTACACTACCACCATATAAAAGCGAAGATTTGCTAAAATTTCTAATATAATTTAACACATCATTAATTATCTCACTACTTGCAGTTTTACCTGTCCCAATAGCCCAAATAGGCTCATACGCAATTATTAAATTTTCATAATCTAAATCAATATTTTCAAGTTGAGATTTTAAAAACTCTTTTGTCTTCCCTTTTTCAAAAATTTCTTCATTTTCGCCTATGCAATAAACTATTTTAAAGCCCTCTTTTTTTGCATACTCAAATTTAGCCTTCAGTTGCTCTTCGCTTTCTCCAATTGCTCTTCTTTCACTATGTCCTATAAGAACTGTTTTTATATCAAACTCATCGAGCATATCTTGTCCGATTTCTCCTGTAAAAGAGCCATTTTTAGCTGGATAGAAATTTTGAGCGGCTTGTTTGAATTTAAAACTACCTTCTAAAAATGCACTACTTGGTGGAAATACAAAAACATTTTCATCTTTTAAACTCTCATCTAAAATTTGAGCATACTCTTCAAAGCTTTTTCTTGTATGGTTGCATTTTAAATTCGCCATAAAAATCAATCTAAATCCTTTTTTAATAGCACTCTAACGCCAGGGAGTTCTTTCCCTTCAATAAGTTCCAAACTTGCACCACCGCCAGTTGATATAAAAGTAATCTCTTCTTGATCTCCAGCCCTTGCTACAACATCAGCCGTATCTCCACCTCCAACAACCGTCATAGCATTACTCTCAGCAACTGCGTGACTTATTCTAAAGCTTCCTCTTGCAAATTTTTCCATCTCAAAAACACCCATTGGACCATTCCACCAAATAGTTTGAGCATCATCAATCGCCTCTTTAAAAAGCGTAACAGTTGCAGGTCCAATATCTAATGCCATCCAATCTTTTGGAATCTCTTGAACGGTAACATATTTCATAACACTATCTTCTGAGAAAACAGGAGCTACAATTGCATCAACAGGAAGATAAATTTTAACTCCAAGCTCTTTGCCTTTTCTTAAGATATTTAAAGCCTCTTCTATCAAATCCTCTTCTAAAAGTGAATTTCCTATCTCATAACCAACAGCTTTTAAAAATGTAAAAGCCATACCCCCACCAATAATTAATTTGTCAACTTTTGGAAGTAAATTTTTAAGTGCTTGAAGCTTTCCACTAACCTTGCTTCCCCCAACTATTGCAACAAATGGACGAATTGGTTTTTTAATTAAATTTCTAGCAAATTCAATCTCTTTTTTTAGTAAAAACCCAGCTGCTTTATGCTCTTCATCAAAATACTTAGTTATAGCATGAACAGAGGCATGAGCCCTATGGCAAACTCCAAAGGCATCATTTATAAAATAATCCCCAAAAGAGGCTAATTTTTGTGCAAACTCATCACTATCTTTTGTCTCACCCTTTTCAAATCTTAAATTGTCTAAAAGTAAAATCTCACCTGGTTTTAACTTACTAACTGCATCTTTTGCAAGTTCGCCAACTATATCTTTTACAAATTTAACATCTCTTTTAATTAAACGAGATAGTCTTTTAGAAACAGGCTCTAGTGATAAACTATCTTCATAACCATTTTTAGGTCTTCCCAAATGACTTGTTAAAATTACACTACAACCCTCATCTAAACAATACCTAATGGTAGCAATGGCTGAGCGAATTCTTCTATCATCAGTAATATTTCTAAACTCATCCATAGGAACATTAAAATCACATCTTATAAATACTTTTGAACCTTTTTTAAGCTCTAAATCTTTAATAAATAAAATTTCATTATCCATACCTAACCCCTATTATTAAGTGCATAAACGGTTAAATCAACAAGTCTTGAGCTATAGCCCCATTCATTGTCATACCACGATAACACTTTAACCATATTTTTCTCAATAATCTGAGTCATATCTTGTGCAACTATGCTTGAGTAAGAACTTCCTATAAAATCACTAGAAACCCTTTTATCATAGTCTAGTAGCAAAATTCCCTTCATAGCCCCATCTTCATACTCTTTAAAAGCAAGGTTAATCTCTTCAAGACTAACATCTTTTTTGAAAGTAGCTGTTAAATCCACCATTGAGACATTTGGCACAGGAACTCTAAGCGCTAATCCATTCATCTTTCCTTTTAAACTAGGAATTACTAAGCTAATCGCCTTTGCTGCACCTGTTGTTGTTGGAATTATATTTTGAGCAGCAGCTCTGCTTTTCCTAAAGTCTTTTGCCTTTACATCTAGTAAATTTTGTGATGCAGTGTATGCATGAACTGTCGTAACAAGTCCTTTTTCTATGCCAAATTTATCATTTAAAACTTTAGCTACTGGAGCAAGACAGTTTGTAGTGCAACTTGCGTTTGAAATAATGTTTTGACCCTTATACTCAGTGTGATTTACCCCAACTACAAAAGTAGGAGTATCATCTTTTGCAGGTGCACTCATTACAACCAAATCAATACCCATATCAATATATGGCTTGCATGCTTCTTGTGTTAAAAATGCTCCGGTGCATTCTATAACCGCTTGTGCTCCACACTCTTTAAATTTCAGCTCTTTTGGATCTCTTGTAGAAAAAACTGGAATTTGTTTGCCATCTATGCTTATATTATTTTCATCAATAACTTCAACTTTTTTATTAAACTCACCATGGACTGTGTCGTATTGCAACAAATATCTAGTTATATCTCTTTTTGCTGTATCATTTATAGCAACAATCTCTATGTCGTCTCTGTTTGAAATAATTCTTGCCACACATCTTCCAATGCGTCCAAAACCATTAATAGCAACTTTTAGTGCCATATTAATCTCCTTTTGGGTATAATTTACTAATTCTACTAAAATTAAGGTTAAAAAAGATTAAAATGAATATAGCGATATTTGGTGGCAGTTTTGACCCACCACACAATGGACACAATGAAATTATAAAAAAGGTTTTAAATACATTGGATATTGATAGACTTTTTATAGTTCCAACTTTTATAAATCCTTTTAAAAATAGCTTTTTTGCTCCACCAAATTTGAGGCTAGAATGGATTAAAACTCTTTGGGCAAATTTAGAAAAAGTTGAAATTTTTGATTATGAAATTAGACAAAATAGAGCAGTTGCTACAATAGAAACAGTTTTACAAATTCATAAGACATATGAAATTTCAAATTTGTTTTTAATAATAGGTGCTGATAATTTGGAAAATTTAGAAAAATGGCATAGGTTTGATGAGTTAAAAAAACTTGTAAAATTTGTTGTAGCAACAAGAGATGCCATAAAAGTTCCATTAAATTTGCAAAAAATAAATTTAAATGTTAATATCTCATCTACAAAAATTAGAAATGGAAATTTTACAGGGATTCCAAATTTAATAAAAAATGATGTAATACAATTTTACAAAAGGAAAAAAATGAACAATAGAGTTGAAAATATAGCTAAAATTTTAGAAGATAAAAAATCTGAAAATGTTGAAGTTATAGATATGAGCGGTGGTGAATATATAGCAAAATTTGTGGTTATTGCTACAACACTTACAGGAAGGCATGCACTTTCATTGGTAGATGATTTAAAAAAATCCTTAAAAGGCGAGGAGTTTTTAAGTATAGAAAATAGCGATGACTGGACTGTTATAGATTTAGGAGATATAATAATTCATCTAATGAGCCAAAGCTATAGAGATAGATATAATATAGAAGATTTTCTATCAAAACTTAAAAAAATATATTAATTTAAAAATTTTAGTAAAAAAGACACTGCTAAATACCCACCAACAAAAAGCCATATAGCAAGCACTAATGCTAGTATAAATGGCTTTTTACCTGCATTCATTAAAACTTTTTTCCTAATTCCCAAACCAAGTGCCAACATTGCCACACTTAATAAAAGCATATCTATGAAATTCATAATTGGTAAAATGCTTTTTCTAATGTATTCTGGTAAAAATGAGCCAAAAACCACAACAACTAAAAACCATATAGCAAAATATGGAATGCTGTTTTTTATCTTTTTACTATGATGTTTACCATCTGCAACCAAAGAGCCGCTAAAAATTGTAAGCATTAATAAAAATGGAACTAACATTAAAACTCTAATCATCTTTATAATTACAGATGTATCTGCTGCATCGCCTCCAACACCAGAACCAGCAGCAACCACATGTGCTACCTCATGAAGTGTTCCGCCTATTAAAAACCCCATCTCAACTCCACTAAAGTCTAAAATACCCCATTTGTAAATCATCGGATATGCAAACATTCCAAAGGTTCCAAAAATTACAACGGTGCAAACTGCAATAGCCGTTTTTTCACCGCCCCCTTTAACTATGCTTTCTGTAGCCAAAACCGCAGCTGCACCACAAATTGAACTTCCAGAGCTAATTAAAATCGAGCTTTTTTTATCAAGCCCTATGAGTTGTCCTATAAATTGTCCTATAAAAAATGTTGAAAAAACCATAAAACAAGCAAAAATTAATCCTGTAATGCCAACATGTGCTATATCATTTAAAGTTATTTTAAAACCATAAAGTACTATCCCTAATCTAAGAATTTCTTTAGTTGCAAATTTAGATATTTTTGTTTTTTCAATAATCTTTGTCTGTTTATGTGCAATATTCCCAAAAAAAGATCCTAAAACTACAGCAATAATTAATGGAGAAATATGTAAAGCTAAAAATGGCTTTACATATGATAAAAAAATGGAAAATAACGCCATTAATATTAAAATTGTCCACGCCTGAAGCCTAATTTTGGTAGATATGGGCTTTTTCTTAAATAATTTTTTTCTAACTTTTGATTTTAATTTTTTCATAAATATCTCTTCTCTTATATGCTTTTTTATATTAAAAATCCGTATTATATCAAAAAGTTTAATAAAAAAGTATAAAAAAATTTTGATATAATTATAAATATAATAAAAATTTATTAAGGAAACAAGATGACATTAAAACAAATAGAATATTTTCTAAAGGTTTGTGAGCTAAAGCAAATCAGTGAATGCTCTGAACATTTTGGAATATCTCAATCAGCAATGTCTATCGCCATAAAAAATCTTGAAAAATCCCTAGGTGGGAATTTATTTGATAGAAAAGGTAAAAGTATCATTATAAACGAAAGAGGAAAAGCATTTTTAAACTCGATTACCCCTATTTACAATAGAGTTTTAGAGATACAAAGGAATATGAGAAATGCCAGCATGTATGATATTTTTATAGCTTCAAGTCAAAATATAGGCAACTACTTGCTTCCTTGGCTTCTTAGTGACTTAATTAAAAATAGCCCTGATACAAATTTAAATGTTAAGATTCAAAATACAGAGGAGATTATTCAATGTATTAAAAATAATGTTTGTGATATAGGTCTTGTAGAAGATGATATCATAGACAAAGATGTAACTTTTACAAAAATTTGCAAAGATGAACTAATCATAGTAACAGGAAACAAAGAGCTTGAAGGAAAAACTTTTAACGTAGAAGAAATTGCTAAAAAAGATTGGATAATTAGAGAAAAAGGCTCTGGAACAAGAAATATACTATTTAAAAATTTACCGAAAAACACACATCTTAATATTGTTTTAGAACTTAGTTCTACTGAGGCTATAAAAAGAAGTGTCAGAAATAACGATCTTTTTACATGTTTACCAAAATTTGCACTAAAATGTGAGCTTGGAAATGGCCTTTATGAAGTTAAACTTAAAGATGTGAGTTTTACTAGAAATTTATATCTTGCACATGCTAAAGATAAAGATAAAAATAGCCGGTTTATGGATATAACAGAAAGTTTATTAAATAAAATAAAAACAAGGTATGACGAACTTACACTATAAGACTTTATAAATTTTATTATATAAACTTAATATTTCTTCTCTTTTAATGATAAAGCTATTTTTATTTGATATTAAATAGGCTGAACTTTCCATGATTGTTTCAGCCACTTTTAATCCATTTTGCTTCATTGTAGCTCCAGTTTCAACTACATCTACTATAGCATCGCTTAGCCCTATTAGAGGAGCTAATTCTATCGAACCATACAACTTTATAACGCTTACAGCTATAGCCTTTGAAGAGAAATAATCTCTTGTTATATTTGGCATTTTAGTTGCTATTTTTAGATCTGGATTTGTGCAATTAAGGCTATCCTCATTCCTAACCCCAACACATACTTTGCATCTTCCTATTTGTAAATCCAAAAGCCTTAAGACATCTGGTCTGTTTTCTTCAAGAACATCAAGTCCAACCACGCCTAAATCAGCAGCACCATTTTTAACATATGTTGGAATATCTTGATTTCTTACAGCTAAAAATTTAAACCCATTCTTTTCCATAACTAATTTTCTATTTTC
Source organism: Campylobacter blaseri (assembly GCF_013201895.1). Classification (NCBI taxonomy): domain Bacteria; kingdom Pseudomonadati; phylum Campylobacterota; class Epsilonproteobacteria; order Campylobacterales; family Campylobacteraceae; genus Campylobacter; species Campylobacter blaseri. Next base: position 305,122 of record NZ_CP053841.1, on the reverse strand, counting down.
AAACTCAAAATCTGTTTGAAATATCTTGCCAAAAATCTCAAGAGTATCATCTGCTATCCTACCCTTTGGAAGAGCAATTGTTATCATAATAATTCCTTTTCTTTAATAGCTTTAAGCATTCCTCTAAAAATTAAATTTTTATCATATATACTATTTGTAAAAAATTTTGCAAAAAAACTGCCATCTCCTCCAGTAAAATATAAATTTTTATCTTTTGAAATATTTTGTATAGATAGTATAATTGGTGAAATTATCCCATAATTGATTGCGTCTGAAGTTTTTTGTGGCATTTTATCTAAATTTATTTGTGAGTTAAAATAGGTTTTTAAAATAGGTGAAATATCTTCATAATTTTTTAAAAGCTTACTTATGCCTGGCACTATATAGCCACCTAAATGCATGCCATCTTTCATTATGTCAATAGTTATTGCACTTCCAGCATCAACTACCACACCATCTTTAATTGTGTAACATCCTGCTATTCTATCTACTCCTAATCCTATATAGTTGGTATCAAAATTAAAATAGCTCTCTATATTGATAAATTTTCTACTATTAGGATAAAAATTTTTATTTACATTGATAAAATAAACTTTCTTATCAAAAGCAAGATTATTAAGCTTTTCAAAATCCATACTATAAGCTTTACCATTATCATAAAACTTAGCACTGAAATTTCCTATATCACATAGAAGCATATATAACCCATCCATTTTCTTTTAAAAAATCATAACTTTTTGAACATATTTCAGAAGTAGAAAAAAAGATTTTTCTTCTGCAAATTACTTTAATATCATTTAAAACTACATTAGCCAATCCATCTAAGCTTTCTGCATCTTTTTTAAGAAATTTTGTCTTTGCCTCTCTTGAAAAAACAATTGTATTTCTAGAGTTTAAATCAACTCCAACAATAGAACTTAAACTTCTAGATTTAGTATATCTTTTAAGCTCTATTGTTTGGCTTTTTTTAAAAATTATCTTATTTTTTACTAAAAGCTCTGTTATACTCATTTAAGTTCTAAAGATTTGTTATCGTAGTAAAATCTATCTTTTGTTACAAAACTCTTTTTTGATATTTCATCACTTAATTTAAAAATTTCTGGATTTTGCAAATTTAAATCTGTTTTTATAACATAGCCCATTTTTTCAAAAATATATAAACTATTGCCACTTATAGCAGCATTTGTATAGATTGCAAATTTAAATTTGTTATTAGCTATTTCGTTTAAATCAAGGTCAAATACCTTTATAACACCATCTTTTCTAAATAGGTAAATTCTATCTTGGTACCTAAAGATAATTTTTATATCTTCTAAAATTCTTTTGTTTCCAGATGTTGTTATAAGAACTAAATTTGTATTTGTAGCGACAAATATCTTATGATTTATAGAATCAAGATAGATTATATTGTTAAAAAATGGCTCGGTACTTATAAAAGAGTCTTGTATAACTCTATTTGCATCCTTGTGTACTATCATTAGCCTTCCATTTAATGATGGATATATTATAATATCTTCTATAAATAGAGGTGCTGCAATTCTAGAATCTATAGCGTAAACATCTTCGAGTTTTTCATAAAGTATAATATTTTTTGAGCTTAATGAAATTCTATAAAAAGAATTGTCTGCACAAACAAGAGCCAAATCATTCCCGCTTATGCTAGCTGAAACAATTTGAAAAGGAAATTTTTTCTCAAAAACTAAATTACCATTTGTATCAATTATCTTAAGCTCGCCATTTAAATTAGAATATACTATTTTATCACCATATCTACCTAAAAATTTTTCATTTTTTTCAAGTTTTATACCATTTAAAAAACCATCATTTGTTAAAACCGTACCATCTTTTAGCGTAATGCCATTCAATGTTATGTATTCTATGCTTTGCGGTAGTTTTTCTTCATAAGCTACTTTTGATTTTATATCCTCTTTTTTTGGTGAAAAATACTCTCTTTTAGAGCATCCTGCTAAAATAATAGAAAATATAACAATTCCAATTAAATTAATTTTTTTCATTTTTTATCCCATTATAATGTCTTAAATTTTTTACTATACTTGCAAGTTCTGAATCTGGCGGTATTTTTATAAACTCGCTATTTGCCTCTTTTATCTTGCCCGCTTTTAATAGTTCATATCCATCTAGCAAGGTTTTGTAAGACTCCATTATCTCTCCGCTATCTTTATTTGCGGTAAAACTTATAATGTCTTTTAAAATAGGATCTATTTTACCATTGTTAGATAGTTCGTTTATTTTATTCATATCTTTATTATCAAGAGCTTGCCTAAATTCATACAAAGAAAAAAGATTTTCATTTTTCGAACGCAAAATATCTTTGGCATTTTCATTTTTTGGATTAAGAATTAACTCACTATAAGCTTCATTTGCACTATTAAATTTACTCTCCTTAACATATCCTAAAATTGTATTTAATATAATAAAAACAATTACAGCAAAAACAATAACAATAAGTGGTTTTTTATATTTTTTTATAAAAATTTCACTTTTTATTATACTTTCTAAAAACTGCTCCTCTGAGCTTGCACTATTTTTTATATTTTTTATGTCATCTTTTAAAGCCAAAAAATATCCTTCAAAAATAAATTTTATATGAATTGTAACATAAAATATTTTAAATAACTCCTAATACTAAGATTTTTTGTGTTATAATGCACTAATATTTATTAAAATCTAAAAAGGAACTGCATATGTTGATTGATGACAAACTACTAAATAGCCTCGAAAAACTTAGTGCTTTAAAAATTAATGACAACAAAAAAGATACTATAAAAAAACAGCTTAGTGAAATAGTTAGCTTTGTAGAAATATTAAATGATCTTGATTTTGAAAAAAATAATATAACTTTAAATAGCACAAAAAATGGAGTTACGCCTCTTAGAGAAGATATTCCTAGCCAAAATAAAGAGGTAGTGGAAATAATTTTGAAAAATACACCCTATAAAGAAAATCACTCTTTTGTTGTTCCAAAAATCATAGAGTAAGGACTAATCATGGAAGAAAATAATTTTAAAAATGTAAGTATACAATCTCTTTTAAAAGCAGTTGTTCAAAATGATGCTAGTGACTTACATCTAGTCTCTAGAAGTGCGCCTCAAGTTAGAATAGATGGAAAACTTAGACCGCTTGCTATGAAATCCCTTACCGGAAAAGACATAGAGTCTCTTTGTTATACAATTATTACCGATTCACAAAAAAAGGATTTAGAAGAAAATCTTGAACTTGACTTTGCTATGGAAGTTCCTAACGTAGGTAGATTTAGAGGCAACTATTACTATACAATGAATGGTGATTTAGCCGCAGCATTTAGGGTTGTTCCTATAAATGTTCCATCTTTAGACGACCTAAAAGCTCCTAAAATTTTTAAAGAACTTGTAAAAAAAGAGAAAGGATTAATTTTAGTTACAGGTCCTACTGGTAGTGGTAAATCAACAACTCTAGCTGCCATGCTAAATGAAATTAATGAAAATGAAAGAAAACACATTATAACAGTTGAGGATCCAGTTGAGTTTGTTCACCAAAACAAAAAAGCTCTTTTTTCACATAGAAATATTGGTACCGATACAAAATCATATGCAAGAGCACTTAAGTATTCACTTAGAGAGGACCCCGATATTATACTAATTGGAGAAATGAGGGATAAAGAGACAATTTCTATTGCAATTACAGCAGCTGAAACAGGTCACCTTGTTTTTGGAACACTTCATACAAACTCAGCTATGCAAACAATTAGCCGTATGATTGATAGCTTTGATGCTGGGGAACAAGCCCAAATTAGAAATATGCTCTCAGTATCATTACATGCAATAATATCACAATCTTTGCTTCCAAGGGTTCGTAGCGGAAGAATTGCTATACACGAAATACTTATAAATAACAATGCTATAGCAAACCTTATAAGAGAGGATAAAAACCATCAAATTTACTCTCAAATGCAATTAAACCAAGCAGCAACTGGAATGATGACTCAAACGCAAGCTATGGTTAAAGCCTTAAATGCAAATTTGATATCCAAAGAAACTGCTTTACGATACTCTACAAACATACAAGAGCTTAAAAATATATTAGGAGAAAAATAAAATGTCTGGAGCTAATTGGATAGATATAATCATTATAGTTTTAATACTAATTTTTGCGCTAAAAGGACTAAAAAGCGGTATTGTTAGGGAAATTTTTGGGATAATTGGAATAATTGGTGGATTTATAGTCGCAATGAAATGCAAGGCCGAAGTTGGAGCTTGGATTAGCAGAAACATATATGACTTAAATCAAATAAACATTATGAGCGGAAATGGCATGGAGGTAATTGTAGGTTTTATAGCTACAATTTTTGGAATATGGATCGCCTCATTAATTCTTGGAGAAATAATATCAAAATTATTTGAAGTTAGCGGACTTGGGTTTATAGATAGACTAGGTGGATTTGTATTTGGTGGTACAAAGATATTTTTAGTATTTGCTCTACTTGCATCTTTCATACATTCATCGATATTTTTAAACTCTCAAGTAAAACCTTTTTTTGAAAAAAGCATAGCATACCCTAACCTTGTTAAGGCTGGAGATTACTTACTTAATTTAAAAAAAGAGGATATTAAAATAGAAATATCCACAAAACCAGAAAATAATGAAGCAAATATAGTCTATGAAACAAGCGATTACGATGAACCAAATACATCTAAAGTAAACAAGGAATAAATAATGAATCAAACTATTGAAAATTTAGAATTTGATGCTCTTTTATATGAATTTAAAAGAGTATTAAGAGAAAACAAACTTAAATACACAAAACAAAGAGAAGTTATTTTAGAGACTCTATACCATGGCACTTGCCATTATACTCCAGAACAACTTTATTTAAAAATGAAGGATAAATATCCTGAATTAAATGTGGGTATAGCAACAGTCTATAGAACTCTAAATCTACTTGAAGAATCAGAACTAGCAACATCAATTTCTTTTGGCTCGCAAGGTAAAAAATTTGAGCTTGCAAACAAACCACACCATGACCATTTAATTTGTAAAAGTTGTGGTAAGATTGTTGAGTTTACAGATAATTCAATAGAAAAAAAGCAATTAAGCATTGCAAAAGAAAATGGCTTTGTGCTTACAGGTCATTTAATGCAACTTTATGGGCTTTGTAAAGATTGTAATACAGATAAAATTTAATGAAGGTGAAAATTAGTGATATTTGAAAATCAATTAGAACAGCAAAGAATAGAAAAAGCAAATGAATTAAGAGAAGTAGGTATTAATCCATATCCTCATTTTTTAAAAAAAGAGATGAGTATAGGTGAATTTAGAGATAGATTCAAGTATGTAAAAGATCTAGAAGAGAGAAAAGATACTAGCAAAATAGCAACTTTAGCAGGTAGACTAAAACTAAAAAGAGTTGCTGGAAAATCAACCTTTGCCAACATAGAAGATGGAAGTGGCAATATCCAAATTTACTACTCGCGTGACTCTATAGGCGAAGAGATTTATAAGATATTTAGAAAAAATCTTGAAGTTGGAGATGTAGTACTAGTTAGTGGTTTTCCATTCGTAACAAAAACTGGTGAGTTTTCAATTCATGTCTCAAATATAGTTTTAGCCTCTAAAGCCATATCTTTACTACCAGAAAAATTTCACGGTCTTGTTGATATGGAACTAAGATATAGACAAAGATATCTTGATATGATAATGAATCCCGAAGTTAGAGAGGATTTTATAAAAAGATCACTTATAGTTAGCACGATTAGAAGATTTTTTGAAGATAGAAGTTTTTTAGAGGTTGAAACTCCTATGATGCATGAAATTGCAGGTGGCGCTAACGCAAAACCATTTATAACTCATCACAATGCACTAGGCATTAATAGATTCCTTAGAATTGCACCAGAGCTATATTTAAAAAGACTTGTTGTTGGTGGAATGGAAGCTGTTTTTGAGATAAATAGAAACTTTAGAAATGAAGGTATGGATTTAACTCATAATCCTGAGTTTACATCAATTGAATTTTACTGGGCATATCATGATTATAATGATTTAATGGATCTAACAGAAGAGCTATTTGCAACTTTATTAAAGAGATTAAACCTACCAAATATAATTAACTATGATGATAAAAAAATTGATTTTAGTAAAAAATTTGATAGGATAAGCTATCTAGATTCCATCGTTAATATTGGAGGAATAGATAAAAATATCATTAATAATAAATCTAAAATTTTAGAAAAATTAAAAAATGATGGGTTTGAAGCAAATGAAAAACTTGATCTAGGACATTTGCAAGCTGAACTTTTTGATAATTATGTTGAAGAAAAGCTTATAAATCCAACTTTTATAGTTGATTATCCAATCTCCATAAGCCCTCTTTCAAGAAGAAGCGAAAAAGATGAAAAAATAGCTGAAAGATTTGAACTTTTCATAGGCGGAAAAGAGCTAGCAAATGGCTTTAATGAACTAAATGATCCTCTTGATCAATATGAGAGATTTAAAGCGCAAATTAATTCTAAAAATGCTGGAAATGATGAAGCACATGAGATGGATGAAGACTACATAAAAGCACTAGGTTATGCTATGCCTCCAACAGCTGGAGAAGGCATTGGCATTGATAGACTTGTTATGCTTTTAACAAATAAAAAATCAATAAGAGATGTTATATTGTTCCCTGCAATGAAACCAATAAAAATAAAAAATAATGAGGAGTAGTGATGTCATTAGAAAATTTTGATAGAGAAATTTATGATTTAACAAATAGCGAATTAAAAAGACAAACAAATTACCTAGAAATGATAGCAAGTGAAAACTTTACATATCCAGAAGTGCTAGAAGTTATGGGCTCAATTCTTACAAACAAATATGCTGAAGGATATCCTGGTAAAAGATACTATGGCGGTTGTGAATTTGTAGATGAGATAGAAACATTAGCAATTGAAAGGTGTAAAAAACTTTTTAATTGTAATTTTGCCAATGTTCAACCAAACTCAGGATCACAAGCAAATCAAGGAGTTTATGGAGCACTTTTAAATCCGGGTGATAAAATTTTAGGAATGGATTTAAGCCATGGTGGACATTTAACACATGGTGCAAAAGTTAGTAGTTCTGGAAAAATGTATGAGAGCTTCTTTTATGGAGTTGAGCTTGATGGAAGAATTAACTATGACAAAGTAGCTGATATAGCAAATATAGTTAAACCAAAACTAATAGTTTGCGGTGCAAGTGCGTATGCAAGAGAGATTGATTTTGCTAAATTTAGAGAAATAGCTGATAGCGTTGGAGCATATCTGTTTGCAGATGTAGCACATATCGCAGGCCTTGTTGTTGCGGGTGAACACAAAAGCCCATTTCCTCATTGTGATATAGTAAGTTCTACAACTCACAAAACACTAAGAGGTCCAAGAGGCGGTATTATTATGACAAATGATGAAGTAATTGCCAAAAAAGTAAATTCATCGATTTTTCCTGGAATCCAAGGAGGACCTTTAATGCATGTAATTGCTGCAAAAGCTGTTGGTTTTAAACACAACCTTAGTGATGAATGGAAAGTATATGCAAAACAGGTAAAAGCAAATGCGAAAAAACTTGCTGAAGTGCTAATATCTAGAAAATACAATCTAGTAAGCAATGGCACTGATAATCATTTGGTATTAATGAGTTTTTTAGATAAAGAATTTAGTGGTAAAGATGCTGATATGGCCTTGGAAAACTCTGGAATAACTTGTAATAAAAATACAGTTCCAGGTGAAACAAGAAGTCCTTTTATAACAAGTGGTATAAGGCTGGGAAGTCCAGCACTAACATCAAGAGGAATGAAAGAGGCAGAATTTGAAATTATAGGTAATAAAATTGCAGATATATTAGATGATATTAACAATAAAGATTTACAAATAAGTGTAAAAAATGAACTAAAAGAGCTAGCTAGTAAATTTATAATTTACGATAAAGCTATGTATTAATAAAACAGGAGTTCTTATGGAAGATAAATTTAACATAGATGATAGCATTGTACTAAACCCCAAAGGGGGCAAGATAAATAATATCAAAAAAATACTAACTGCTATTGCGATATTAGTTGTTCTTTTCTTAATTATTTTAATTCTAATGAGATTTATAAACAGTGAAGATGTTAACACAGATGTTGATCTAATGCTTCCAGCTGAGCAAAAAATAGATGAAAATTTAAATCTTTTAAACAAAGAAGCTAAAAAGGTAACTATTAAAAATACATCATCTATCAAAAATGATGAAAAAGCCATAAAAGACACTGAGAACAAGCCCGCAGAACACAAAGTTAAAGATACTCCGTCCGTTGCCAAGCAAGAGATTGTTATAGTTTCTTCAAAAAAAGCAGAGGAAGAGGCAAGAAAAGCAGCTGAGGCTAAAAAGGCTGAAGAGTTAAAAAAACTTGAAGAAGCTAAAAAAGCTGAAGAGGCAAGAAAAGCAGCTGAAGCTAAAAAAATAGCAGAAGCAAAAAAGGCTGAAGAGTTAAAAAAACTTGAAGAAGCTAAAAAAGCTGAAGAGGCAAGAAAAGCAGCTGAAGCTAAAAAAATAAAAAAAGGCTTACTGTTGAAATCCTCGATGCCTAAAGGTGATTATATACAAGTACTTGCAGTTAGTACATATAAGCCCGATGCAAACTACATTAAAAAGCTAACTGGTGCTGGATATGATTATAGATTACATAAAGTTCAAGTATCTGGCAAAGAGTTTACTAAAATTTTAGTAGGTCCTTATAGCTCTAACCAGCTTCAAAGAGAACTATCTAATATTAGGGCAACAATTAATAAAAATGCTTTTAAATATACGGTTAAATAGATGAAAAAATTTGCAGTTTTTGGAAATCCTATAAAACACTCTATATCTCCTAGATTACACAATTATGCAATCAAGGAGTTAGGATTAGATGCTTTTTATAGTAGGATTTTACTAGAAGACAATATAAAATTAAAAGAAAAATTTAATACATTAAATCTAGATGGTGCAAATATAACTATACCTTTTAAGGAAGATGCCTTTAAGGTTTGTGACCATCTTGATAGATATGCAAACCATATAGGCTCCATAAATACACTAGTTAAAAAAAACAATACTCTATATGGATACAATACAGATGCACCTGGATTTTTAAAAGCTATTGAAGAATTTGGAAAGATAAACTCTGCACTTATACTTGGAGCTGGTGGCACCGCAAAGGCATTAGCCTACGCCTTATATACTAAAAATATTAAAGCTGATATTTTAAATAGAAGCGAAAAAAGAAAAAGTAATTTTAAGCAATCTAACTTTTATCTTTGGGATGATTTTAAGATCGAACAATATGATTTAGTTATAAACTCAACTTCAGCAGGCCTAGTAGATGAAGAGTATCCTGTTCCAAAAGAATTACTAGAAGATATATTTAAAAACTCAAGTTTTGCCTTTGATGTTATATATAATAAGAATACACCATTTTTAAGATTAGCAAATAGTTTTAAAATTCCAAATAAAGATGGCAAAGATATGCTAGTTTATCAAGCCGTTTTAGCTCTAAATTTTTTTTATAACTCTAACTTGGATGAGAAAAAAATAGAGATAGCTATGAAAAAAGCTATCTCTTTATAAGACTATTTTAATCTTCTCATATCTTGACAACTAGGTTTATCGCCCGAAAAGCAAGCTCTTTCATATATGTCTAGAGCTGCTGCTTTGTTTACAGGAACACCTTCACCCTTTTCAAACATTCTTCCCATCTGCAAGCAAGATGGCAAGTATTGATACATGGCACAACCTACATCAAAAGTATTTATAGCGGTTTTAAAATCGCCCTTTCTATAGTAACTAACGCCTAAATCATAACATGATTTTGCACCTACGCTTTGACATTGTCTCTCTATGATTATCCTATCTTGTTCAGCTAGTGGATTATCAACAACTTCGCCCATATTTATATCATACTCTTGTTTTTGGGTCTTCGGTACCTGTTTTGTGGTAGTAGCACATCCAAAAAATGTGAATGGAATAACTAAAGCAAAAGCTATAATATTTTTTTTCATTGCTTTTATCCTTTTTAAATTCTTCCCACTATATAGTAAGTTTCCCTGTCTGCAACTTTTTCTAATTCAAATTTATACTTATCAGCCCATGTAAATATCATATCTCTAACAACCTCTTTTTCAGATTCTTGTTTAGGCTCATTTTTAATTTTAAAATAATCATTTGAATTTGACATAGCAATATATGCACCATATGTTTTTAGTCTATCGTTTAAAGTTACAATTCTATCAAGCTCATTGCTATCAAAATCACATTTTGATAGTATTGCTCTAACTTGTTTTAAAGTTGAGTCATTCATAACATACCCTAAAGATACTAAAATTCCTTCTTCATTCACTACTTCTCTCCTTGTAAAAATTTATTTTTTTGTTTGTGAAACCAATACATCTTCAATTATATTTTTTATATCTCCGTCTAAAATATTACTAACTTGTGAATAACTTAAATTTGATCTATTGTCTTTTACGCTTTGATATGGAAACAAAACATAAGATCTTATTTGATGTCCCCAGCCTATATCGCTTTTATCAACACTATTACTTGCCTCATTTTGCTTGTATAATTCTAATTCATATAGTCTTGATTTTAACATTTTTATAGCCGTTGCTTTGTTTTTGTGTTGGCTTCTATCATTTTGACATTGAACTACAATACCTGTTGGAATATGTGTAATTCTAACAGCACTCTCTGTTTTATTTACATGTTGCCCACCAGCCCCACTTGCTCTATAATAATCAAACCTTAAATCTTTATCATCAAGCTCAATATTTATATCATCATCAATCTCAGGACTTACCATAACGCTTGAAAAGCTAGTATGGCGTCTACCTGCGCTATCGAATGGGCTTACTCTAACAAGTCTATGAATTCCATTTTCAGCCTTTAAATACCCATAAGCATTTTCACCACTAACTATAAAACTAACATCTTTTAGTCCCGCTTCATCACCCTCTTGGAAATCCAGAACCTCTACCTTATAGCCCTCTCTCTCACAAAACCTAAGATACATTCTATAAAGCATGCTAGCCCAATCATTGCTCTCAGTTCCACCAGCTCCTGGATGGATTGAAACGATTGCATTCTTTGAGTCATCTTCTCCACTTAAAAGCATAGAAACTTCTAACTCTAAAACAAGTTTTTCTAAACTGTCTGCCTCTTCAAGTATTAAATTTAAAGTTTCTAAATCCTCTTCTTCATTAGCTAATTCATAAATATCTCTAGCATCATCAACCGCCATTTTAGATGAATTATATTTTTTTAAAATAGATGAGATTTTAGTCTTTTCTTGGGTAATTATAGTTGCTTTTTTTGTATCTTCCCAAAATTTAGGGTCATTTTGCGCCTCTTCTATCTCACCTAATCTTTTTTTTAGCTCTTCTGGTTTTATAATGATAGCTATATTTTCTACTTTGCTTGTAAGCGTTTTTAAAAGCTCAGTATATTGATAACTTTCCAAATTTAATTCCTACTTTTTATTTTAATTATATCATTTTATTTCTTTTAATTATTTTAGTTATTTTAAAATACAAATAAAGGCTAATTTATTTTTTTTAGTTATAATGAAAAAAAATAAATTAGGAAGATTCATGACAGTTGTTTACACAAAAGAGGATTTAAAAGCAGAGCTTTTAAAATTAAATAAAAATATAGGTTTTGTCCCTACTATGGGATATTTGCATAATGGACATAAAAGTCTTATAGAAAAGTCAAAAAGTGAGAACGAGTATACAGTAGTGTCGATTTTTGTTAATCCAGCACAATTTTTACCAAATGAAGATCTAGATAAATACCCAAGAAATAAAGAGGGAGATATTAAATTTTGTGAAGACTTAGGCGTTGATATTTTATTTATGCCAAAAGATGTGTATTTTGACTATGAACCAAAAGTTATAGCACCAAAAGAACTTGCAAGTATTTTAGAAGGAGCTACCAGACCTGGGCATTTTGATGGCGTCTTAACAGTTCTTAACAAATTTTTTAATTTGGTTAAGCCAAAAAATGCATATTTTGGGAAAAAAGATACCCAGCAACTAATGGTAATAAACAATATGATTAAGTCATTTTTTATGAATATAAACATAGTTCCTTGTGAGATCATAAGAGAGGAAGATGGGCTAGCGCTTAGTTCTAGAAACTCATACTTGGATGAAGAGCAAAGGGTTATGGCTTTAAAAATTTTTAGATCCCTTACTAAAGCTAAAAATATGATAGAAAATGGTGAGCTAGATTCTAATCTAATACAAAAAGAGATGCGAGGAATTTTAGAGCCTTTAAAGATTGATTATATTGAATTTGTTGATAAGGAATTTAACAAAATTGATAAAATTAAACTTGGAGAAAGCATTATATTAATCGCTGTATATGTAGGGCCTACAAGACTTATAGATAACATTTGGATATAAGATGAAAAAACTATATCTTTTATCATTAGGCTGTAATAAAAATCTTGTTGATAGCCAAATTATGCTTGGAAGGCTTGGTAACTACCAAGTTGTAGATAAGCCAGATGATGCTGATGTTATGATTGTAAATACTTGTGGATTTATAGCCTCTGCAAAAGAGGAGAGCATTAATGCCATTTTAGAACTTGCTCAATACAAAAAAGATGATGGGGTTTTGGTTGTAACTGGTTGCTTGATGCAAAGATATAAAGATGAACTTATTAAAGAACTCCCAGAGGTTGATATATTTAGTGGTGTTGGGGATTATGATAAAATTGATGAGATGATTTTAAAAAAACAAAATCTTTTCAGCCCTCAAACATATTTACAAAAAAGCGAAAAAAGAGTTATAACTGGCTCAAACTACCACGCCTATATAAAGCTTTCAGAAGGATGTAATCAAAAATGCAGTTTTTGTGCGATTCCAACTTTTAAGGGAAAATTGCGAAGTAGAAGCATAGATGATATAGTAGATGAAATTTCAAATTTAGTAAATCAAGGTTATTATGATTTTAGTTTTATATCTCAAGATAGCAGTAGCTATGGAAGAGATTTAGGAAAAAAAGATGGACTTTGTGAGTTAATAGATAGAGTTGAAAAAATAGATGGGGTTAAATTTGCTAGAATTTTGTATCTTTATCCTACCACAACATCAGATGAATTAGTTCAAAAAATAATAGACTCAAAAGTATTTTTAAACTACTTTGATATGCCAATTCAACATATAAGCAACAATATGTTAAAAATTATGAAAAGGGGTGCAAATAAAGAGCGAATTATAGAGCTTTTAGCAAAAATGCGAGAGGCAAAAGATTCGTTTGTAAGAAGTGGTTTTATAGTAGGACATCCAGGGGAAAGCGAAAAAGATTTTGATGAGCTTTGTGAGTTTTTAAAGTCATTTAGCTTTGATAGAGTTTCTATATTTGCCTATTCAAAAGAAGAAGATACAGCAAGTTTCAATATGGAACAAATTCCTCAAAAAATAGTTACAAAACGGCTAAATATGATAGAAAAAATCACAAACCAAACCACAAAAGAGAGTTTTGAAAAAGAGCTTGGCAAAACTTCAACTTGCGTAGTCGAAGGCTATAGCAGTGAAGGTGAGATGTTTTTTGGAGCTAAAAAATATATTTGGGATAAAGACATTGATGGAGAAATTTTAATAAATGACTCAAATTTGCAAAATCTTGAAGTTGGTAAAACATATACTTGTAAATTTACAGATTTTATAGGGGATAAATTAGTTGCAGAAATTATCTCTTGATGATGAAATTTTACAGATTGCTAGACAAAACAGATCCATTTTAGCTTTTTCATATGGAGTTGATAGCACTGCTCTTTTTTATATATTAGTAAATTTAAAAATTGATTTTGATTTAGCTTTTGTAAACTACAACACAAGACCAAGTAGCAATACAGAAGAAGAAAGTGCAAGAGAATTAGCCAAAGAATTTAACAAAAAAATCTATGTAAAAAATGTCCAACTAGTTTTAGAAGACTCATCAAATTTTGAACAAAAAGCAAGAGATGTGAGATATAAATTTTTTGATGAAATTTGCACTGAATTTAACTATAAATACCTAATAACAGCACATAATTTAAATGATTTGTTTGAATGGTTTTTAATGAGATTTAGTAAAGGTGCTGGAGTTTGTAACCTTATTGGTATGAGTAAAATTGACCCAAAACAAAACTATACAATTCTAAGACCACTTTTAGATACAAGTAAAAATGAAATTTTAAATTTTTTAGATACAAATGAGATTAAATACTTTTTTGATAAATCAAACCTAGATACTAATTTTGAAAGAAATTATATAAGATCAAAATTTAGCAATCAGTTTATTCAAGAATTTCATCCAGGAGTTAAAAAAAGTTTTGAGTTTTTAAATGAAGATAAAAAGCATTTACAGGGCAAATTTATATATGAAGATGAGAAATTTTTTATAATACAAAATACTCCTTTTTCGATGAATTTAATTGATAAAGCGGTAAAAAAACTAGGAATTTCAATGAGTCAAAAACAAAGGCTAGAAGCAAGCAAAGACTCTGTTATAAGTGGTAAAATAGCTATAGGATATAATGAAAAACTAGTTTGCGTATCTCCATTTAAAATAAACAAAATGGACAAAAAATTCAAAGAAATTTGTAGAATCAAAAAGGTGCCTAAGCATAATAGAGGCTTTATTTATGAAAATAGGCACCTTCTAGATAAATTTTAAAAATGCTCTTTTATGTTGATTTTGTTAATATACTCAACTATATCAAGCGGAAAAACATTTGTCTTTATGAATAGTTTTGTAAAGATGTAGTACCCTAGCTCTCTATTAGAACTACAGGTATCATAAACAAAAATTTCATCTACAAAGCTACTATTTGTTTCATAAAATTTATTTAAAAAGTTTTGTAAAATACTTACAAAAATTTCATCATCATCTTCGAGGGAAAAACTATCTGGATCTTTTTTAAATGCATCAAAACCCTCATCAATAAAATTTATCATTTTTGAAAAAATCACTTTTTCACTATTTGCAACCATTACAGCGGCACTTTGACTAAATTTCAGTATAAAAAGAGATGTTCCTTTAAAGTTTTCATTTTTCATTAAAAAATATAACACTTTAAAAGGGTTTATATATTCAATATATTCTACATTATATAAATTTTTAATGTCTTCTATTTCACTTTTTAAAGAATACGATATAACATCTTTATCAATTTCTTGCATTATAAAATCTTTGTCATTATATATCGCATCATCAACCAAGCCTTGATTTAACGATGTGTGCATAAAGGATAAAAAGCTTTTTTTACTGCCCGTACTTTTTAAAAAAAAATTAATTTTTTCTACATGCTCTTTATTGACTAATATATCTTTCTCGTTAAATTCTTGTTTTAGAGTGTTTTTCTTATCAAATTCCCTAAAGAAAATTTCAAAAACATTATTATCTACACATACACTATAAAACATTTTTGGACTATTTCCAAAAAGCCTCATCTGCTACCTTTTATTCTATTTTAAATATATTCTATCAAATTTACTCTTAAATATATATCTATACTAAAAAATTATATCCTATTAAAATGAGCTTGATATAATATAAATCAACCTATTATAAAAAGGAGTATTATGAAAAGAAGATTTTTTTTAAAATCAACAGCAATTTTTGCAACCCTAGGATGTACATCAAGTTTTTTCTTGTCAACAGGTCTGTTCGCTAATGATAAAAAAATGGATTTTAGAGTTGTTTCTTTAGAAAAGGTAACTATTTTACAAGATGGAGAATCTAAAAATTTCTGTTCAGTTTGTGGAATGAGCTTAAATATGTTTTATAAAACAAATCACGCTGTAAATATTAATGGCAAAACACACCAATACTGCTCTATCCACTGTATGCATCAAGAGGCTATGTTAAAAAAAATACTTCCAGATAATCCTAAAGTAGTTGATACAGCTTCTTTAAAATTTATTGATGCTACTACTGCTATTTATGTATATAGCTCCAGTATGCCAGCTACCATGTCTTCTATTAGCTCATATGCTTTTAAAAACAAAGAAGACGCAAAAAAATTTCAAAAAAAATTTGGAGGATCTCTTTTAACCTATGAAGAGGTTTCAAATGCTACTCAAAAAACCTTAGAAGATGATATAAAACTTATAGATAGAAGACAATCTATGGCAGCAAGAAGAGGTGAAAAAATCTATAAAGCAACCTGCATAAAGATAGATAAGAAATTCTCTACTCCAGCAGAGGCAAAAGCATATATCTTAAAAAACAACGTATGTCCAAATTTAACTCAAAAAGAGTTATCTCAAGTTGCACACTATCTAACTAAAAAATAGTCTAACCACCACAAAAAGTGGTTAGATTTTTGAAATCTTTGCCTTTATATTTCCAATACCACTTAGATACATTGCACTTGTAACTACTGCATCAATTCCACAACTAGCATAATCTTTTACATTATTTACATTAATTCCACCAGCTGAGATTATCTTAACATTTTTATAATTTTTATCTCTAAGTTCAACTATCTTTTTAGTATCTTCCAAACTCATTTTATCAAGTTGAATCACATCTGCAATCTCTAAAAGTTTTATTGCATCATCTAAATTTAGAGCTTCAACTACTACTTTTTTCTCTGGCACTTTATGTTTAATGGCTCTCAAGTCTGCAAAAAACTCATCGCTGTTTTTATAGACAATTCTATGTTTATCAAAAAATAAAATGCTATCACTTAAATTTAGCCGATGAACTTCTCCTCCACCATCGAGCAAAGCTTGCACACAAAACTTTTTTGCAAAAGGAAAAGTTTTTCTAGTTCCTAAAATTTGACATTTTTGATTTACACTTTTAGCCAAATTTAGCATTTTATTTGTATAAGTTGCAATGGCACAAGAGTATTCAAGTAAAACCTGAGTAAGCTTCCAAGCTTTGTGAATGTTTGCATACTCTCCTTCGTAAGCTAAAAGCATATCGCCCTCTTTTGCAAAACTTCTACTTGATTTTACAAACTTTACTTCACAATCTAAAATTTCAGCTATTTTTGCTGAAATTTCAGTGCAAGAAGCTACGCAATCAACTCTAGTAAAAAGCTCTAATCTTGCTTTAGTTTTTTCGTAACTTTGCAAACTTGTAGTCAAATCCATAAAAGGTAAATCTTCATTTATATACTCTAAAATTTCACTATTTGTTATCATTTTTGCACCTAACTTTTTTTATTTATTATATTTAGTATTATAAACAAAAGTGTTGAAATAATTATTAACACCAAGCTTAACATCATTGCCAAATCATAATCCCCATCAAAAACTGCATTATAAATAGCAAGTGAGAGAGTATCGGTTTTGTGAGTTATGTTTCCACCTATCATTAAGCTTATGCCAACTTCGCCTAAAGCACGACCTAAAGCAATAATTAGTGCTTGAAATATGCTTTTTTTAATGCTTGGTAAAACTATAAAAATAAGTGTTTTAAACTCGCTTTTTCCACTTATCAAAGAGGCCTCTTTTACATTTTTTGGAAAAAGTTCAATGGCTGATTGAACAGGTTTTACAAAAAGAGGAATTCCTGCTATAAAACCAGCTATAACTAAAGCTTTAAACTCAAATATAAAATATATATTCAAATTTGCAAAAAATGAGCCAATAAAACCATTTTTTCCAAGCAAAATCAAAAGAAAAAAGCCAATAGCAACAGGTGGAAAAATAAGTGGCAAAGTTACCAAAGCTTCAACTAGCCACTTAAGTTTTGAGTTTGTAGTTGCTAAAAAATTTGCTAAATACGTTCCAAAAATCATAAAAAGAAAAAAACAACAAGCTAAAATTTTAGCACTTAAAATAAATGGCTCATAGACCATATTTGCTTATAATCTCTTTTGCTTTTTTAGTTTGTAAAAACTCTAAAAACTCGCCACAAACTTCAAATTTAGAACAACTATCTAATTTTAAAGCTATGATTTGTATAGGTTCATATAAACTCTCATCAACTTTAACCATACCACCAATTTTATCCTTTATAGACAAAGCTTCACTTAAGTTAATAAATCCAGCATCAACTTCGCCACTTAAGACATAAGAGGCACTTTGAGGAACGGTTGAGACAAATAAAAGTTTATTTTCTATATCTAAATTTGCACTTTTTAGAGCTTGCGAGGAAGCTATGCCATAAATTGCTTTTTTGCTATCTGGTAAAGCTACTTTTTTTATATTTTCATTTGTTAAATCATTTATGCTTTTAATTTCTGTATTTTTTGGATATATTAAAACTAGCTTTCCATTACCTATCTTTTGTTCGCCAATTTTATCTAAATTTGAGCTATCAAGATATCTTTTATCGCCTATAATTAGTGTTATATCTTGATTTTTAGCTTGAGTAGTAACTTGCTTCATATTTCCAAAAATAGCTTCTATCTTATTTTGATTTTTGAAATTTTGCAAAAGCTCCAATGTCATCTTTTTATACCCTGCACCAGCTGCGATACGAATATCGCTAGCACCTAAACCCACTACCAAACAAAATAATAAAAATATTTTTTTCATTTTTATCCTTTAGTTAAATTTAAATTAAATGCCTTTGTACTAACGCTTACTTCGTCTGCAACTTTCAAATCCAAAGCTTCATCTACAACGATTTGAGTTATTTGCTGTCCAATGGAAACAGTAACTACAAAAATGCTATCTATTTTTTCAATATTTAAAATAGAGCCAGAAAATGAAAATTTCTGACTACCTTGGGTTTTGAGCAAAAGCTTTTCAGGACTTCCTTGTCTTGTTATTTTTCCATCTTTTAATTCAATCATCTCATTTGCTAGTTTATAAATTTCACTAGGATCGTGGCTTACGAGTATTGTTGTGGTTTTAAACTCATTGTGAATTTTTAAAATTTCATCTTGAAGTTTAGCTCTAAGATTTGGATCAAGAGCTGAGAGTGGCTCATCTAAAAGTAAAATTTTTGGCTTTCTCATCATAGCTCTACCAAGTGCCACTCTTTGTTTTTGTCCGCCACTTAGTTTATTTGGATAGCGATCTTTTAAATTAGCAATATCAAGCATATCAAGCAGTCTTTGACAAAGAGTTTTGTCTTTTTGCACAAAGAGTAAATTTTGCTCAATAGTTAAGTTTTCAAACAAAGCATAATCTTGAAAAACAAAGCCTATACGCCTTTTTTGTGGTGGTAAAAATATCTTTTCATCTTGCCAAATTTCATCATCAACTTTTATCAAGCCAACACTTTTTTCAAGTCCAGCCAAACACCTTAAAAAGGTAGTTTTACCACTTCCACTTTGACCACAGAGTGCTAAAAAAGTCTTATCTTGTATCTGCAAAGTAAGATCTAAAAGCATATTTTTATTTGCACCAAAAAGCTCTTTTTTGATATGTAAATTTATCATCTTATTTTTCCTATTTTGCCCTGTTTTTATGGTTAAAAAAATAAACACTAAAAAGCACTACAAAGCTCATACAAAGCATTATAAAGCTATAAATATGTGCTGATTTATAATCAAGAAGTTCAGTAAATTCATA
Organism: Campylobacter blaseri; assembly: GCF_013201895.1. Classification (NCBI taxonomy): domain Bacteria; kingdom Pseudomonadati; phylum Campylobacterota; class Epsilonproteobacteria; order Campylobacterales; family Campylobacteraceae; genus Campylobacter; species Campylobacter blaseri. Next base: position 285,628 of record NZ_CP053841.1, on the reverse strand, counting down.
AATAGCAATACTAGCAACCTTTGTCTTTCCTTCCATACTTCCACCAACCATTAAAACTATCCCAAACTCCCCAACAGTATGAGCAAATGTAACTACAAGTGCAGTTAAAAGTGATGGTTTGATATTTGGCAAAGCAATTTTAAAAAGTGTTGTAAGCTTGCCTTTTCCGCTTAAATATGATGCCTCAATTATATTTTTGTTAAGACTCTCAAAACCACTAAGCAGTGGCTGAAACATAAAAGGCAAAGAGTAAATACAGCTTGCAAAAACAAGTCCAGTAAAGCTAAAAACTAATTCTATTCCAAAACTTTCATATAAAAAACTTCCAATAAAAGAGTTTTTAGAAAATGCAAAAAGTAGATAAAAACCCATAACAGTAGGAGGTAAGACAAGTGGCATAGCACAGATACTTTCAATAATAGGCTTAAACTTACTTTTGCTTTGGCTAAGTTTCCAAGCAAGTGGTAAAACAAGAAAAAATAGCACAAAAGTTGTTATAAATGCTAATTTAAATGAGACATAAAATGGGGTAAATTCAATCATAACTCACCACAAAAACATCTGTTGCTTTAATCAAAAAAACCGCATTTTCTTCTACTTTTAAATTTAGTCTATTTGCAGAATCTGTAGTTATAATGCTAGTTATAAACTCTTGGTTTACTGATGCTACTACTTTGGTTAAGATTTGCCCTTTTTCAATGCTTCTAATCTTTACTTTAATTTGATTAGAGTAGCTTAACATATCATCATTAAGTCTACCAATGGCAACAGCACTTGATTTAAAGCCAAGAGTTACCTCTTGGTCTATTTTAAGATTAAGATCAAGGCTTACTAAGGATAAATTTCCAATTTGACTACTAAAATTTACCTTATGTAAAGCCCCATTTTCTTGAATCTTAACTACTTTTGCTAAAATCCTATTCATAGCCGTAAGTTTTAAAAATCTTTTTAGCTCTATCGCTTTTTAAGAAATTATAAAAATCTGTCGCTAATTTGTTATCTTCATAGCCTTTTAGCAAAATCATACCTTGATCAAGTGGAGTGTAGAGGCTTTTGTCAACCTCAATGTAGTTTTTACCCGCTATATACTCATTTTTGCCTACTAGTGCAGATTTTGGAATAAAGCCAATCTCAGCTGCACTCAAAGCATAAGGTAAAACTCCCGAAATGCTCTCAGCATAGACTAATTTTGAGCTAATCTCATCAAATACTTTTGCATTTTTAAATGCTTCCAAGCTAGCTATACCATAAGGTGCTGTTTTTGTATTTGCTACTGCAATTTTGTGAATGTCTTTATCTTTTAAAAGCTCTAGCCCACGGCTCATATCACGCGTTTTTGCACTAAACATTACCAAAACACCTCTAGCATAAATTTCAGCCTTGTTGTTTGTAAATCCATTATCATATAAATCATTAGCAAATTTCATATTTGCAGCCATAAAAATGGAGTAGTTAGCTCCATTTTTTATCTGAGTATTTAACTTACCACTACTTGCTAATGCAACTTCTATCTTGTCATCAGCTCGGTCTTTTAAAAACTCTTTTTTTAATTCATCAATTACATAACCAATATTTGCAGCCGCAGCTACTCTTATTTCAGAAGCACTTAAGATACAGGCACTAATTAGTAAAAATATGAATTTTTTCATCTTATAATCCTATCATAACCGATGTTGATTTAATAACTCCATAAGCTTCATCTCCAACTTTTAAGCCAAGATTTTTAATAGAGTTTATTGTAATTATTGATGTTAAAATTTGGTTTTCACCCAAATCTAAACTCACCTCAGCATTAACTGCACCCTCGTTTATCTTTGAAATTTTACCTTTTAAGACATTTCTTGCACTGATTTTTAAATCTTTTTCAGAACTTATCATAACTGATGTTGATTTGATAATAGCTTTTGCCTCTTTACCGATTTCAAGACCTAAATTTTCTACTGAGTTTTTTGTAATTATTGATGCAATTTTAACACCACTTTTTAACTCTAAAACAACTTCTGAATTAACCACACCTGGAGTTAATTCTACCACTTTTCCAACAAAAACGTTTCTTGCACTAATTTGCATTGCTATCCTTTGTAAATTTAATATATTACCACTATGGTAATCTGCGTTTTTTGAAATTTGCTCCAAAAAACTAGCCTGAATTTCCTCTATTTTTTCATAAGTTATGATAAGTTTTTTAGCATACTCGCTAAGATAGCTTCCGCCTCCAGACTTACCACCAGCCTTTCTTTCAACTAAAACTTCATCTGATAAATTGTTCATCAAATCAATAGTATCCCAAGCAGACTTATAACTCATAGGAACATTTTTAGCAGCTTGTAAAATCGAGCCTGTTTTTTCTATCTCTTTTAACAACTTTATTCTTTTTTCTAAAATAAAATCACTCTCATTCAATTTAATAATAAAATTTGATACTAGCTCCATAAAATTCTCCTGTGTAAAATTATACAATGCAAAAAGTTAATTATATATTAATATATATAACGCTTCAAATTTTGTATATTTACCTGTATAGCTTATAATTACTATTTTAAGGAGAACTAATGAAAAAAATATTTTTTATAATACTATTTTTATTTTCAACACTTTTTGCTAATAGGGTAATTTTGGAAACAAGTGAGGGAAATATAACGCTTTCTTTATTTCCAGAAGTTGCACCAAAAGCAGTTGAAAATTTTCAAACTCATATTAAAAATGGATATTATGATGGACTAATTTTTCACAGAGTTATAAAAGGCTTTATGATGCAAGGTGGTGATCCAACAGGAACCAGTAGAAATGGGAACTCTATATGGAATAAAGATTTTGAAGATGAGTTTATGGAGGGAGTTGAGTTTGATAAAGCAGGAGTTTTAGCTATGGCAAATGCGGGTCCAAACACAAATGGAAGTCAATTTTTTATTACATTTGATAAAACGCCGTGGCTAAATGGATATCATACTATTTTTGGTGAAGTTGTTGATGGTTTTGATGTGTTAAAAAAGATAGAAACCTCTCCTACAAACAAATATGACAGACCTATTGAAGATATAAAAATTATAAAAGCAATTTTTCAAGAACTTGTAAATTAATTATTTAATGAAATTTATATTAAGTTATAAAATTTCCTACATAGATTTCAAAATTTATGCATTAAGAAATGTTATAGTTATTTTGCTCTAATGCTTTTATAGCTTTATTTAAATTATGTTCTTTTACAAATATATAATCGGTATTGAATGTAGAGATAACAAAAATTCCTATATCATTTTTGGCTAAAATTTGAGTAATTGATGATAAAACACCAACTAAAGAGAAATCAAGAATTTTATCTATACAAAACCCTCACATACAGAGTATTATTTAATTGCACTCCTAAGAACATTATCGCTAAGACATAAAAGTTATTTTTCTTTGCTAGTTTGGATTTCTATTTTAAAACAACATCATAAAAATTAGCCACTTCACATATTAAAAATTTCTGCTCTATTAATTTTAAATTCACATTCTATCTATTTAATTATATTTTTTATTTTATTTATTTTTAAAGATTTTATAATTAGAATATACCTATAGCTAATCTCTAAACTATTTAGGATAAAAAAATGAAAATATTCTTTCAAAAAACGATTTTAATTACCTCATTCATCATTGCTTTATCTTTTTTTTGGTTCAGTAACAGCCTATATGCAACAGATAAAGAAAATGTTAAATCTATAGAGCTTTCAAACGATGTGTTGCTAGAAGAATCTTACAGAAATAAAATAGTTCACTATATCGGCATTGTTAGTGGAATCTATGAAACAAAAGAGGGAATTAAAAATATATATTTTGAAGATAAAAAATTTTCAAAAAGAATTATTGCAACAATATTTCCTAGTTTTGGTAAGATTGAAACAATCCATAGTGGAGATAAAGTAAAAGTTACTGGTTATGTCAAAATATATAAAAATAAAGCCCAAATCAATCCTTTGGATAAAAGCATGATTGAAATATTAGAATTTAAAAAAAATAAATGCATTGATAGTATTAATTTTTCAGACATTCCTAGCAATCTAGGTAATACTATTTTTTTGAATAACGTTAAGGCTTTAAATATTTATACTTTTACAAGTAAAAATGGCAAAAAGCATATTAATTTTAAACTATCTAAGGATGGATATATATACAATGCCATTGTATTTGAAGGTTTTTATAATGATAAGATAAAAGGTATACTAAAAAATAATAATTTATTTTGTGCAAAAGTAAAAGTGAGCGAATATAAAGGAGATATTTCATTAATTATTAAAGAAATATATGAATAATAACGATGCTCTATGAAATATTATTATATATGATTCCAATTATTACCGGCTTTGGGTTTGGTATTATATCTGGTCTTATTCCTGGAATTCATACAAATACTATATGCGCTATACTTCTATCTTTATTTTTTACAACAGCTCTTAATGATGTAAATGTACTATATATAGCTACTTTTATAGTTTCAGCAGCCATGACTCATACATTTTTTGATATTTTCCCAAGTCTTTTTTTAGGAATTCCGGGTGATGAAGTATATGCCCTACTACCTGGACAAAAAATGGTAAAAAGAGGGAAAGGATTAGAGGCATTAAATATATCAATAAGCGGTAGCTTGCAAGGATTTATATATTCTTTTATATTATGCATATCGCTATTTTTAATTATAGTCTATTATAATGATAAGGCTTTAATAAGGTTTGAAAATATAATTAAAGAAAATATGTTTTTAATCCTTTTGACCATTTCTATTTTTCTCATATTAACAGATAAAAATAAAATATTTTCCTTCTTTGTATTTATATTTAGTGGGATATTAGGTGTCTTAACTCTTGGCAGCCCGAATGTACCAAATCCTAACCTATCAGCTTTCAACGGTATCTTTCCAGCCCTTACTGGACTATTTGGACTAAGTGGGTTAGTGCTTGCTCTATTTGCCAGAACATCGCCTATATGTAAACAAGATAAAAATATAAAATTAAATGTAATAACAAAACCTAGAAGTTCGCTTCTTGGCTCCATAGGTGGGATCATAACAGGGTTTCTTCCGGGTCTTGGATCTGCTAATGCCGCAACCTGTATGCTGCTAATAGAAGATTTTTTAAATAAAAAAAATATAAATAAAAGCGAAAGCGAAAAAGAATATATAGCATCAACAAGTGCCATAAACACATCTGATGCTGTGTTTTCTATAATGACCATATATCTGATAGGCAAATCAAGATCCGGTGCCTCTGTGGCTATAGAGCAAATAATACCAAACATACTAATAAATCATGCTATGATAATGCTATCCTCCATGGGAATAGCTGCCTTATTATCATTTTGGCTAATACATAAATTAAAATATAAAATTATTGAATTTTTTTCAAACATATTTTATAAACCTTTAACATTTTGCATTATATTTTTTTTAATATTTGTAGTATATTTTACTACCTCTTTATGGGGGCTTTTTATACTTGCTATTTCGACATTACTTGGGATAATGCCATATATATTTAATGTAAGAAAAGGTCAAATGATGGGGTTTTTTATACTACCTACCATTTTATTTTTTTCAGGATATCAAGAAAATATAGTTTCTTATCTAAATTTAGAAGCTAAAATAAAAATATATCCAGAGCTAACTCTATACAATATAATAATAATTTTTTTCTCGGCTATATTTTTGGCTATATTTTTATATAGAATTTTAAAAAGGAAAGCTATTGAGAAATAAATATCTTTTTAATTTAATTTATTTTTTAACAATATTATTGCTATTTTTGATTATAGATATATTTCATATAGGCAATACTCTCATAGTAAATTACGTAGCTGATGGAGATACAATCCATTTTAATAAAGGCGTAAAGTGTAGACTTATGTATATTGATGCTCCAGAGAATTTTGAAAATAAAAAATTTCTAAGAGACTATAGTCAATGCCAAAATACAACAAAAAAAGAACTTCTAAATGCAGGTAAAAATTCAACATATTTTTTAAGAAGTATTATAAAAAAAGGTGATCAATTGACTGTAAAAATTATAGATACAGATCAGTTTAACAGGCAAGTTTGCATAATTTTTAAAAATAATGAAAATATAAATAATATAATGATAGAAGAGGGCTATGCAGTTCCTTATCAAAAATTTATACACACAAAAGACAGGGCTTTTTACAATGAATTAGTAAATAATAGCAAAAATAATAAAAAAGGAAATTGGGATAAATACTATGACTTCATGAATTGCCTACTAAACATAAGAAATTAATATTATAATAGTTAAATTATCTACTTTTATTGCTTTTTAAAACATCTATTCAGTTTATAAAACAAGTCTCTAGCTATTTTTAAGATATTAAATTATTGTTAATATTTATAGCAAATATAATTTTATTGGTATAGTTAGAAACATTGCAACATTAAAATGCTATAACTGCTATTCTTGGAAAACTGTATGGCCAAGAATGCTAGTATTTAGGGAATTCAGAGTAGAAATATATCCCATACTGGATTCGAACCAACTGTCTATTGTCCCCTTAGATAGATGTTTCTCTCAACATTTATAAGATTTTTTAGGTACAAATTTAATACTTAGTCTATATAACTTTTCTAGCTTAGCTATATAGGCTATTAATAAGTAACTAATTTAAAAAAGAGTTAATTAAAAAAATATAAACTTTTACATATTATTGGCTTAGGAATCTAATAAGCTATCTACCCCTTTTCTCTTTACCTCCCTCTAAAACACTTGAATCTTTTTTCTCAGCTTTAGAGTTTATTGCATCTGTAGGTATGTTAGAGAGAACCTCTTCATTATTAAGCATCAAAACTCCTTGTATGTGTATATTTATAAGTAAATTATACTAGAATTAGAACTTAAAATTAATTTAACCTTAATCTAGGCTAGAGAAGGGGGTATATAAAATGAGTATTGAAAATATGATTTATCTAGTATTTATATTGTAATTTGTATAATTTTCATATCTATACAAATAAAAATAAAGGATAACAGATATGTTTAGATTAGTGTTTCTATTAATAGATAGTTTTAGTTTAGCTAATGCTTATGAACTCTATGGGGTAGATATGAGAGATTTATCTATCTTAGCTAAGTACTTCTCAGCTGGAGAGCTTGGGAGAAAAGAGTTAATTTATAATTTAGTATTTCATTTAGTTGTATCTTTTGGATTATCTCTATCTTTACTATTTTATATTAAGCATTTACTAAAAACTAAATATAATAAAGATATTACAAAATACCTTATAATAATCTTTTTCTACTATGTGTTTTTATTATCCTAGCATCTGTTTTTTACTTAGTTTTAAATGAAGAAACTTTTAGAGAAATTTATTATAAAGATGTTAATTCTTCTTTAACATTTGAATACATTATCTTATGTTTGTTTATATATGTAAATATATGTATAAACCTAAGCTGATTTAAAAAGGGGAAACCCCTTTTTTAATTGTATAGCCTTTTCTCCATATTATATAAGGATAGGAATGTTTTACTAACGTTTCCCAGCCTCTAGTCTGTTCTGGATAATATTTTCTATCTACTTTCTGTTTATAACTATCATATAAATTTTTATCGTGGTTTTCTTAAGCTGTATAGCTATTTTTATTTTCTCTTTAAAACAATAGTGTATAATTTTAGAAATATTAAAGGATATTTTAAATGACTAGAATTGCTATTATGCTTTTTATTAGTTTAGGTTTTTTAAATGCTTATGAGTTATACGGAACTGATATAAGGGATTTATCTATATTGGTTAAATACTTCTCTATTCCTTTTTACCAAACAAACCCTTATCTTTTTTCAACTATTTTCCATATCACTATCTCTTTTGGTTTAGCTTCTTTAATTATTTTTAGTTACTACTACTATCAAGAAAAGGTAAAGAATAATCCAATTTCGTATCTTTACATACCTCACATTTACAATGTAGCTATGTTTTTTATAGCTCCAATTGAAAGTCTTTTTTTAGTATCTTTATATATACTTATTTTTTCTATTCACTACAACTTGAGAATTATGTGTGGTTTAGATGGGATTAGAAAGGATAGCAACAGTAGTAATGAAGATGCTGTTATTTACTCATACCTTATTACTACTATTGTTCTTATAAATATATTAGTATTAAACTAATATTATCCTAATGGTAAAGTATTTTCAAAACGATGTCCTCGTTGGAGGAATTTTTCACGTTCCTTAGCCTTTAGCATTTTTATATAACTATCATATATATTCTCATCTATTTTTTTCCTTAAACTATTTATGCTTTTTTCCATATATCCTTATTAAATCTATAAGGCAGAGATAAAACAAGAATTCAAAACCACTTATAGAATCAATATCTCATCTATTTAGGTAAGAAGTATGGGTAATGTATATTATTTTCTATCTATAATTTATGATGGTGTCCCGTACAGGGTTCGAACCTGCGGCCCTCTGATTAAGAGTCAGATGCTCTACCAACTGAGCTAACGAGACATAGGAAATTATTATATTACCTTTTTTATAAAAAAAATATTAAATATCTATCTTTAAAAGTGTTTTATTTTTGTAGGTTATTTGAAATTTTAGTGAGAAATTTAAAATTTTGTGCCTTGAATTAAAAGCTATTGTATTTTTTGGATGCTAAAAATAGTTCATTTTGTATCTTATCTTTTGCCTTAGCAATCTCTAAATTTTCAACTGAAAAAGGTAAACTTAAACTATAGTTTATAGTTGAAAATGGTTTAGGTAAAATCATACCGTCCCAACTCTTAAACTGCCAAAATTTACTAGCTTCATAGTTTAATGCATATATATCTAAATTTTGTTTTTGTGCAATTATTACAGCTCCATCTGCTACACTATGCTTTGGGCCTCTTGGACCATCTGGGGTTATGATAACATCCACCCCATTTCTTATCTCTTTAAAAGCATTTATCAAAGCTCTTGCCCCGCCTTTTGAACTAGATCCTCTGATCGCCCCTATTCCAAAATGGCTAATAACTCTAGTTATAATCTCACCATCTTTGTGATCACTTATAATGACTTTTCCCTGTTTTTCACCATTGTAAGCTTTGCTCCACCAGTGCCTATAAGCAAAGCTCATCATAGCAAGTCTTCCATGCCAAAATACTACAACGCAGGGCTTATTTGGTAAATTTGTATCTGTGAATCTTTTTTTGCAAGTTAGAAAAATTAGCCAAATTAAGAAAAATATCACCCATTCAGCTAAGCTTAATAATACTCTTTTTTTAAGAGACAATTTCCCCATAAAGCACCATTCGTTTTGGATTTGTTATTTTAACATCCAATGTTTTTCCAAGAAGCTCTTCGCTTCCTTTTACACTAACCATAAAGTTATTAAAGCTTCTTCCTGCTACTTGAAAACCATCTCTTAGTTCCTCAAAATATACCCTATGCACTTTTCCAAGCTCTTTTTGTGTTATTTCATCTAAAATTTGCGTATGCCTGTTTTGCAAAGTAGATAGTCTTCTACTAGCTATCTCATCATCAATCATAGGTAAATTTGCAGCTGGAGTTAGTGGTCTTGGGCTAAATTTAAAAGAAAAAATTTGCTCAAATCTAACTTTTTCAAGCACATCCATTGTATCTAAAAAGTCCTCATCACTCTCGCCTGGATATGCTACTATTATATCAGTACTAATGCTAACATCTGGACACATTTCTCTAAGCTTTAAAGCTCTATCTAAAAACCACTCTTTAGTGTAACCTCTTCTCATTGCTTTTAAAACTCTAGTTGAACCACTTTGTAAAGGCATGTGCATGGATTTGCAAATTTTGTCATTATTTACAAAAACATCTAAAAATTTGTCATCCATATGAAGTGGATGTGGGCTTGTAAAACGAATTCTCTCAACCCCTTTTACATCTGAAATTTTAACTAACAAATCACTAAAATCAATTTTTTCATGAGAATTTGAAAATCTTCTACCATAATTATTTACGTTTTGACCAAGTAAAAATATCTCTTTTGCACCACTATTAACGGATTTTTCAACCTCTTTTAAAATTAAATTTGCAGGAATTGAAATTTCATCACCCCTAGTTTGAGGCACGATACAATATGAGCACTTTTTATCACAACCTATCATGATGTTTACAAAAGCTTTGTATTTAGAGGTTCTAAAATCTCCAAAAGCATACTCGCTGTCATCATAGTTTATGTCTGTGCTTATGAACTTAGGTGTGTTTACAGCCTTTGAAATTTTAGATGTATTTCTTGCACCCAAAACAAAGTCAACATATGGAGCACGCTTAAAAATTTCATCTCCTAAATGGCTTGCAGTGCAACCTAAAACACCGATTTTAGCACCATCTTTTTTAACTTTTTCAAAAGAGCCAATTTCACTAAAAAGCTTATTAACAGGTTTTTCCCTGACTGAGCAAGTGTTTATAAGTATTAAATCTGCTTTTTTTATATCATCTGTTAAGGCATAGTCCTCTTTTGATTTCAGCTCTGCGATGATATGCTCACTATCTCGAACATTCATCGCACAGCCTAAAGTCTGTATGAAAAGTAATTTACTCAAAGGATATGAACCTCATACATATATTCATTTTCATCTAAACCATATTTTACTGTTCTAAGATATGCACTAAAACCCTCTTCTTCAAAGTACTCTATCAAAGCTATAAGGTCTTTATGTGAATTTTCTTTATCAAAGTAATAAATTTTTTGTCCAACTTTCTTAATTTCCTCTTCAATTTTATCTAGAGTTATCTTTTTTGGCGCTTCATCAAGCTCGATTCTTGCTATCTTTAACTCCATTTTCAATCCTTTGCTTTTTTTAATCTATTAGTATATCAAATTTTATGTAAAAAATGGTTTAAACAAAATACAAGGCTTGTAATAGTATAATCACATACTACTCAAATTTTAAATCCATTAAAGATTTATCATTGTTAAATAAGGAAAATTATGGAAAAAATTAGTGATATTATAGAATCAATTGCAAATGAAAAGGGATTACCTGTTGATGAGGTAAAACAAAGAGTTATGACAGCTTTTATAAATACAGCCAAAAAACTTTTCGGTGAAGAGTATGAATACGAAGCATCAATTGACCCTACTACTAAAAAGGTTAAATTGTTTCAAAAAATCTTAATAGTAGCAGATAATGATGAAAATTTAGAGACTTCTAACAACCTAATCTCTATAAAAAAAGCAAAAGGGATAGACTCTAGTGCAGAAATAGGAGATGAGTTAAGTTACGATATAGATTTAGAAAATTTAGGAAGAACTGCCTCATTTACCCTATCAAAAGAGCTTAACTACCATATACAAAGACTTTTAGAAGAAAAAATATTTGAAAAGTATAATGATAAAGTAGGTAATCTAATCTTTGGTACAGTTATACATATAGATTCAGATGAAACTACCTATTTAGAAATTGAAGACTTAAAAGCATTTATGCCTAGAAAAAGCAGGATAAAAGGTGATGAAATCAAAGTTGGCGATATTATAAGAGGAGTTATTAGAAGAGTTTTTGTAGATGAAAAACAAGGAATTAAAATAGAAGTTTCAAGAACCTCTCCTAAATTTCTAGAAGCCTTGCTTGAAGCTAGCGTTCCTGAGATTAAAGATGGTAGTGTCATAATAAATGCAAGTGCTAGAATTCCAGGAAGAAGAGCTAAAGTTGCACTTACTTCAATATCGCCAAGTATAGATCCAATTGGCTCAACGGTTGGAACAAAAGGTATTAGAATAAACTCAGTAAGCAAAGAGTTAAAAAATGAAAATATTGATGTTTTAGAGTATTCTGCACAACCTGAGATAATGATATCTCGCGCTCTTGCGCCTGCTGTTGTAAATGCTGTTAAAATAGATAAGAAAAAAGCAAAAGTCTATATAAATCTTGATCAAAAAAGTAAAGCAATAGGCAAAGATGGTATAAATATCCGCCTAGCCTCAATGCTTACAGGCTATGAGATAGAATTAATTGAACCTAGTCAAAAAGAAACTAGCACCCAAGAAACCCAAACCAAAGATCTAAAATCGCTTTTCGGTGATATAGATTAATTCTCTAAAATCTTACTAGGCTCTCCAAAGAGCCTTCTTAGCTCACTTAGCTTCCTATCATCTTTAGATTCTTGCGCAGAAGAGCTTTGTCCTTGAAGTTCGCTCATAAGTGAACTTAGTTTTTTCTTATGATCCATACTTCTTTCTTCTTCGTGCTCTTGTATTTTTGTGAGCTTTTCTAAGTCTTTATCTATTTTTAGGCTATCTCTAGCTTCATTTTTTTTTTCGGGCTTAATTTCTATCTTGGTATTGTTATCAAAAGTGCTTCTTAAAACCTCTAAAATAGCTCTTGAACCCCTTCTTAAAAGCTCTTGGTTTTTACCTTCTGCTCTTGATATTAAATATAGCTTATTTTCTTCAAATTTAACAAACTCAACATCCTCTTCAAAACATTTTCCAATATCATAATCCCTGTCATAAATCCTTGCTAAAAACCTATCATAAGGACTCTCTTCTGGTTTGTTTGCAACATTAGAAGCTAAGCTTTCTTTTTCTGTATCTTCTTGTTTTAATGGTTTAAAAGTGCTTTGTTTAGACTGTTCTGTGCTTTTTTCTATGATTTTATCTATGCTTTTTAAATTCATAGCCTCCATCATCAAAAACATAGTCATAGCCAAAGTAAATCCACCATCACTATTTATAAAAAGCATATTTTTTGCTTCGCTTAGTATCCTTAAAAATCTCTCATACATTAAAAAACTAAATTTTGGATCTCTGTTTAAAAATTTATCTTTTAAATTTGCTATTAATTCATCTATAATTGTTTCAGGATCATAATTTTCAAGTTCTTTTATAATAGAAATTGCACTATCTCTATCTTGTTTTATTATTATTTTTAAAATTTCTTCAATTTTTTGTGGATCTAAAATTCCAAGCATAGAAGCAATTGCATCTTGTGTTATGTTTTTATCTGAAAATACAATTGCTTGATCAAGCAAAGTAATACTATCCCTAAGAGAACCTGAACCTCTTCTTGCTATCATATCTAAAGCTTCAATTTCGTATGGAATTTCTTCTTTTTTAATTATATTTTCAAGGTGGTTTACTATCATATTTTTAGCAATGGGTTTAAATCTAAAGTGTTGTGTTCTTGAAAGAACAGTTGCAGGAAGTTTTAGAGGATCAGTTGTTGCAAGTATAAATTTAACATAACTAGGTGGCTCTTCAAGCGTTTTTAACAGTGCATTAAATGCCTCTTTTGTTAACATATGCACTTCATCAATTATAAATATTTTAAATCTAGCACTAGCAGGAGCGTATTTAGTTTGTTCTATAAGCTCTCTAATATCATCGATTTTTCTATTGCTTGCGCCATCCATTTCCACTATATCGATATGTCTTCCATCATTTGCCATTTGACAATTTGGACAAATTTCACAAGGTTTGCTTGTTGGGCCTTGATCGCAAAGTAAAGCTTTGGCAAATATTCTTGCACTTGAAGTTTTTCCACTTCCCCTAAGTCCACTAAAAAGATAAGCATGTCCCAATCTTCCGTCATCTAATGCGTAAGAAAGTGTTTTAGACACACTTTCTTGACCTATAAGCTCTTCATAGTTTCTTGGTCTGTATTTTAGGGCTAAAGCTTGCATTTTTCTACCTTGAAATTTTGTAGTTCTATCTTTTTGAATATCTTATTAATATTATAAAATCCAAAACTATCAACTAATAAAAAAAGAAATTTCATACTAAATTATTCATTCATTATAGATAAAAGTTCTTCATTGTCTTTTGTTTTAATCATTTTTGAATACAAAAATTTAAGCGCATCAATATCATCCATGGTTGCAATAGCTGAGCGAAGTGCCCAAATTTTTTGTAATCTCTCAGGGCTTTGAAGCAACTCTTCTTTTCTTGTTCCGCTTTTAATGATATTAATTGCTGGATAAATTCTTCTATCGCTTATATTTCTATCAAGTAAAATTTCACTGTTTCCAGTTCCTTTAAACTCTTCAAATATAACCTCATCCATTCTACTGCCTGTATCAACTAAAGCTGTAGCTATTATAGTAAGACTTCCGCCCTCTTCTATGTTTCTTGCTGCACCAAAAAATCTTTTTGGCTTATGAAGAGCGTTTGCATCAACACCACCGCTTAGCACTCTTCCACTTGGTGGAGTAGCTGTATTATAAGCTCTTGCAAGTCTTGTTATACTATCAAGCAAAATTACAACATCTTTACCCATTTCAACGGCTCTTTTTGCTTTTTCTATAACAAGTTCAGAAATTCTAACATGGCTAATTGCAGGCTGATCAAAAGTTGAGCTAAAAACTTCACCTTTTACAGAGCGTTGCATATCAGTAACCTCTTCAGGTCTTTCATCAACAAGTAAAACTAAAAGTTCTATCTCTGGATGATTTTTTGAAATTCCATGCGCTAGCTCTTTCATGAGTTCTGTTTTGCCACTTTTTGGAGGTGCTACTATGAGCCCTCTTTGTCCTTTCCCTATTGGCGCAAAAAGATCGATAACTCTACCCGTTACTTTCATAGGATCATACTCTAGTTTCAACTTTTCAACTGGAAAAAGTGGAGTTAAATTTTCAAAAAGTGGTCTTTTTTTGGCTTCTTGGATAGTTTTATAATTAATAGCTTCAATTTTTAAAAGCGCATAGTATTTTTCTTGATCTTTTGGCTCTCTTACCTGTCCTGTTACTATATCACCAACCCTAAGTGCAAATTTGCGGATTTGAGACATGCTAACATATGCGTCATTTACACTATCTGTAATGCTTGCATCAATCCCTCTTAAAAAGCCGTATCCATCGTTTGTTATCTCTAAAATACCTGTAAAAAGTATAAAACCACCTTGTTTAGTTTGGGCTTTTAGTATCTCAAAACAAAGTTCTTGTCTTCTGTAAGCACTTGGATTTTCAATATTCATATCCAAAGCTAATTTAACTAAAGAATCAATAGGCTGAGACCTTAAATCCTCTATACTATATCCATCAACTGGAATATGAGTTCTAGTTTGTTTTTTATTATTGTTTTCCATTTGTCCTCTTTGTAATTTTGGAAATATTTGTAGATTTTAATTTCTTAAAGTGTAAATACAATTTTAGTCAATTTTTACTTATTTGTTTATTAATCTATTTTAAAGTGATAGATAAAACACGCCACTCATGCAAAAAGCAAATAAAAATCTTTGCCAAATTTCTATAGTATAACCGCTATTTAACAGCATTTCTAGATCTTTATTTAGATTATTATTAATCACATTATGTGATAAATAAACTTTATATCCAGAATCAAACATATATAAAAGATAAAGCAAATATAATAGTCCACTATTTATCCCTAGCCCAAATATACAAAAACTTAAAAACAAAAAATTAAATTGCGTTAAAAGAAAAAATATAGGGTTTTTTGCCCATCTTCTAGCGTATCCATAAATTAAATCTTTAAATTTTGTAGAGTTATTAAGAGCTACATCTAGACATTCAAAAATAAAAAATAAAATTACTAAGTTTCCCATTTATCTTTCTTCTTTTAAATAACCTATTATACTGAGATATTTTGAATTTTTAAAATTTTAACTTATAAATTTGGCAATAAGTTCTGTTATAATAAAATAAAAAACTATAGACAAAAAACTTATAAATAAAGTTTAAGTAAAAAACTTGAAAAAACTTTATATAATAGATTTTTATTCCTAAAATATAAAGTTATATAGCCAATACTGCAATTAAAAACAATAATAACTAAATTTTTATCTATAGATTTATTTTCCATCATAAAACTAAACCCTATAAAATAAATCTCTTAAGGGTTATATATATTTAATATAAATTTAACTAAGATATCTTGCTACTTTTAAAAATCAAAAGCTAGAAGCATAAAAGAATTCCTTATTTTTTTAGGCATAAATTTCATCAAAAGCCCTCTATATCCCATAAACTTTAAAAATTCTTTACTGTGATAATATTTTTTATATTTAATTTTAAAGCTTGAATTAAATTGCAAAAACTCTTCTAGGCTATTATATCCTAAAGCAAATTTTGCCTTATTGTTTTTCATTGCGTCATGTTTGTTTTGATTTTTAGCCCAGTAATCTCCAAAAACAAAATCTCCCATTATAGTTCCTGAAAAATTTTCATTTATAGTTTTAAAAAGCATTTGAAGTCTTTCTTTATCAAAATACATTAAAAATCCTTCAAATATAAAACAAAATTGATGATTTTTAAACTTCCTTAGTTGTTCAATATAGTTAAAATCAAAAATATCTGTAGCTATTAATGTGCTTTTATCTTCAATGTATTTTTTCCTAATCTCAATAACTTCAGGCAAATCAATATCAAAAAATTTAGCCTTTTTACTCCAAATTCTAAGACTTCTACTATCAAGTCCAGCTGCCATATTTACTATAACAGGAGAATCATTTTTTTCAATAAAATCTCTTGCTAACTTATCAAAAAAATAGGCTCTTGCTATAACGCCACCTCTTGTGAAATATGAGTAGTTAAGATATTTCAACTCATCTTCATTGAAATTTTCTAGAATTTTTATAGCAAATTCATCATTTAAAATAGGTTTTTTACTTTTTGCCTCTAAGGCTCTACAATATAATGGTATTAAAAGTGTTTTAGAGACTATATCTTTCATACAATACTCCTTATAATAATCATTATCATATTATAACATAAAATGCTTTTTTTAGTAAAATTTGAATTATTTGTAAGCTATAAAATATAAATTATTTTGGAACAGGATAATAACTATAAGGAGATGTAAATCTCCTTTAATATTATTTTAGGGTCTGAATGTGTTCAGCCACTGCTTTCATATCTTCTTCGCTCATTGAAGCCATTTGACCTTTCATAACAGCACCCATTTTAAAATCATTTTTACTGCCTGCTTTATAAGCCATCATGTCTTCTACCATTTTATCAACTTCTATAGTGTTTAAAGCTGGAATTTTACCAAGATATTTTTTTTCTGCTTTTGCACCATGACATGCAACACATTTTTTATATAAAGTAGCTCCATCTGCAGCTACAACGCTACTACATGCCAGACCTGCTAACACTGATACGATTAAAAATTTTTTCATTTTTCTTCCTTTTTTATAAGTATTTATTAGAGAATCTCTAATGTAATAATATAGCATATAAAATATTAACTATTTTTAAACAAAAGTTAATCCAACACTCTTTTGTTTAAGCTTTATAATGCTAAATTTAACCATTGGACTGGTGTGGGTTAGATGATTTATCTCTCTTTAAAAGCACCTATGCTTAAAATTTTATCCATTCTTTTTTCTAAAAGTTCATCTATGCTTAATTTTTCAAGCTCCTCAAGTTCTTTTAAAAAGTATTCTCCTAGTGCTTTTATGGCACCATCTTTATCTCTATGAGCTCCCATTTCTGGCTCTTGTATAACATCATCAATTAGTTTATGTTCCATAAGTTCACTAGCTGTAATCTTCATAGCTTTAGTAGCTAATTCACTTTTGCTAGGATCATTCCATAAAATTGCAGCACATCCTTCAGGTGAAATTACAGAAAAGACTGAGTTTTGCATCATAGCAAGCTTATCAGCAACCCCAATTGCTAATGCTCCGCCACTTCCACCTTCTCCAATAACTATGGATACAATAGGAGTTTTTAAAGCACTTAACTCGCATAAATTTCTAGCTATAGCTTCGCTTTGACCTCTTTCTTCTGCACCAATTCCTGGATAAGCTCCTGGAGTATCAACCAAAAATAAAATAGGTAAAGAAAATTTCTCGGCTAATTTTGCAACTCTTAAAGCTTTTCTATATCCTTCAGGATTTGGCATACCAAAATTTCTTTTTAACTTATGCTTGGTTCCTCGTCCTTTTTGCTCTCCGATAATAACTGCTTTTTTGTTACCAATATAGCCTATATAACAAACAATTGCTGGGTCATCCCTAAAAGCTCTATCGCCATGAATTTCATATCCATCTTGAACTAGAAGTCGTATATAATCAAGTGCGTAAGGTCTATCAGGATGTCTTGCTAATTGCAGTCTTTGGTATTCTGAAAGATTCTTATAAGTTTTTGAAATTTCTTTTTTTAAATTTTTTTCTAAAATTTCAACTGCATCATCATCGCCTTTGATTTTTGCACTTGAAATTTCTTCATCAATCTGCTTTATACCTTTTTCAAAATCCAAATAACTAGCCATAATTAATCCAACTTTTTAAATATTATAGAACCGTTAGTTCCACCAAAACCAAATGAATTGCTCATAACTATTCGTATGTCAGCTTTTCTTTTTTCATTAGCTACATAGTCTAAATCACATTCTTCATCTTTTTCTATCTGATTAATAGTTGGTGGAATAATTCCTTCTTGCATAGCCATTAAGCATGTTACTGCCTCTATAGCACCTGCTGCACCTAAACAATGTCCTACTTGTCCTTTTATAGAACTAACAATAGGAACTGAATCTTTTCCAAAAATTTCTTTAAGTGCATTAGTTTCATTTCTATCGTTAACAGGAGTTGAAGTTCCGTGTGCATTTACATAATCAATCTTAGGATTACCAGCCATTTTAAGAGCTTTTTTCATAGCTCTTAGTGGACCATCTAAAGTTGGTGATGTTATATGATAAGCATCTCCACTCTCTCCAAAGCCAATAATCTCACCGTAAATTTTTGCCCCTCTTGCTTTTGCGTCTTCATACTCTTCTAAAACCAAAGCACCAGCACCCTCACCCATAACAAAGCCATTTCTTCCTTTATCAAAAGGCCTTGATGCAGTTTTTGGATCATCATTTCTATCTGATAATGCTTTCATAGCAGCAAATCCGCCAACACCTGTTGCGCAAATTGCCGCCTCAGCCCCCACAACTAGCATTTTTTTAGCACATCCTACCTTTATAGTTTTCACCGCTTCGCATATTGCATGAGTTGAAGCAGCACAAGCTGTAACACTAGAAAGATTTGGTCCTTTTAAGTTATGTGCAATGGAAACAATTCCACCAAGCATATTTACAAGTGATGAAGGTATAAAGAATGGAGATATTCTTCTTGGCCCTCTTTTGTCGCACACAATTGAGTTTTTTTCTATATTTGGAAGTCCGCCGATACCAGCTGCTGAACTAACGCCAAATTCTTCGCTATCAAAATTATCAAAATTTGCATCCTCCATAGCTTCAGAGGCAGCTTTAAGTCCAAGATGAATAAACCTATCCATCTTTTTAACCTCTTTGCCATCTTCCACCACTTCAAATGGATCAAAATTTTTTACTTCTGCTGCTATTTGAACAGGAAAATCAGTAGCATCAAATAGTGTAATGTAATCAACTCCAGTCTTACCATCGCAAATTGCTTTAAAAGAACTATCTTTATCAAGACCAAGTGAATTTATCATTCCTATACCGGTAATTACGACTCGCTTCAAATTTTCTCCTTAATGTAGGTATTGTAAATTATAATTTTTCTATATAGTCTACAACATCTTTAATGCTAATTAGTTTTTCAGCATCACTGTCTGGAATTTCAACTTCAAATTTTTCTTCTAAAGCCATAATTAACTCAACAACATCTAGTGAGTCAGCACCTAAATCTTCTACAATTTTTGACTCCAATTTAATAGCCTCAGGGCTTACATTTAGTTGCTCTACAACTACCTCTTTAACATCTTCAAAAATCGCCATTTCAGGACTCCTTTATTAAAATAATTTTAATTTTACAAAAATTAAGCTTTTACATAGTTGAAAAGCTTAAAAATAATTATAACATAAAATTTCATTTGTAAATAACAAATAGAATTTTATCTTTAAAATCTACATATACAATCCACCATTAACCTTTATAACATCACCTGTTATATAAGAAGAGTAATCACTAAGCAAAAATGCAACTGCATTTGCAACATCTCTAGCTTCTCCAAATTTCTTTAAAGGTATTGCTTCTGAGTAATTTTTTATAATCTCTTCGCTAAGCTTTTCAGTCATTTCAGTTTTTATAAATCCTGGGGTAATACAATTAAATCTTATCCCTCTTGCAGCACCCTCTTTTGCAAAAGATTTACTCATAGCTATCATTCCACCTTTGCTAGCTGAATAATTAACTTGTCCAATATTACCCATTTCACCAACAACTGAAGCTATATTTACAACAGCACCAAAACGCTTTTTACTCATAACTTTAAGTGCCTCTCTTGAACCTATAAAAGCAGAGTTTAAATTTGCATCAATTACGCTAGTAAAGTCTTCTAGTTTCATACGAATTGCTAATTTATCATTTGTGATGCCTGCATTATTTACTAAATAACTAAGCTCTCCGTCTTTTTGAACTATATCTTTTATAGCATTTACAAATTCTTCTTCATTCGTTGCGTCAAATTTAATCATTTCGCCATCGCCACTATTTTGTTTAATCTCTTCAAGTAATGACTCTGCGATTTCAGGTTTTGAGCGGTAATTTATCCAAACTTTCAATCCCATATCTGCTAAAACTTTAGCTATACTTGCACCTATTCCTCTACTTGCACCTGTTATTAAAACATTTTTTCCACTAAATTTCATATATTTCCTTTAATTATAAAGATAAAATTTATTATAACTTTTAAATATTAATATCTTTTAAAACAGAGCCTCGTCCATCTCTTTTGGAATTTCAAGCCCCATTATTTTTAAAATAGTTGGAGCAACATTACTTAATCGTCCATTTTTTATACTGTCTACTCCATCAGCTAAAACAAAACAAAAAACATCAAACGTTGTATGATTTGTGAGCATATTACCATCTTCATCTTTCATAGATTCACAATTTCCATGATCACTAATTTGCATATAAGCATATTTGTGCTCTTGTGCTTTTTTAACTATTTGCCCTAAACACTCATCAACTACCTCAACTGCTTTAATTGATGCTTCATAATTTCCAGTATGTCCTACCATATCTCCATTTGCAAAATTTACAACGATAAAATCCTCACCATTTTCAATGCCTCTTATAACTTCGTTACAAACTTCATATGCACTCATTTGAGGTTTTTCATCATATGTTTTAACTTTTGGACTTGGCACTAAAACTCTTGTTTCATTTAATACAGGCTCCTCTTTTCCACCATTAAAGAAAAAAGTAACATGTGCATATTTTTCAGTTTCTGCTGTATGAAGTTGTGCAAGTCCTGCATTGCTTATAACATCACTTAGAGTATTTTTAATGTTTTCATTTTTTATCAATACTGGAAAATTAAATTTATCATCATAATTTGTCATTGTAATTATATTTTTAATTATATTTTTTCTTTTAAATTCACTAAACTCATCACTACTTAAGGCATTTATTATCTCTTTAACTCTATCATTTCTAAAATTTATAAAAATAACACAATCTTCTTCTTGTATACCTCCAAAATCCATAAAAGAAGCAGGTTTAATAAACTCATCTGTAATATCATTTTTATATGAATTAAATATATACTCGCTAGGTTTTTTGCTTTGGAGATTTTCTCCATCAACTATAACCTTATAAGCCTTTTCTACCCTCTCCCATCTTTTATCTCTATCCATAGCATAAAATCTGCCACTAAGAGTTGCTAAATTTGCATTTTCTTCAAGATGTTTTATGAACTCCAAACTACTTTTTGGACCCACATCTCTACCATCTGTTATAGCATGAGCAAAAACCTCTTTTCCTAAATCTTTTGCAAATTTATAAAAATAGTCAAAATGTTTTAAATGTGAATGAACTCCACCATCGCTATAAAGCCCAATAATATGAATCCTTTTAGTTTTTTTTACTAAATTTATTAAATCGCTATTTTTCTTAAAGTCATCATTTTTAATAGCTTTGTCTATTTTAATTAAATTTTGATATAAAATTCTACCACTTCCTATACTCATATGCCCTACTTCGCTATTTCCCATTTGTCCTTCAGGAAGTCCAACTGCCAAACCTGAAGTTTTTATCATTGAATTTGCTGAGTTTTGAAAAAGCCAATTATAAGTTGGTTTTTTTGCATTTGCAAAAGCATTAAATTTATCATTTTCATTATAACCTATACCATCAGTTATTACTAAAATTGTTTTTTGTGCCATTTTCTCTCTTTTAAAAAAATATCTAAGCATATTATAGTAAAATTATCTTTTAACTTTTTAAAAGGTGGTAAATGTTCTTTTTTTTATATAAATTTTTTAATATTAATATTTTCAGTTATTTAACCTCAAGAGCTGGATTGGCATTTTTCATAGCATTTGTTTTAACAATAAAATTTATGCCTAAATTTATAACTTGGGCAAGAAATAAAAAAGCTAATCAACCAATCTATGAACTAGCACCACAATCGCACCAAAATAAATGCAAAACTCCAACAATGGGAGGGATAATTTTTACTCTAAGTGCAGTTATTTCAAGTATATTATGTGTAGATTTAGCTAGCCCTTTTGCTATAGGTGGAATAATGTGTTTAGCGGGGTTTGCCTACATAGGATTTAAAGATGATTATGCAAAGATAATAGGTGGTAAAAATCATGATGGTATGAGTGCAAAAACTAAATTTGCATTACAAATTTTAATCTCTTTGTTTTTGGCTATTTTTCTTCTTGTTTTTACAAATTTAAATATGGATATTTATATTCCTTTTTACAAATATCCTATAATAAATTTAAAGTATTTCATTGTTCTTTTTTGGCTCATAGTAATTACAGCTAGTTCAAACGCTGTAAATTTAACAGATGGGCTTGATGGGCTTGCTTCTATACCATCAATTTTTTCATTGATGAGTTTGGCTACTTTTATTTATTTAAGCGGACATGCTATTTTTAGCGAATACCTTTTTCTACCCAAAATTGTTGGCATTGGAGAAGTTATTATAATATGTGCTGCATTAATTGGTTCTTTACTTGGATTTTTGTGGTACAACTGCTATCCGGCTGAAGTTTTTATGGGCGATAGTGGCAGCTTAAGTGTTGGTGCTTTTATAGGATACTGCGCTGTTATTAGCAAAAATGAGTTCTTACTAATTCTTATAGGATTTGTCTTTGTGCTTGAAACCATGTCTGTAATCCTTCAAGTTGGAAGTTTTAAATTTTTCAAAAAAAGGATATTTTTAATGGCTCCTATTCATCACCATTTTGAATTGAAGGGCTGGGTTGAGAATAAAATTATAATAAGATTTTGGATAATAGCTCTAATTGCAAACATAATTGCATTAGCTTCAATTAAATTAA
Source organism: Campylobacter blaseri (assembly GCF_013201895.1). Classification (NCBI taxonomy): domain Bacteria; kingdom Pseudomonadati; phylum Campylobacterota; class Epsilonproteobacteria; order Campylobacterales; family Campylobacteraceae; genus Campylobacter; species Campylobacter blaseri. The sequence continues at coordinate 262,447 of NZ_CP053841.1, read as the reverse complement.
GATAAATTTAAGGTAAATTTATGAAAAAATCTCTTTTTGGATACGGAAAGACTATAAAAGCAATTGCAAAAAGTGGTGGTTGGGATATTTATGATGACAAATTTAATGATATTTCAAGTGATGAGTATGGTAACTATCTACTACCACCAAGTAAATTTAACCCAAACGAAAGTGAACTTGAGATAACAACTCCAGGGTTTTTACCAAATAAAAATATTATAAAATCAGCTAAAAATTTAATTAGTGAATATGATTATTTCAAAGATACAAAACCTATTAAAGTTTGGATAAGTGGAACAAATGGTAAAACAACTACCACTCAAATGATACAACATTTAATGTCTAAATTTGGGTCAGTTATGGGTGGAAATGTTGGTGATCCTCTTGGAAATTTAGATAAAAATGCAAAATTTTGGGTGCTTGAAACAAGTTCATTTACTATACACTATACAAAATTTGCATATCCTAAAGTGTATGCTTTGCTTCCCGTAACTCCTGATCACCTTAGTTGGCATGGAAATTTTGAAGAGTATGAAAAAATCAAACTAAAACCACTTTTAATGATGGATAAAAATTGCACAGCTATAATTTCAGCAAAATATAAAAATATAAAAACAAAAGCAAATGTTATCTACTATGATAATGAACAAGATTTGGCTAAATTTTGTGATGTAAACCTAGAAGATATAAATTTTAGAGTTCCATTTTTACTTGATGGGTTAATGGCTTTAAGCATACAAAAACTTCTAATAAATGAAGTTGATGTGGAGCTACTAAATACTTTTAAACTAGACAAAAATAGAATTGAAGAATTTAAAGATGGTCTTAATAGAATTTGGGTAAATGATACAAAAGCCACAAATTTAGACGCCACAATTCAAGCAGTTAGAAGATATAAAGATAAAAAAGTTCATCTTATTTTAGGTGGAGATGATAAAGGTGTTTGTTTAAAACCACTATTTGAAAGTTTTAAAAATATAGATTTAATAATTTATGCCATAGGATCAAATACAGAAAAAATAGTAAAGCTATCAAAAGAGTTTGAAATCAAATTTTATAGATGCGAATTTCTAAAAATAGCTGTTGAAGAAATTAGTAATAACTTAAAAATTGGCGAAATAGCACTTTTAAGTCCTGCTTGTGCAAGCCTAGATCAATTTAGCTCATACGAAGAAAGAGGAAATGATTTTAAAAAATATGTTCGAAATATAAATATTTAAACTATTTTAACTTATATTTAAGCTTTATTTGTATAAAATTATATTTCACTTTTTGGGTGGTTGGATAGCTCAGTCGGTAGAGCAGCAGACTGAAAATCTGCGTGTCGGCAGTTCGATTCTGCCTCTAACCACCATTTCTTTATAAAATCCCTTAAATATCAAGCTTTAATTTACATTAAGAAATCTTAATGTTCTAATTTTATATAAAATTTTTTATTTTTTACTCTATCATAATATATTTTACCTTTCTATAAATAACAATAAAGAGATGATAACCAAAGTTACTACTGAATTTATTACTAAATCATTATTTTTACTACTCATCTTTTGTACTCTTAATAAATATTTATTGGTTTTATCTTTATATTATTAAAAAGTTATTTTATAAAATTAAATATATAAAATAAATCCTACTATTTTTCAATATCTATACTATTTTTACTTAATTATAAACTACGATATAAAGTTTAAAAATTTAATTCCGTAGATGATTTTTAATAAATATTGCATAAAGAAAATATTAAATTTTTTGATATAAATTTCAAGGATAACAACCATAGAAAAATTGTTCAAATATAATTTTAAACTTATACAACAACTTTAATACAAATACAATAAAAGTCAAAATAAATAACGATAATATCTGCAAACAAACCATTAAATGACTTAAATAACAAAGCAAATCTAATCTTTGTAAGAGTAAATTTATTTTAAAAATTATAATAACTTTATTAATTAAACAATATAAAATTATAATAAAAACCTATTTGACTTATATTTAAAATATTTTATTATTTGTTTAAATTAATAATTTTAAAGGAGAATGCTATGGCAAACATATCAAGACGAAACATTCTTAAAATGGGCGTAGTTGGCGCTGGAACTTTAGCATTAAGTAGCATAAATGCGACTGCTGCCGCAAACGAAAAAGATGTTAAATTTGATGAAGAGTGGGATGTTGTAGTTGTTGGTTCTGGCTTTGCTGGACTTGCAGCAGGTTTAACAACAGCAAAAAAAGGAAACAGAGTTTTAATCCTTGAAAAAATGGGAAGAATTGGTGGAAACTCCGTTATAAATGGCGGAGCAATGTCACTTCCAAATAACCCAGTTCAAGAAAAACAGGGCATTAAAGATAGTAAAGAACTATTTATGCAAGATTGTCTAAAAGCTGGTCTTGGACTAAATCACCCAGAGCTTTTAGAAACTCTAGCAAAAAGAGGCAATGACGCATATAAATTTTTAGTTGAAGAGGGTGTTGTTTTTGATGAGAATGTTGTAGCACACTTTGGTGGACACAGTGTTCCTAGAACTCTAACTACAAAAAATCACTCAGGTTCAGGATATATTCATCCAATGGTTGAACAATTTCAAAAAATAGAAAATTGTGAGCTTAGAAGAAGAGCTAAATTTGATGATTTTATAGTTAATAATAATGGTCGTGTAGTTGGAGTTGCTATTAGAGAAAATTATAGGTTTGATGATAATCTTTATAGTGATGACCTTGAAAATACAAGTGGAGAAAAGAAAATAATCAAGGCTAAGAAAGGTGTAGTTTTAGCAAGTGGTGGATTTTGCAGAGATAGAATTTACAGAAAACTACAAGACCCAAGAATTCCTGATGATGTTGATAGCACAAACCATGCTGGAGCAACAGCTGGGGTTTTACTAAAAGCCTTTGATTTAGGTGCTTATCCTGTTCAAGTATCTTGGATTCAATTTGGTCCTTGGGCTTCTCCTGATGAAAAAGGTTTTGGTATGGCACCGCTTTTAACTCAAGAAGGTATGTTTAAATTTGGTTTTGCTGTTGATGTTAGAAATGGAAAACGCTTTATGAATGAACTAGCCGATAGAAAAACAAGAGCTGATGCTGAGTTTAAAATTTTAAAAGAAGCTCCAAATGCCTATCCTATCGCAATAGGTTATGAAGATTCATTTAGATTAATAAATCCTGATGTTGTTAAAAAAGCTCTTTCAAACGATAAACTTGTTGGGGTATGCCAAAGCCTAGATGAAATAGCAAGTAAATATGGTGTTCCACTAGATGGTTTAAAAGAGAGTGTGAAAAAATATAACGAAGGTATCAAGGCTGGTAATGATGAATTTGGCAAACCAGTTGATCAACTAAAAGGCGAACTATTTAAAGAAAATGGTCCATACTATGTAATCCGCCTTTCTCCAAAACCTCACCACACAATGGGTGGTTTAAAAATCAACGAAAAGGCTGAGGTGTTATCTTCAAAAACCGGAAAACCAATAGAAGGTCTATATGCAGCTGGCGAGATAACTGGTGGAACTCATGGTGCAAGTAGGCTTGGTTCTGTTGCTATAACTGATTGTATTATTTTTGGAATGATTGCTGGTGAAAATATTTAATTTTGATGAGGCATATGCCTCATCTTTAGGCTATTTTAATTAAATACACTAATGTTTTTTTTTACAAATAATCCTATTTACTATGTTTATAAAATCATAATATTAGTTAATATATCGATAATGAATATTAATTTAATATTCATTTAAATATGCATATTATATAATAATTTTTTTAAATAAATTTCTAAGGAATATTTTTGAAAAACTTAATCAAAATCGAACTAGCTATTGTTTTGTTATGCAATATTATGTCAGTTGTTCAAGCAAAAGATGAAAGTGTAATACTTGAAGCAACAGAAGTTGTTGGCCAAAAATTTAAAGAGAAAGACAAAGCTTATATGAAAAGTGGGGCTGTAAGTATACGAGATGAGATAAATAAACAAGACAAAGACTTAGATGCCGTTATCCGTTCAGCTCCTGGAACTTTTACGCAGATGAACAAAGCCTCTGGTGCGGTTAGTGTAAATATAAGAGGTGGTACTGGTTTTGGTAGAGTAAATACAATGGTTGATGGGGTAACTCAGACATTTTATAGTAGTGGTGGTGACACTGGTGGAAAAGGCGGTGCTGGTTCACAATTTGGTGCATCTATTGACCCTGCTTTTTTAACTAGTGTTGAGATAAATAGAGGTTCTTTTAAAGGAGCCGGTGGCTCAAATGCATTAATGGGCTCAGCAAATTTTAAAACTATCGGCGTAGATGATATCTTAAGATTTGATAGAAATATAGGCGGTATGATAAGATACCAAAATGGAAATAATGATATGAAACCTGAATATATGGTTGCACTTGCAGGAAAGAGTATTTTTGATTATGGTGGCTGGCTTGGAGTTTTATATGGATATAGCCGAAAAACTATAACTCAAAATTACAAAATAGGTGGTGGAGAAACACATAAAGAACGAATGGATAAAAAAGTTAATCACCTAATAGATAAAATTGCAGGTGCGGGTGGATGGTTTTGTAGAAGCGGTGATCAAGATTGCATAGACAATGAAGTTAGAAAATATAATGTAGTTCCTTTCGATCCTGAAAAAGTTAAACAAAAACCAGAAAACCATATTTTTAAAATCGAATATGGTGATGATTATAATATTTTAGAACTTCAATACAGAAAAGGAACTAATCACTTAGCAGGTCGTAGTATAGAAAATGATACCAAACAGATTAATTATAATTTTTCTATACCTGATAACAATTTTATGAATTTAAATTTATTATATTCAAAAAATGAAAATTCACAAAACTATGATATTGGTTCTAGTATAATAAACAGAACTATTATAAAACCCTTGAAAGGGTATAATAAATCAACCATATTTGATATAAGTAATACTTTTGAGTTTAATTTTCCTTTTGATACAACTTTAAATATAACTACTGGTGTTAATCGTCTAGAAAATAAATATTCAAGAAATCGTTATCCCGACGAATTAAGAATTTATAAAATTTGTGAAGAAGATGAGGAAAGTGATAATTGTTTAGTTCCAAATGGCGAAATTAACAAAAATGTTTTTACTGAAGAGGAAAAAATAAATGCTTCTTTGCCTACAAACTCCTTTTTTCCACAGGGTAATCAAAAATTTAAAACTCTTTATTTGGATAATCAACTTAAATGGAATATGTTTACACTTGATTATAATATAAATTTAGTTAGATACAAAAATAGAGGAGAAAGTTTTAAAACTACATTTTTAAGCGAAGATGATTTAGAAAACAGGTGGGAAGGTTTAAATGATACAAAAGATTTTTTAAAAGATGAGCTTGATGATGCAACATCACCCGAAATAATAAAAAATTTAAATGAACAATTAAACAATGTTCAAAAAAGAATTAATGAGCTAAATAAACATTGGGATTTTTCAAACAATGAATGGAAAGCCCCCGTTATAAATGTAACAGATCATTATAATGAGGTAAAAAATAACTTTGTAAACTACTCTATGATGTTGACAGCAAATATAAATGATTATTTTATACCTTTTATAGGATATTCTAAAACTCATAGAGCTCCTACTATACAAGAAATGTTTTTTTCAAGCTTAGGAGATGCTGGGGTAAATTTAGGGCTTAAACCAGAAACAGCGAAAACTAAACAGATAGGCTTTAATGGTTTTTTAGAAGGAGCTTTTACAGACAATGATAAAATTGGCTATAAATTTACAGGATATAAGACAAAAATTAATAATTTCATACACAATGCTTCTGATTACAGAAATATAGGAATAAAACTGTCAGATGGAGATAGTGCATATGTTAAAACTATATATCATAGAAATTATGATCAACTAGTAACTATAAAAGGTTTCGAGGCAGAATTTAGCTACGACATGGGAACATTTTTTGCAAATATAGCCTACGCAAGACAAAAAACTAATCAGCCAGCCTCTTATAGTGATATATCAAGAACTGCACAAAGTCCAACTTCTGAACAAGCAGATGCTCAAAGCTTTGGATTAACAAAAGTAACAATTCTACCTAATAGCTATGGTTCAATTGAACTTGGAACTAGATTATTTGATCAAAAGCTCACACTAGGTACTGTAATTAAATACTATGGCAAAAGTAAAAGAAGTAAATATGAAACTGTTGTAATGTGTGAAGGTGGAATTAGGGCAATTAGCAAAAAAGATGTTAACCCTATATCAGGTATAGTAACATATAGACCACCTCAATGTCCAAGAATAAAAGATAAATATGGCAACACTACAGGAAATCAATATAAAAGAGTTGGTGAAATAGCAGAATATGAAGAAGTAGAAAGCCAACCAATTATTTATGATTTATATGCTATTTATGAGCCTAATAAAAATCTTATGATAAAATTAGCGATTGATAACTTAACAGATGAAAAATATGTAAACCCACTTGATGCAAATAACGATTCAGCTTCTCAATATATAGTAGGAATTCAAACAGCGGGTGGTAGTGATAAAAATGTAGAATTTTTCCAAAATAACTTTGCTCGTGGAAGAACTTTCAAACTAAGTTTTTCTTATAAATTTTAATAAATTTACAATTCCTTCTTTAGCTTAGCAAAGAGGGAATTAAAAGTTTAAATTTATGATTTAATTATATCCAAAAGCTCAAAAAAAATCTTTGATAATTTTTTATCTTTTTTATATGCTAAAACCAAAGTTTTATCTAAATCTGGTTCGTCTATATCAAAAAGTTTTATGCTATTTTTTATATCTTCTGTGATAAATTGAGAGTTAATAAAACAAATTCCAAGACCTGAAATAACCATTTGTATAGCTATGCTAAATGATTCTACTTCGCATGATATTTTTGGTTTAAAATTATTTTTTAAAAATATCTTATCAATCAATCCTCTAGTTCTTTGAGAATCTCTTGGAAGTATAAATTTTTCTTTTTTTAAACTACTTAATTTTATTTTAGGATATTTTTCATTAGAATTTTGAAATTTTTTGGATAATTTATGATTTAATGAAACTGCTAAATATGTTTTCTCTTTTTTAATAATTTCATAAGAAATTTCATCTGTTTCAATAGGTAATGTGAAAATTCCAAAATCAATATATGAATTAAGAATAGCTCTTTTGATTGCAATAGAAGAATTTAGTTGAACTATTTTAACATTAATTTTAGGAAATCTTTTACAAAAATTAATTATATCTTTATAAGTAAATGCATATCCTATTTGAGAAAATGCTATTTTTAAAGTTTTTTTATTGCACACCAGCTCACTTATCTCATCTTTTAAATTTTTTTGCAAATTTAAAATAACCTTTGCTTTTGAAATATAAATTTCACCAGCATAAGTTAGCGCTAAATTATGTTTTCTATCAAAAATTTGGACACCAAGTTCATTTTCTAAATTTAAAATTGTTTGCGATAAAGATGGTTGCGTTACTTTTAGATTATGTGCAGCCACTGTAAAACTTTTCTCTTTAGCAACCTCTACAGCGAACTCCATCTGTCTAGTATTCATAATTATCCTTTGATAATATATGTCTGTATTATAGTTAAAAACTATTAAATTATAAATTAAAACTATTTGACTTATAACAAAAAAAAGTTTATTATTTTAATAGAATATTAAAATATTATATTAACTAAAAAATTTAATAATTTTTTTACAAGGAGTGTATTATGGCAAATATATCAAGAAGAGATATGCTTAAAATGAGCATAGTTGGTGCCAGTAGCTTAGCTTTAAGTAGCGTAAATGCTAATGCCTCAGAAAATGAAAAAGATATAAAATTTGATGAAGAATGGGATGTAGTTATCATAGGCTCTGGTTTTGCTGGACTTGCGGCTGGTGTTACTGCAGCAAAAAGAGGCAACAAAGTATTAGTTTTAGAAAAAATGGGAAGAGTTGGTGGAAATTCTGTCATAAATGGCGGTGGATTTGCAGTTCCCAATAATCCATTGCAAAAGAAAGAGGGAGTCAAAGATTCTGATGAACTTTTTATTAATGATTGTTTAAAAGCTGGTTTAAATATAAACCATTTAGAATTACTACAAACTATTGCTGAAAGAGCAAAAGATACTTTTAATTTAACTCTTGAGTGCGGAACTGAATACTATGATAAATTATCACATTTAGGAGGACACAGTGTTCCTAGAACTATAAATACTAAAAATGGTAGTGGTTCAGGCATAGTTCATCCAATGGTCGCTGCATTTGAGAAAATTCCTAATACTGAAATACGTAAGCGAACCAAATTTGATGATTTTATTTTAGAAACAAATAAAGTAGTTGGCGTAAAAGTTAAAGAAAATTACAAATTTGATCAAAAGCTAATTGATGATGATAATGAGAATACTAGCGGAGAAATAAAATTTATAAAAGCAAAAAAAGGTGTTATTTTAGCTAGTGGTGGTTTTTGCAATGATTTATTTTTTAGGCAACTTCAAGATCCAAGACTTGGTGTAAACACTGATACAACTAATCATCCCGGAGCAACAGCTGGTGGGCTTATTAGTGCTTTAAAGATAGGTGCTGCACCAGTTCATTTATCTTGGATTCAATTTGGTCCTTGGGCTTGTCCTGATGAACCTGGTTTCGGTGTAGGTACAAAATTTAATTCGGGTGCTAGTTTTAGATTTGGAATTTCAGTAAATCCAAAAACAGGCAAACGGTATATGAATGAGTTAGCAGATCGTAAAATTCGTTCAGATGCAATGTTTAAGGTCATTGGGGACGATAAAAATTATCCTATAAATTTATGCGATTCTCAAGTCTTGCAACATACAGATCCAGAGAGAATAAACAAACCTTTAAAAACTGGTATTTTAAAACAATTTAATACTCTTGAAGAATTAGCTGAATTTTACAATATTCCTAAAGCTGATTTTTTAGAAACAGTTAAAAAATATAATGAATTTGTTAAGAATCAAAAAGATTTAGATTTTGGTAAACCTCTTAGTCTAGCTACGACTAAAGGCGTAAATATTTCAAAGCCACCATTTTATGCTATGCGCGGAACGCCAAAACTTCACCATACTATGGGAGGAGTTAAGATTAATACAAAAGCTCAAGTTTTGGATATCAATGACAATCCAATCCCTGGATTTTATGCCGCAGGAGAAGTGACTGGTGGAACTCACGGTGCTAGCAGATTAGGAAGTTGTGCAATACTTGATTGTTTAACTTTTGGAATGATAGCTGGTGAAAATATTTAAATTTTAATTTTTTAAGGAGTTAGAAATGGCAAATATTTCAAGAAGAGATATGCTTAAAATGAGTGTAGTAGGTGCTGGTGCTTTGGCATTAAGTAGTGTAAATGCAAATGCTGCAGAAAATGAAAAGGCAGTCAAATTTGATGAGGAGTGGGATGTAGTTATCATAGGCTCTGGTTTTGCTGGACTTTCTGCTGGTATAACTGCTGCAAAAAGAGGCAACAAAGTTTTAATCCTTGAAAAAATGGGAAGAATTGGTGGAAACTCAGTTATAAATGGTGGAATTTTTGCTGTTCCAAATAATGACCTTCAAAAAAAAGAGGGAATTGAAGACTCAAATGAGAGATTTATAGCTGATTGCATGAAAGCTGGTTTAAATATAAACCATGTTGATTTGCTAACTCAAATAGCAAACAGAGCAAACGATGTTTATAAGCTAACTTTAGAGTGTGGTGCACAATACCGCGACAGACTTGAAATTGCTGGTGGACACTCGGTTCCAAGAACATTTTCAACAGCAAATGGTAGTGGTTCAGGTATAGTTCACCCAATGGTTGATTACTTCAAAAAAATGGATGGCGTTGAGCTTAGAACTAGAACTAAATTTGACGAGTTTATACTTTCAGATAGTGGAAGAGTTGTTGGTTTAAAAGTTAGAGAAGGATACAAATTTGACTCAAAATTGCTAAGCGATGATGATGAAAACACAACTGGAGAAGTAAAATATATAAAAGCTAAAAAAGGTATTGTCTTAGCAGCTGGTGGATTTTGTCGTGATGTCTTCTTTAGGCAACAACAAGACCCAAGACTTGGTCCTGATACAGATAGCACAAACCACCCAGGTGCAACTGCTGGAGTTTTACTAAAAGCATTCCAAATTGGTGCAACCCCTGTTCAAGTTTCTTGGATACAATTTGGCCCATGGGCATGCCCTGACGAAAAAGGTTTTGGAGTTGGTTCAATGTATAATGTAAACGCAAGCTTTAGATATGGAATTTCAGTAAATCCAAAAACTGGTAAAAGATATATGAACGAACTAGCTGACAGAAAAACAAGAGCTGATGCAATGTTTAGAGTTATAGGAACTGACAAAAACTATCCTATAAATATTTGTGATTCTGAAGCTGTTAAAAACCTACTTCCTAACCACTTAGAAAAACCATTAGAGGCTGGAATACTTAAAAAATTTGATACTTTAGATGATTTAGCTAAAAACTATAATATCCCTGTAAAAGAGTTTAAAGAGACAGTTGCTAAATACAATGAATATGTAAAAAATGAAAAAGATGTTGAATTTGGAAAACCGCTTGATAAAACAGTTGTAAATGATATAACTATATCAAAACCACCATTTTACGCTGAAAGAGGAGTTCCAAAACTTCACCACACAATGGGTGGACTACTTATAGATACAAAAGCGAGAGTTATCTCAACTATGACTAAAAAACCAATTGAAGGACTTTTTGCAGCTGGTGAAATTACAGGTGGTGTTCATGGAGCTAGCAGATTAGGATCTGTTGCGATTGCTGATTGCTTAACATTTGGTATGATTGCTGGTGAGAATATATAACACTATTTCGGAGAGATAATTCTCTCCGTTATGTGTAAATTTAGTTCAAAATTTAGTTTTTTAAAATACAAATAATTATAGTTTTTATCTATAAATTTATAATTTTTATCTATTTGACTAATTAAAGAAAATATTTTATTATTTAACGAAAATTAAATTTTTATATTAATTTTTAATTTTAATAAAACTTTTTAAGGAGAACTTAAATGGCAAATATGTCAAGAAGAGATATGCTTAAAATGAGCATGATTGGTGCTGGAACTTTGGCATTAAGTAGTGTAAATGCAAATGCCAAAGAGGCTAAAGATGTTAAATTTGATGAAGAGTGGGATGTTGTAGTTGTTGGTTCTGGTTTTGCTGGACTTTCTGCTGGCGTAACAGCTGCTAAAAAAGGTAATAAGGTTTTAATTATTGAAAAAATGGGAAGAGTTGGCGGAAACTCAGTTATAAATGGTGGAGTTTTCGGTGTTTGGGGAAACGATTTCCAAGAAAAAGAGGGCATAAAAGACAGTAAAGAGCTTTATATAAAAGATATTTTAAAAGCTGGTGGTGGACTAAATCACCCAGAACTAGTAGAAACATTGGCAGATAGAGTAAGGGATGCTTACCAACTTACTAAAGATTGCGGTGCAAAATACATCATGCTAAAACTTCACGGAGGTCATAGTGTTCCAAGAGGTGCTTTGGCTGAAAGCGATAGCGGTGCTGGAATAATTAGACCAATGTCAAAGTTCTTCCAAGATATTGATGGTTGTGAACTTAGAAGAAAATGTAAATTAGATCACATTATAACTGATGAAAGTGGCAAAGTTATTGGGGTTGAAGTTAGAGATGAGTATCAATTTGACAAAGATGCACAAAATGATGACAAAGAAAACACAAGCGGAACAACTAAATTTATAAAAGCTAAAAAAGGTGTAGTTTTAGCAAGTGGTGGGTTTAGTAGAGATAAACATTTTAGAAAAGCTCAAGATCCAAGAATTGCTGATGATTTGGACTCTACAAATCACCCTGGTGCAACTGCTGGAGTTTTACTTGAGGCTCTTAAAGTTGGTGCTGAACCTGTTCAGGTTAGCTGGATACAAAGCTTACCACTATCAAGCCCTGATGAAAAAGGTTATGGTGTTTCATCTGCATTTACTCACGAAAGTTTTAGATTTGGAATTATTGTAAGCCCAAAAACTGGTAAAAGATATGGAAACGAGTTAGCAAATAGAAAAATTCAAGCTGATTATGAGTTTAAATCAAAAAATGAAGATGGAGTTTATCTTTTAAGTATGTGTGATAGCAAAGCTGCAGCTGAAATGCTTCCTGAAAAGCTAGAAAAAGTTCAAAAAGTTGGTATTGTTAAAAAATTTGATAGCTTAGAAGACATAGCAAAAGAATACAATATGCCACTTGATGAGTTTAAAAAGACTGTTGCAAACTATAATCAATATGTAAAAGATGAAAAAGATCCAGAATTTGGTAAAAATCTATCAAAAGATATAACAAAAGGTTATGATTTTTCTGTTGCACCTTTTTATGTATCTCGTGTAATTCCAAAGGTTCACCATACAATGGGCGGTGTAAACATTACTCCAAAAGCTGAGGTTATTTCTGCTGATACAAATAAGCCAATTCCTGGACTTTACGCAGCTGGTGAGATTACTGGTGGTGTTCATGGTGCAGTTAGATTAGGAAGTATGGCTATTGCTGATTGTTTAACATTTGGTATGATAGCTGGTGAAAATTTCTAAAACTAGGTTGAATGTCTTAGGTCTAAAATGCCTAAGACTTCTAAAAATTGTTGTAAATTTAAAGGTTTTATATGAAAACAGATAAATTAATACTAATTTTCATGTCCTGTATGCTTATATTTACATTTTCAATTTCTAATGACAACAATACTACGCAAGTAGAAATCACAAAAGAGATGGAACAAAAATACCCTATTAAAGCCCATCACTCACAAATTGGGCTATCCTGTTTTGATTGTCATGAAAATCAAGGAAATGACCCTTTTAAATTTAAAAATATCGGAGACAAAGGTTGCATTTCCTGTCATGGCGATAAAAAACGTGTTGCAAAGAGATTACAATATATGGATATGCTAAAGGCAAATCCTCATAACTCAGTTCACGATGGTCCAACTTTATATTGTGATGAGTGCCACTATGAACACAAAAAATCAACAAATATGTGTTTAGAATGCCACGAACATGAAGTTCCAAGATGGATGGGAGTAACACCATGAAAAAGCGTATAATATTTCTAATTTTTGTAATTGGTGGAGTTTTTGGGCTAGTTGCTTCTTTGGGAGTCTATTATGGACTAGAACTTACTAGTGATGAGAGATTTTGTGTTGTTTGTCATGAAATGGATCCTATGGTAATAGCATACAATGATGATGTTCACAGCGGAAAAGGCAAAACTGGTGTGAGAGCTAGATGCGTGGATTGCCACTTGCCGCATGATAATATAATCAATTATATATATGCTAAAGCTAGAAATGGAGTAGTTGAAGGCTATATTCACTTCTTTGAAGATGTTGAAAATATAAACTGGCATGAAAATAGAGCAAGAAGAAAAGATTTCGTCTTTGATGATGGTTGTTTGCACTGTCATACAAATGTTTTTGACAATGCACTATTAACAGACAAAGCAAAAAAAATGCATGCACACTATAAAAAACTTTTGAATACAAAAGATGAGATTGGTTGTGCTAGTTGCCACGTTGAAGTAGGACATATGGGGCTTAATAATATGCTTAATTATTGGGATCCAAAATACCCTATCTACGAGGATAAAGCTTATGAAAAAAAAGAGGAGCTAAGAAGAAATTATTTTAAAGATAGTTATGTTCCATCTGTTAAAAAAAGCTCTAAAAAAGATACAAATAGTAGCGACGAAAATAGCTCTAAATAATACATAAGTTATAATATTTGGCTGAAATTTCAGCCAAATAATCTATCTCTTGCTTAAATTTACTAAACTAACAAACCACATATATAATTTATAAAAGGTAGTGATATAAAACTCATCACAACACCCATAGCGACAGCCGAAACTGCTAGTTGGGAATCTAGGTTTGCTTTCATTATCATAGCACTTGCTAAAACCATTGGTGGCATACCGCATTGAAGTATTCCTATAATCCAAGTTGAATCACTAAAATTTACTTTAAAAACTAAAGCTATTGCTATAAAAAATAGTGGAGCAAATAGCATTTTACAACAAAGCACAATGGCAGTTGATTTATAAGCACTTTTTATACTTCTAAAACCAAGTCCAATTCCTATGGCAAACAAAGCAACAGGAACAACACTTGCACTAAACATATGTAAAGAGTTAAAGATTACTTCTGGAATTTTAACATCTCTAAGTGCTAAACCTAAAATTAATGCAACAAATGGTGGAAATTTTAAAACTTTAATTGCATTTTGGATTAAAGACACTTTGGCTTCTGCACCAAAAGATAGTATAAAAGGTCCTAATATTGATATAGGAATAGCAGTTGCAAACTGATCATAAAATATTACCTCATTTAAGGCATCTTTTCCAAAAAATCCTGTAATTATAGGCATACCTATGAAAATAGTATTACCAAACATTGACAAAAGAACTGCACTTACTGTTGTAGCTTTGCTAAATTTAAACAACTTACATATTAGCAAGCTCAAGCAAGCCCCAAGTATAGTTGAGACAAAACCTAATGCTATAATATTTAAAAGTGTTGTGTCAATATTTACATGATAAATTTTGTCAAAAATCAAAGCAGGAAGTGCAAAAGTTAAAGCATAATCTATAAAAATAGATGAGTTTTTTTGTTCAAAAATTTTAACTTTTTTTGCAAAATATCCTGAAGCTATTAATATGAATATTGACAGTAAAGATGTAAACATTTTATAGTCCAAATTTAAAATTAAAACTCAAATTATAAGTCAATAAAAATAAAATAAAAATAAAAATATTAAATTTTGTTTTTCTAAAATATAATTATTAAAAATATATCTTATATAAATTTTTCTATTAATTTTAACTTATATAAATTATTGTATAATTTGAAGTTAAAAATAAAAAAGGATATAAAATGACCTATTTTCAATGTGATTATGCAAGTGGGGCTCACCCTAAAATCATAAAAAATTTAGTGGCTACGAATGAAGTAAACACTCTTGGATATGGAAATGATAGGTATTGTAAAAGTGCGGCACAAAAGATTAAAAAAGCTTGTGATACACCAAATGCTAATGTCCATTTTTTAGTTGGTGGAACTCAGACAAACTCAACTGTTATCTACTCTATACTTAGACCTCATCAAGGAGTAATCTCAGCAGATAGTGGGCATATAGCAGTTCATGAAACAGGAGCTATAGAGGCAAAAGGGCATAAAGTTTTAACCCTTCCTTCAGTAGATGGAAAAATAACAGCAAAACAGATAAGTGATTGTTTTGATATGCACAAAAATGACCCTGTTAGATTTCACACAGTTCAACCTGGAATGGTATATATATCCTTTCCAACAGAAACAGGAACACTCTATACTAAAAAAGAGCTAGAAGAGCTAAGTCAAATTTGTAAGGATTTAAATTTACCACTATTTGTTGATGGTGCTAGGCTTGGTTATGGGCTTATGAGCAAGGAGTGTGATATAACGCTACAAGACTTAGCTAAACTTTGTGATATATTTTATATAGGCGGAACAAAGTGTGGAGCACTTTTTGGAGAAGCTGTTGTTATCACAAATGATACTCTTAAAAAAGATTTTAAATACATAATGAAACAGTGCGGGGCACTTTTAGCAAAAGGCAGAATGCTTGGAGTGCAGTTTGATACTCTTTTTACTGATAATCTTTATTTTGAAATTTGCAAAAGCGCTGTGGATTATGCAGTAAGGATTAAAAAAGCATTTGAAGAAAAAGGGGTAAATGCATTAGCAAATTCACAAACAAATCAGCAATTTTTCGCACTTAGTGATGAGTATTTAGAAATTTTGAGTAAAAAATATCTATTTGAAGTATATGGGAAAACTAAAGATAATTTAAACTACATTAGAGTATGCACAAGTTGGGCAAGCAAAAAAGAAGATGTAGATGAGCTTATAAAAGATATAAAATCTTTATAATCTAAGTTTAAACTTTAAAATAAAAAGTTTAAAATAGCTAAAACTTTTAAGTTGCATTTGCTACAAAGGTTATAGCACACGCTTTTAAAGAAAATTTAAAAAAAGCATATATGAGATTGTGCCAGCTAGAATTGAAAGTAGGGAATTTCTGCTTAAAATTTGGGTTAAAACAACTATAAAAGTTGCCACAAGCTCCCTACTTCCATAAGGAGTAACACTAAAATCAATATCTTTTAAACAGTAAATTACAAGCATACCTATAACTGCACTTGGCAAAACTTCACCTAAATATATAACTATTTTTGGAATCTCTTTTTTACCGCTAAAAACAATAAATGGTATAAATCTAAGAGCTATAGTAACAACACTCATAGTTATAATTAAAATAGATGCATGCATATCAAAACCCATCTAATCTCCTTTTGATAGTTTTGTTCTAAGTAAAAGTAAAATAGCTGCAATTACTAGCATTGATGGTATTAAAAACATATCGCTTCCAAAAATTATCCTAGCTAAAAGAGTCACTAAAATTCCAATAATAGCTGAAATTCTATGTTTTTTAGCCATCCATTGCTCTGTATAAGCAGCAACAAATATAGCTGTCATAGAAAAAGTTATGCCTGATGTATCAAAAGGTAAAGATTTAGCAAAAACTGAACCAAATGCAGTTCCTAAAATCCAATAAAAATGGTTAAACAAAGAGATCAAAAACCAAAAAACATATCTATCATTACCCTTTGGATGTTTGTTGTCTGAAACAAGAGCATATGTTTCATCAGTTAATGCAAAAATCAAATATGGTTTAAATTTACCTGCATCTTTATATCTACTTATCATTGATATACTATAAAAAAGATGTCTTGCATTTATCATAAATGTAGTTAAAATAGTCATAAAAAGTGTCGCAGGAGCTGTTATCAAAGAGACTCCAACATACTGCATAGATCCAGCATATATAAATAAACTCATAGCAATAGCCCATAAAAGCCCATATCCTGCATCACGAAGCAATATACCAAATCCAAATCCTATAACCAAATACCCCACCATTATAGGCAGAGATTTTAAAAATGCTTGACTAATTAAATTTTTATTCAACAATATTTCTCCATTTTATTTTAGTAGTAATTATTATATAGAAATTTTTTAAAATTTTATTTTTATTAAAAGTATTTATCTATAATAAATCAAAAATTATTGATGTGAGTTAAAATTATGACAACAAAAAAGCAAAAAGCAAAAATATTTAAAGCACTAGGAGATGAAAAAAGAATTGAAATTCTAGAGCTTATTAAAGACAAAGAAGAGTGTGCTTGCACACTTCTAGAAAAGCTTGGCCTTACCCAATCAGGCTTATCTTATCATATGAAAATTCTATGTGAATCTGGAATTGTTATAAGCAGACAAGAGGGAAAATGGACCTATTATCAAATATCTAAAAATGGTGTTTTAAAAATATCAATGATTTTATTTGATATGGCAGGTATAAAATAATAGATTAATATTTATTGATATGATAAAGGTTTAATATGGAAAATATAAAATTAATACTTATTTTTATAGAAAATCAGTTTTTGAAAATGGATTGGCTTTATAACCTAACTACTTTTATTTTAAAAAGTATAGGAATTGATTTAGGCTCTAATTTTGGTGGAAGTCTTCATTTTTTTATATATGATGTTATAAAAATAACGATATTACTATGTACTTTAATTTTTCTTATCTCTTATATACAAAGCTACTTTTCACCTCAAAAAAGTAAAAAAATCTTAGTTAAATTTAAAGGTATTAAGGCAAATATAATGTCAGCCTTACTTGGAACAGTTACGCCTTTTTGCTCTTGCTCATCCATACCACTATTTATGGGTTTTACAAGTTCAGGCTTACCATTAGGGGTTACTTTTTCATTTTTAATCTCCTCTCCTATGGTAGATTTAGGAAGTTTGGTAATTCTTACTAGTATTTTTGGATTTAAAATAGCTGTTGCTTATGTAATTGCTGGTTTAATTATAGCTGTTATAGGTGGATTTGCTATAGAAAAATTAAAAATGGAAAAATATGTGGAAAGCTTTATCAAAAACTCAAATGCGCTAAATTTAAAAGAAGAGAGTTTAACTTGGCAAAGAAGAGTTGAGTTTGCAAAAAATCAAGTTATATCTACTTTTAAAAAAGTATTTAAATATATATTAATTGGTGTTGCCATTGGAAGTATTATACATAATTACATTCCTACAAAATATATAGAAGATTTCTTAGGCAACCAAAATCTATTTAGCGTAATTTTGGCTACTTTGGCTGGTGTTCCTATATATGCAGATATATTTGGTACAATTCCTATAGCAGAAGCTTTGCTTGATAAAGGAGCTTATCTAGGGACAGTTTTAGCTTTTATGATGGCTATTACAACACTTAGCCTTCCATCTTTAATAATGCTAAAACAGGTAATCAAACCAAAGCTTCTTATTTTATTTGTTGGAATTTGTATAATAGGAATAGTTATTGTAGGTTACTTGTTTAATGTATATCAACTAGTATTTTTATAATTTAAAGGAGATTAAATGAAACTATTTAGCATGTTTAAAAAAAAGTCTTTGAGTAAAGAAAATTTAGATAAAAACAGCTCTTTTAGTACTTCAAATGTTAAAATTTTAGGAACTGGGTGCGCTAAGTGTAATGAGCTTGAAAAGCTAACTACTCAATCATTAAAAGAGTTAAATATAAATACAAATGTAAAACATATAAAAGATTTATTTGAAATTTCAAAATACGGCGTTATGAGTACTCCTGCACTCGTTATAAATGAAAAAGTGGTAACTTGTGGACAAATTTATAAAAAAGAAAAACTCAAAGAGATTATAAAAGCAAATTTATAAAAATTTAATATTAAATTTAAAACTTAAAAATCTTAAAAATACAATATATTAAATTAATAAAATTAAATATAACTTATTTAATAAAACTATTTTTATAATGTTATAAAAGTCTATAAAAAACAATTGTATACTAAATTTCTTCTAAATTTAGAAGAAATTTAAGCAATATTTTTAAAAATATTGCTTAAATCCACAAAAAACAGAGATTTGCACTTTGTAAATTAATATTTTTTAAATATAATAATAAAATTTTATAGAAAGAGGAAAGTATGCAAAAAGTATCTTCTAAATCGCTTATTCTTATAAGCTTAACACTTTTTTCCATGTTTTTTGGTGCGGGTAACTTTATATTTCCGCCGTTTATTGGCAGTTTGGCAGGAGAAAATACACTCTTAGCAATGGCTGGCTTTTGTTTAACTGCTGTAGTGTTTCCAATTTTAGGAATTGCAGCAATTGCTAGATCAGGTGGTCTTTATAGTTTAGCTAGTAGAATTTCTCCGAGATTTGCTATAATTTTTTCAGTCTGTCTTTTGATGATTATTGGTCCTTTGTTTGCAATTCCTAGAGCTGGAAATATGCCTTTTGAAATTGCCATTGTTCCTTTTTTGTCAGAGGGCTTACAAAATTCCTATTTACCATTATTTATATATTCAATCATTTACTTTGTTATAAATTGGTTTTTATGCCAAAATCCATCAAGCATGATAGAAACATTAGGAAAAATTTTAACCCCTATGTTAATAGTTTTGATATTAACTATGTTTATTGCAGTGCTTATAAATCCTATGCATGTTGGAGAATTTTCACAACCGATAGGAAATTATGCTAAATTTCCTATAATAACAGGTGTTTTAGAGGGCTATCAAACAATGGACGCTTTAGCCTCTTTAAATTTTGGTTTACTAGTACTAGCCGCATATAGAAGTTTAGGCGTTACAAATGAAAAAGCAGTAGTTTCAGCCACAATAAAAGCAGGCGTTATAGCTGGAGCCATACTAATGACTATGTATATGATACTATCTTATATAGGTGCTAGTAGTATGGGAACATTTGGTGTTCAAGAAACTGGAGCTTCAATTTTATCAAATTCAGCCAATTTTCTTTTTGGCAAGTATGGAATACTTATTTTTGGTACAGCCATAGGTCTTGCTTGTTTAACTACAACAGTTGGTTTGATAAGCTCTATTAGTGAGTATTTTGAAAGCATAACAAAGATAAAGTATAAAACATGGGTAAGTATATGGTCTGCATTAAGTGCACTTATGGCTAATTTAGGATTAGTTGCAATTATAAAATACGCTATTCCTTTTTTAGGTGTTATATATCCACTAGCCTTAACACTAATAATTCTTTCTTTACTAAATGGATTGTTTAAATCAAATAAAATTATATATAGCTGGACTATATATGTAGTTCTTATAATAAGTCTATTTGGAACTTTTGATAAGAGTTTCCATATAACAGGAGCGGGCATATTTTCATTTTTACCTTTTTATGAACAAGGCCTAGAGTGGGTTGTTCCTGCTATAATTGTTGCTTTTGGAAGTCTTTTTATAGTTAGAAGCAAACTAAAATAACAATATATGCAAACCATCTAATAGATAGTTTGCATTTTATATCAAACCAATCTACTATTTTAGAAATACAAATTATAAGTTTAACTAATTTTGTATATATCATTATACATTGAAGTAAAAAGTGATAGCTTGAATATAATAAATAGTTTTATTTTGTAAAGTTAAACATGTCAGCTTTGCTCTTATTTTTTGATGCTATGAAAAAACTTAATAGCTAAGTTTTTAAGTCCTTTAAAATCAACCTTACCTGAACCAAGTGTTGGAATTGATTCAACCTTTTTAATTATGCTTGGTATCATTATGGAGCTTAAATTTGACATAGATATCTTTTTACTAATTTCTGATTCATCTTTTTCACCAGTATAAAATGCTACTATTTTTTCGCCTTTTTTATCATCTTCAACATTTGTTATAGCAATTATATCATCATCATCGAGCACTTTCATTAGCTCTGCTTCTACAGCTGAAAGACTTATCATCTCCCCACCAATCTTAGCAAATCTTGATAATCTATCTGTTATAAACAAGAATCCATCCTCATCAATATATCCAATATCACCTGTATTATAGTATCTTATACCATCAATAATTTGCATAACTTGCTCTGTTTTTCCTTCATCCTCATAATAGCTTTTCATAACTTGGGCACCACCTATTATTATAAGCCCTTCTTCACCATCTGGAAGGGTCTCATAGGTATTTCTATCAATTATCTTAACTATTGTAAAAGGTAGTGGCATACCAACGCTCTTATCTTTTGAAAAAACAAGCTCTCTTAAGCTACTTGGCTCTAAAATATTTGGAGCATTACAACTAATAACAGGTGCAGTTTCTGTTGTTCCATATCCTTCAAATATGGTAATTCCAAATTTATACTTAAACTCTTGCTTTACCCTTTCATTCAATTTTTCAGCACCAGAAACAGCTACTCTAACACTTTTAAACATTAAAGGTATTAATTTTCTACTTTTTGCATATATTCTAAAAAATGTAGATGTTCCAAATATAACTGTAGCGTTATATCTAGCTGTCATAACTCCTACACTTTTTGCATCAGTTGGGTCTGCTACATGAACACTTTTTATGCCTTCGCTAAGTGGTAATAGTGTTGTAATGGTAAGGCCAAAAGAGTGAAATATCGGAAGACTTGCCAATAAAACCTCATTTTTATCACTATTTAACAAAGTATAAACTTGGATTATATTTGCCATTATGTTTTTATGTGTTAAAACAATCCCTTTTGGAGTACTTTCGCTTCCACTACTAAAAAGTATAAATCCTTCATCATTTATATCTACATAACTAAAATATATCTCTTCTATTAAAACTCTTGGCATCAATAAAGCCTGTAAAAATGATATTTTTTTAGTTATAGGTTTTATATTTTTGCTTTCATCTTCTAAATAAATAAATTTATTCTCTAAAAAATATAGATCAAATCCCTTTAAAGCAAGTTTTTCTATAAATTTTTTTGAAGTTATAATGTGATCAATTTTAGCTTTATTCACAGATACCTCTAAAATTTTAGTAGATAAAGTGTAGTTTAAATTTACATTTATCTTGCCTAGTATGGATAGCGTTAAATTGACGGCGCTTCCCATTACAGAGCTTGGAAGAAGTATCCCAACATTTTTATCATCTTTTAACACTTTTTTGAACTGCTTAACAAAAACCAAAACAAGCGTTAGAAGCTTGAGATTATTTAGTTTAAGTCCAGTGCTGTCTACAATGCTCTCTTTAAAAAGATCAGCTTTTGCTGTTTTTAGCCAATTATAGTGTGCTGGTCTTGTATCTTCTAAATGTTTTTCAAGAGCCGAATATGACAATGTTACAACTTCACTTCTTAATTTATTTACAGAGGTATCGTCACTTAGTGGCTTTCCAAAGCTAATTCCCACATGTCTTCTACTTCCTGGTATATTTTTTTTAATATTTGCCCTTGAAAAAGTGGAGCCCCAAAGTCCACTTATATAAAAAGGAATTATTAAGGCACCGGTATTTCTAACACCTAGCTCATACCCTTTTTGGAATGTATCTAAATGTCCATTATAACTTATGTGACCTTCTGGAAAAAGAGCAACAACTTCGCCATTTTCTAAATATTTTTTCATACTATTTAATGCACTTTTTGTAGAACCAACGCCAATTGGAATGACTTTGAAAATTTTAAATATCCATTTTAAATACCATTTATCATAAAAACTTCTATGCATAACAAATTTAATAGGTCTTGGAGAGGCTATTTGAACTATAAGCCAATCAATAAAGCTTACATGATTACCAAGTAAAAGCACTCCACCCTTTTTAGGTATGTTTGTTACATCATTTATGCTAATTCTATAGCCTAATTTAAAAAATGGAGTTATTAAAAGTCTTGCGAAAAGATGCGGAAGTGATTTGATAGCATAAATTCCACAGATAAAAATAACTATAGAACAAGTTATAAAAATTTGCTTAGTGCTAACATTTAAACTAGTTAGCAGTATTGTTAGCATTAAAAAAGAAACCATAAATATATTTTGTATAAAATTACTTCCCGCTAAAGTTTTTCCTAAATTTTTCTCTTCTGCAAAAAATTGTATTTTTGCACTAAGTGGTACTATAAAAATACCTCCACTAAATCCAAACATCGCAGTGCATAAAGCCATATAAAAAGGCGAAGTGGCAGATGAGAACAAAACTAAAGATAAAAACATACCAAATGCTCCAAATGGAACAAGCCCTATCTCTATATGGTTTTTACTTTTCTCTCCTGCAAAAAATGCACCAGCAGCTATACTTATTACACTAACTGCTAAAATTAGCTGAATTGTTACGACATTGTTTTTACCAGTGATTGCTTCATAATGCGCTGGAAATACAGCAATTACAAGCTGAGAAATAGCCCAAAAAAATGAAAGACCTAAAATACAAAGCAAAATACTTTTATCTTTAAAAACTATATTTATATTTTCTTTAAAATATTTGAATTTAATATATTTATTAAACTCAAATTTGCTATTTTGATTACTTGGTTTAAAATATGGTATTTTAAATGCAAAATATGTCTCTAAGATAGATAATGCAAATAAAATAACACCTATGAACCAAACCGACTGCATGATAAGCTCAGGAGAAGATAGCTTTCCTGCAAATTTTTCAAAAATTACAGAAAATAGTAGCGATGATAAAAGTATTGAAGTTATCGTAACTGCTTCAACCAGACCATTTGCAGCACCAAGCCTGCTCTCTCCAACAATTGTTTTTATAAGTCCATACTTAGCAGGCGAATATATAGCACTTTGAGCAGCCAAAAGAAATGTCATAAAAAATGCAAGATAAAATAGTCCAAAATAGTATGCTATAGATATGATAAATGTAAAAGCTATGGCTGTTGAAGCTGCATATTTTGTTATGATTGTTCTTGAAAATTTATCGTTTAAAAATCCAGAAATAGAAAAAAGACCTATAAAAGGTAGTAGTATTAGTAAATTTACAATCGCTGTTAATATTACTAATTCATCTCCCTCAAAGCTTTTAATTAATATATTTTGAATGGTAATTTTATGCCCTAAATCTACCATTGCATTGATAAACATTACAACTATAAAAGGTCCAAAGCCTTTTAAACTAAATAGATTTTTCATAATAGCATCCTTCTTGAAGCTTAAATAACTATAATATTATATATTATAAGAAATATTTTTAATACTTATTTGATTTATAAAATTTCAAATAAGTATTAAATTCCCTTTCAGTCTTTAAAATGAGCAATATTATAACCTATTTTTCTTGATAAAAAAGTGAAATAAGCCAACTTAGCTAGCTTATTATATAGTTTAAGTGAAAATTTATTTCTACTAAATTTACAAGCTACTTGCAAATTTCTGATAGAATATATAAAAAATTAAAATGGAGCTCTTGATGAAAATAAGAATCACAGATAAAGATGTTATAAATTTACAAAAATTTATGGTTAACCACAGCAAAAAAGCAAAAAAGCAAAAGTTGGTTAGTTTTTATGCTATACCATTTGAGTTTATATTGGTTGGTTTAATACTAGATGGTTTTTTTAAACTAGTTCCTTGGATATCAATAACATCACTAGTTTTAGCAATCTTATGGCTTGTTTTTTATCCTAAATATTACAAAAGACTATGCAAAAAACAGATAGATAAAGCGATCCAAAATACTCCTAAATCAAATATAGAGATGAACTTAAAAATAGATAAAAACAATATCTCATTTTCACCGGATGAAAAACCAAAAATAAGTGAGATATTTGAAATTAGCACACTAAATAAACTAGCAAAAAGTGAAAATAACTTTTTCTTGGGATTTAAAGCTGGTCACCATATAGTGCTGCCAATAACAGATGAAACACAAGAAGAGATTATAAAATTATCAAAAAAACTTAATTTAAATATTTTATTAGTTGAATTGTAAAATAAGAAGAGTAGCATTCTACTCTTCTACCTCATTTCCTATTTTTTTGTATAAATCATGGTAATACTCAACAAATTCTTTTGTTTTAGAATGAGTTGGAAGATAAGAATTACCCATAAATTCACAAAAACCATCTAGAAATACCTTAGCATCCATTTTTTTATCATACATGATAGCTAGATGTTTATAGTTTTGCATACATCTTTCTTTAAATCTTTCATAGCCTTCTTTTGTAAAATCTACTCTTAATTTACCATCTTTAAATTCCAATACCTCACTCTCAAAAAGAAGAGTTAAGTGAATTAATGCCTCGCAATAATACGCTCTAACACTCTCAACCTCTTGCCAAGATATGAGGCCAACACTTCTTCTAATCAAATCATCAAAAACAGGAAGAATTAAATCATCTTCTTCATTATAAAAAAAGTTTATAAGCCCACCTGTAGTTGCTTTGTATTCTTCTATAAATTTAAAAACACCACTTCTATTCATAAGCTCTTCTGTGTCATAGTCTATAAAAAACATATGCCCAAACTCATGACCAATTGTACTCACTTCATAAACTCTTTTCCAAATTTCAGGTTTCTTTTTTAATATCTCTCGTCCATACTCTAAATAATCTTCTTCAAACACTTCACTGCTTATTTTCATATATGGCCTTGATTTTATACTTTTATAAACATGGTTTATAAAGGCAAATATTTTCTTGCCAGAGTTGCCACTTACAAACTCATCATTTGGAACAACTTGAGCACTAAAAAGACCATCTAACTCAGCACCATAATATATCATAGGTGTTGAGATATAAAGCTGAGTTTTGTCTATATTTGAATGAACCATTGACTTCATGATTTCATTGCTAGATGATATTTTACTGCAGATCTCATCAAAGCTATTCTTAATATTTTTCTTAAACTCTTCTTCGTTAAATTTGTTATCTTCTTTAAGCCTTATATCCCATTCAAAAGCAACTGCATGTGTATAGGCATCTTCATAATATTCCAGTGGATGTCCTACTTGAAGCTCTGATTTTACATTCATCCACGCCATTTCAGCGTCTCTCCATGACGATATTATGGTTTCATTATTTGTATCCATAAATGCAGCTTTTAGTTTTTTAAAATACTCTATATAGTTTTTCTCTTCTATATTTATTGCATATAAATTTAAGCTATCTATTAGGTTATCAAGCTCAGCTTCTAAATCCACAAACCCCTCTTTAAAAAAAGATGCGTATGGTTTTAAGACTGCACCATCTTCACTAAACTCTACAACCCCATAAGCTCTATCACACTTTTCTCCCCTTGGGGTTTTTTGATATAACTTGTTCTCTTTTATAAACTCTTTAGGGCTACTCATCTTTGAGAATTTCTTAACATTTTTGTCCACTACAGAGTGTTGCCACTCTTTTTGAAGCTTGTTCATAACAAGACCTATCTTGTGAACCCCATCAATAAGTGCTAAATTGAATTCATTTAACACTCTATTTTCTTTTGCTTTTAATATTAAATTTCTATGTAAATTTTCATGAACAAGAGCTGTAAAATCAAACATTTCATCTCTTAAGTTTAAAATTTCATCTTCACTATAACCTTTTTTCTCAAGCTCATTTAGCAAAGGATCTACTTTTAAATCTACTATTCTTCTTAAGATCGCTATCTTTTGTGCTTTCGTTGGATTTTTAAATCCACATATATCTGATGCTTTTTTTATATAATCATTGTCTAAATCATCATATAAAGCGCTTAATTCTTTTTTATTTTCATTTGCATATGTTAAAAGTTTATTAAAATCGTTCATATATCCATCCTTTTAAAGGGATAATTGTATCAATTTTTGCTTAATATTAAGAATATATAAGAATTTAATCTGAAATTTTATTTTGAATATTTGTATATATAGTTTAGTTATGAAATTTGGTGGAAATTCCACCAAATTTTTTAGCCAAGAAATTCTCTTTTAAAATACTCTTTTGGTGCTTTACAAAGCGCACAGGCTCCTGGAGCTTTTTTACCTCTGTGAACATGTCCACAAACTTCACAAACCCAAACATCTTCCTCTTCGCTCTCAAAGAAACCATCTTTATCAAGCATGTCTTTAAGTTCTAAATACTCTCTTTCGTGCTCAACTTCAACTTTTCCAATAGCTGTAAATAGTCTTGCTATAGCTTTTAAATCCTCTTCTTTAGCAATTTCTGCAAAATTTGGATACATAGTTTCATGTTCATATCTTTCACCAGCTGCCGCATCTAATAAATTTTTATCCATTTTATCGATTGGAGAACCTACTAATTCATGGTATGCCTTAAACTCGGCTCTAGCATGCCATTTTTCATTTTCAGCTGCTTCATAAAAGTGTCTAGCAATCGCATGATACCCTGCCTCTTTTGCTAAATCACCATATAAATCATACTTATTTCTAGCCATTGACTCACCAGCAAAGGCTTTCATTAAATTTACTTCTGTTAAGTTTTTAGTAACAAGAGTCATCTCTTCATCACAACAAGTTAGCTTTCCGCCATTGCCAACTTCTTGCACCTCAACTACATTTCCACATTTTTCGCATTTGTATGTTTCGTATTGTCTCATTTTAAATCCTTTATTATGTAATGAATTTCATTCTATCATAATAAAGTTGAATTATCAATATAATTTAACATTGATAATTCAAAATATGTGTAATTTAAACTTTAGTCTATTTTAGTGATTTATAATTTTCTTCTAGTTTTTGATATATATCATCGGCTTTTAAAATACCTGTTTTTAGTATTTCGCTCATAACAACATTATCTTCTTTGCCATTCCAAACTTTTTTATAGCTACCATCTTTATACCCGTTATCTTGTCTAAATTTGTTTAAAACATTTTTTCCAATGTAAATTTCAAAGAGTTTGTGCAAATTTACACCACATTTTAAAGATAGTCTAAAATAGTTTGTTAAAAGATTATGTATCTCAAAGTTAAAGCCGCTAGTATCGTGTATAATTATCTCAACATCATTTATAATCTCATATATACTATACTCACTCATATCATAAGGGTCTATACAAAAATCGCCAAAACCACTAACAGAAGCAACATCTTCAACTACACAATCTATATCTTTATGCGGATAAGCTTGCTCCAAAACATAGCTCATTATAAAATGCCAAATATCCACTATCTCAACTGCAACATTTTCTTCATTGGTAGGTTCTTCTATATTTTTCCAATGTTTCCAAGCAAAACTATCAATTAGCTCAGCACACTCCATATAAATACATCTTTTCCAGCTTATTAGCTTTCCTTTGTTAGTGTAACCCTCTTCCCATTTTAATCCATTTGTCTCATTGTTGAGGTGTTGTTGCATAACAAACATCTCTTTTAGTATTTTCTTATATTCCATTTTATTCCTTATTTTAATTAGAATATTCAATTAAATTCTAATTTTATAGATTCGTTGTCAATAGTTCTTATTTCATTTTTTAAAATATTCCTAGCTATATCTTGAGCCTCTTTTAGGCTATGTAGCTTGCAACTTCCGCACTGATATATATTTAATTCAGGTATATCATCTTCGCTTTTTACAGCTAATACATCTTGCATTGAGTTTTTCCAAGCATTGATTATATCTTTATCTTTTGGCACCCCAATAACACTCATATAAAAACCAGTTCTGCAACCCATAGGAGAAATATCTATAATCTCTACGCCACTACTATTTAAATGATCTCGCATAAAACCTGCAAAAAGATGTTCTAATGTATGCATCCCTTTTTCACCCATAATCTCTCTATTGGGATTACAAAATCTCAAATCATATACGCTTATGCTATCGCCTTTTGGAGTTTTCATAGTCTTTGCAAGACGAACTCCTGGCGCTTTCATTTTAGTATGATCAACTGTAAAACTGTCTAGCATTGGCATTATATTATCCTTTAATTTATTTTTTGTATTGTATCAAAATGTAGTAAATTAGCTAAATGATATCGCGAAGATACCTGGTTTTGGTATCTCTTTTATCCCATTTTTTATAAACAGATCGTCCTTAATTCCATAGATATTTAAAATGTGGTCAGAAAAAGATAGCTTTATGTTTTTATTATTTAACTCATCTAAAATTTTAGCTAATTTAAGTATAAAACTAAGCCAAATTACATCTTTTTTAGATGGTAGCAACTTTTCATATTTAGTGTATTCATCTTCACTTATATTTTTTTTACCATTTAACTTAATAATAGTTGCTATTAGGGCTTTTTGCTTATGTGTATACCCATAATTAAGTGAGTTTAGTATAATATAGCTTGAATGTAAATGTCTTGAATAAAAACTTACTCTTAACCCTATATTTAAAAGCTTTGAAGCAGTTATTAAATCTTTTTTATAGACACTGTCTACTTTATGAAGCGGATACAATGCATCGTAAATTTTACTAGCATATTTAGTTATATTTGGTCTTTTAACTGCTATAAATCTATCTTCTAGGCTTTTTAAACTTGGATTAAACCCTGCTGGAAATTTAGAGTTTTTACCAATTAAATTGGTTAAAAATACCCCTTCCCTAACTCCAGCACCACTAGTTTGTATATATTTACCTTTCAACAGTTTAACTATTTTTTTATATATAAAAGCTCCACCTCTAATGGTGTCATATCGATCTTTTTTAATTGGAAATTTAACCAGTTCAGTAGCTTTAGAGTTTGAAATTTCATTTATTAATTTGCTATATTTAGAATACTCATATGAAAATCCATGTATTGTTTCAAGTGGATAGTTTTCTATTCTTAAAATAGCTTTAGAAATCGCCCTTAGACTTCCGCCTATTGCTATGATATTTTGATTTTTAAATTCTTTTGGCACATTTTTTATAATATCATCAATAAATTTATCTAACCCATCTAGATTCTCTTTATCGTAAAAAAGCTCTTTTAGTCTTACTGTTCCAAGATTTAAAGATATGGTTTTAACTACTTTTCCATCCTCTAAAAGAGCAAGCTCTGTTGAGCCACCACCTATATCTATAGTAGTCGCGCTTTTAAAACTTGGAAGCAAATTTGAGGCTGCAATTCCTCCAAGATATGCCTCCATATCCCCATCAGCCACTTTTATATTAATGCCTATTTTTTTTACTCTATTTATAAACACATTTCTATTTGAAGCATCTCTTAATGCTGATGTTCCAACAGCTAAAACTTTATTAATTTTGTATTTTTGAATAATCTTTTTAAACTCATTAAATGCCTCAATGCAATTATCCATAGCCTCATCACATATAACTCCATTTTCACTATATGAGCCCTCACCAAGCCTTACTTTTATCTTATATTCACCTAGTGTATAAAAGCCCAGCCTGCTTGTGCGTTCAAATATAGCCATTCTCATGGAGTTGGAGCCTAAATCAATAACTGCTACTTTTTTTGACATCTATTTATCCTAATTTTTATCTAAATTCCGCAAATCAATAGGAAGTTCTATCTTGGCTACCGCTCCGCTTTTACCATCGGTTCTATTTTTTATACTAATTTTTGCATTCATAGCTTGTGCCGCCCCTTTTGCTAAAAATAGCCCAAGACCAGCACCGCCTTCATTTCCATATCTTTTAAAAGGTGCAAAAAGGTCTGCATCTTCATTAATCCCAATGCCTTCATCAATAACATATATTTTTAAAATTTTATTTCTAGCTTCTGATTTAACATATATATTTGAGCCCTCTTTTGAGAACTTAATAGCGTTTTGTAAGAAATTTTGCAAAATATGTAAAAATAGCTGTGGCTGTATATTCATATATAGCTCAACTGGCTTAAGATCCGTTTTTATATTTTGCCCTTTAGCTTTTGCTAGAATTTGAAAATTTGTACAAATTTCTCTAAGATATGCTATTATATCTTTTTTAACAGCAGGTTCAAATTGCGCATCTTCTTGCCTGCCTATCTCCAAGATAGAACTTATCATCTTATTCATATTATTTATAGAGTTATTGTTGTTCTGTAAAGCCTCTATGTATTTTTCTTTTTCTCTGTCTTTTAGGAGTGTTACTTCATTTTTTGTTTTCATTACAGCAAGCGGGGTTTTAAGTTCGTGAGCTATTCCTATAAAAAGCTCTTTTTGATACTCCATAAAAGTATGAATTCTATCAATTAATCTATTTATACCCTTGCTCAATGGCTTAAACTCAATAGGTATACTTGTTTCATCTATATGCGTTAGAACGGTTTCATCCAACTTTGATAATCTTCTACTAAGTATTTTTATAGGAAGGAGTATAGTTCTAGATAAAAACATAGCATAAAAAATAATAAGCAAAGACATTGTTACATTTATTATGATTATATCAACTAAGATTTGAGATACAATATTATCGTAAAATGTGGTGTCTGTTTTTAAAACAATCAGATCTGATTTTACGGGGTATTGCAGCTCTAAAAATGTTCTATTTTCCAGCTCTGTTTTTAGGTACTTAGGCTTTTTCAAATCATATTTGTTTTCTATAATATTAGTAGTTACTATACTATGTCCTAAATCCTGGCTATAAAAACTGCTTATTTCTTTATCAATTTCATAAATTTGTGAAATTTTAATAGCGTGTTGGTTTAAAATTTGCACCACATTTTCAAAAATATTAACCTTAATATAGTGGTATAACATAGTTGAAAATATTATAATTAGCATTGCCGAAGCAGATGCTAATTGTAATATAAATTTAGATCTTAAACTTTTTTGGGAAAACAAAATCTATATCCGCGTCTTCTAACGGTTTCGATTGTAGAGATATTAAGTGGTTTGTCCATTTTTTGACGAATTTGATTTATCGCTACTTCGATAACATTTGGTGTAACAAGTTCAGGCTCTTCCCATATAGCATCTAAAAGCTGTTCTTTGCTTACTATTTGATCACTATGTCTAGCAAGGTGTGTTAAAACTTCAAATGGTTTTCCTTTTAACTCTACTTCTTTTCCTAAATATGTAATTTTTTCTTCATCTGGGTCAATTATGAGATCTTCTATTTCTATAACATTTGTTCCACCAAATCTAAGCCTAGCCTCGATTCTAGCAACTAATACATCAAAATCAAATGGTTTTTTTATATAATCGTTAGCACCTGCTTTTAGTGCTTTTATTTCGCTCTCTTTATCATCTTTAGCAGAAACAATCACAACAGAAGTTCTAGGGCTTTTTTGCTTGACAATGTTTATTAAATCAATACCATTGCCATCAGGTAACATCCAATCTGCCAAAACTAAATCATAGTTTCTTATGCCTATATAGTACTCTGCATCTTTAAAACTTTCTGAGCTATCTGCTTGATATCCAAACTCTTGAAGTCCTTCAACAATAGTCTTGTTTAAAGTGATTTCATCTTCAACTATTAATATTCTCATTAACGTTCCTTAACTTAAATTTTAATTAGATTATATCTGTTTTTAAGGAAGAATTCAAGTTTAATTAAAATAATTTTCCAATGAAGCCCCAACACAAGCACTCTTAATAATCTCTTTTTTCATTATTTTAATATGCAAATAGGTTAGACTTTTATACTTTTTCTTAAATTTAGCTTCAAAAAACTCTAAAGCATCCTCAACTTTCATAAATTTTTGTTTTTTAAAGCTTTTTTTTATATATTTACATACATCTGCATAATCTATAAATTCACCTGCTTGAAATTTAACACTTACTATAATTTTTTGCTTTTTTTTTCGCTCAAAATCCAAAATCCCTATAATTGTTTTAAACTCTAAATTTTCAACTAAAACAGTTATCATTATGCGACCTTATCTTCCTTGCGTTGAATTAGTCTAACTATATTTGGAATATGTTTATAAACAATTATAAAGGCTATAAAAAATATCGGTGCGTGAGTATTTATACCGACCATATCAAAATGAAGAATAAAACTAAGCAAAACAAAAGAGAATATTCCACTAAGTGAAGCTATGCTTGATATTTTCAAAAACTTACCAACTAAAAGCCAAACAACTATACCTATAAGTGCTTCAATAGGCAAAAAGAACAAAAACACTCCAAAACTTGTAGCAACACCTTTTCCGCCCTCAAATTTTAAAAATATTGAAAAACAGTGCCCTATAATAGCTAAAACTGCCATAGTCCATAAAACATTTATATCAAAACCCATAAAACTAGCGATAATTATCGGTAAAAGTCCTTTTAGTGCATCGCATAAAATGGTAATAAGTCCAAATATCTTAGCCTTTTTAGGATCTTTTTCTTTTAAAACCCTAAGCACATTTGTAGCACCTATACTACCACTTCCTGAGTGCAATAAATCAACATTTCCAAAATACTTAGCTATAAGCAATCCAAAAGGAATTGAGCCTAAAAGATAGGCAATTATGTACATTATAATATTTGCGTTCATCTATAACCTTTTATTTAATCAATCTATAATTTTACTAAAATTTTACTAACTTTTCCATAAAAGAGCAATTTCTTCATTAAATATATCGCTTTTTTTAGCTTGAATTTCAACTGTTCTAATATCTAATTTTCTTATATTATAAGTCTCTTTTAGATTTTTTAATTTCTCCTTTTCGATTTCTAAAAGCTCTTCAAATTCACTTTTTATTTTATAAACTTCTTCTTGCGCTAGTCTTACGTCTTCCCTCTCATCTAAAACTCTACCCGCACTTTTAGCACTAGTTGCTAGTTTTCCTGCATTTGTTTTACTTATAGTTTTAGAACTAAAAAATGCCCCTAAAATTGCACTTCCTATGTTTATAATAGCATCAAGCCCTTTAGATCTCACATCAGCTTTTTCTTTTTCTAGTTTTTTAATAGCTCTGTCTAGTCTTATTTGAATTTTTTCTTTTTCTTTGTCAAATTTCTCTTTAAATTTGATTGTTTCTTCTTCTAAAATTTCATTACATTTATCATGAAGTCTTAACAAGAATTGATCTTTATTTTCACCGGGTTTTGATAAGGTATCAAGAGCACTAAAAAGCTCTAATTTAATATTTCTATAAATGTAATCTTTAAAATCTTTCATCTGTTCATTTAAATTCTTAGCCCCTGCAATATAACTTGGTAAACTTGTAAATTTACTACCCTCTTCCTCTTTAGTCTGAGTAGTTCTAACTAAATCTTCTTTAGCTTCTTCCCAATTTACCCTAAACGTATCTTCAAGTAAAAATGCCAGATTTACATCTTTAGTAAATTTAGCTTTATTGACATCGTAGCTAACTTTTGCAGTTGCAAAGAGATATGGTTTTAAGTTCAAAGAGCTTGTGTAACTATATAGCTCCTTAATGTCTTTTGATATAACTGGCTTATTTGAGTTTGAAGATGAGCTAAAACTAATCGCAGTTTGAAGTGATTTTTTACCACTCATTAGATTGCTAATTTGTTCACTACTTAATGGTCCTTTAAGATAATTTAGTGCAAATCTCGTTCCAATCACACTAAGACCATCTTTATGTATATTTTTTGCTAGAAATTTTCTTTTTTCTAAATTTGAAAGCAGTTTCATTAAGCTATCTTTGTCAAATTCACTACCACTAATGTCACTAAGCCCGCCTATAACTCTTTCTTTATCTTGCAATGTTTGAAGACGACCTATAAACCATGTTCCTATGTTTGAAAGCCCTTTGTAATCTAAATCAACAGGGTTTTGAGTAGAAAGTACACAGCCAATCCCATAAGCTCTTGCTTGTTTTAAAAGTGTAAGCATTGGAGTTTTTGAAGGGGGGTTTGAAGTTGGTGGAAAAAATCCAAAAATTTCATCCATATACAAAATGGCTCTAAGAGAGCTAGTTCCTTCTGTGCTTCTCATCCAACGAATTATCTCATTTAAAAGAAGTGTTACAAAAAACATTCTTTCGCTATCACTTAAATGAGAAATAGTAAAGATATTACATCTTGCTTTGCCCTCTTTTGTAAATAACATTTTTGAAATGTCAAGTCTTTCACCCTCGCACCATGCTTTGAAATTTGGATTTGCTAAAAGCCCATTTATCTTCATAGCAAGTTCCATCCTTTTTACACTTGGGAAAAAAGTTTCAACATCAAAAACGCCTATTTTATCAAATGGTGGTTTTGCTATTTGGTGAATTAAATCAGTAATTGATACATTTTTGTTTGCACTAAAATTATGTAAAAATATATTTTGAATTAAAACAATCTCAGGCGATGTTAAATTTTCAGAATTTACTCCAACTAACGATAAAATAGAACTTGTTATAGCTAAAATATAGTTGTTTAAATCTTCACTATCTAGCCCCATAGGTGCTTTAAAATCACTAAGCAAACTTATACCAAGCCCAGCACTACTTTTTGGTGTGTATATATTTACATCAACACTATCTTTTAAAAGTTTAATCCTATCAATGCTTTGATATGTTGAACTAATGCCCTTTTGCCATAAATTTGCACTATCTTGTGCTAACTCTTCAATACTTTTACCTTTGTTATTAGCCTCATCCTTATCCATATATGGTAAAAAGTCCTCTTTTTGCATATTTGGAAATGTTAAAGCCAAATTTGTCATATCTCCCTTTGGATCTATCACGATAGAAGGGATATTATCAATGCTAGCTTCTTCAAGCAAAGTTATACCAAGTCCTGTTTTACCACTTCCTGTCATACCTATTATGGTAGCGTGTGTATTTAAGTCTTTGTTTTCATATAGATATGGCTCTTTATCTTCTTTAATGCCCAAGAAAAAATATTTCAAACTTTCTTGTAGTGTCTGCATACTCTACCTTTAAAATTTATTTTTAGTATTATAACTAAAAATACTATTAAAATATTTTTTAGAATTTAAAAATATCTGATAGGCAAACTATCTTAAGGCTGAGTAAATATGAATTAAGGTTATTATATATTAAATTAGATAGATTTATAATGTATAAAATTTAAAAAAGCCTACGGAAATAAAACCGTAAGCTTTTAGTATTAGATTATTTATTATAACTTGTCTGAATTGTGTCCAAGATAGTCAGCAACACCATCTGGAGTAGCTTTCATAGCTTCATCGCCTTTATTCCAACCAGCAGGGCAAACTTCGCCATGTTCATTTGTAAATAGCATTGTATCTACCATTCTAACCATTTCATCAATATTTCTTCCAAGTGGTAAATCATTAACAACTGCATGTCTAATAGTTCCATCAGCATCTAGTAAAAAACTGCCTCTTAAAGCAACTGCTTCTTCAAATAAAACATCAAAATCTCTTGCAATTTGCTTAGTCATATCAGCAACAAGTGGAAATTTAACTTTACCTATACCGCCTTGGTTAATCGGTGTGTTTTTCCAAGCAAGGTGAGTAAATTCATTATCGCAACTAACGCCTATAACTTCAATTCCTCTTTTTTTAAACTCTTCATATCTTTTATCAAATGCAATTATCTCACTAGGACATACAAATGTAAAGTCTTTTGGGTAGAAAAATACTACCGCACCTTTTTCGCCTATATTTTTATAAAGATTAAAATCTTCAACTATTGTATTATCACCAAGCACTGCTGTACCTGTGAAATCTTTTGCTTTTGTAGTAACAACCATATTATTCTCCTTAATAAATTTTATTATTTACGAAATTATATCCATATAACTTTAAATTAAGATAAAATCGCTCTTTATTTAAAACTTTTGAATAATTTAATTTTTATTAAATAGCATTAT
Source organism: Campylobacter blaseri (assembly GCF_013201895.1). Classification (NCBI taxonomy): domain Bacteria; kingdom Pseudomonadati; phylum Campylobacterota; class Epsilonproteobacteria; order Campylobacterales; family Campylobacteraceae; genus Campylobacter; species Campylobacter blaseri. The sequence continues at coordinate 226,044 of NZ_CP053841.1, read as the reverse complement.
GTTATTATATTAACCTATTTAAAATTTAATTTAGGAGAAAAAATGGCAGTAAAGATTACAGATACCTGTATAAGCTGTGGCTCTTGTATAGATGAGTGTCCAGTTGAAGCTATTGTAGATGATTCAGATAATCCAAACGGTGAAGATATATACTATGTATATGCAAATAAATGTGTTGAATGTGTAGGACACAATGATGAGCCAGCTTGTGCTAGCGCTTGTCCAACTGATGGTTGTATAGTTTGGGATGAAGTAGTTGATTCTCAACCTCATAGAGAAGAAATCGGTGATGACTTAAGAAAAGGCGACACACCAGCTGTAGATTAATACACACATAATTATAAAGCTCATTTTTGGGCTTTATAATTTTTTAACCTAAAATTTGATATTATCACTATCTTATAAATTTCTAAAATTTAATTATATTTAAGGAGACTTAATGCAACAAACTTTATCTATTATAAAGCCTGACGCAGTAAAAAAAGGTGTTATTGGTAAAATTCTTGACAGATTTGAAAGCAATGGCTTAAGAATTGCAGCAATGAAAAAAATTCAATTATCAACAGAAGATGCAAAAGCTTTCTATGCAGTTCACAAAGATAGACCTTTCTACGGAGAATTAGTTGAGTTCATGACAAGTGGTCCAGTTGTTGTATCTATACTAGAAGGCGAAAACGCAGTTGCTAAAAACAGAGAACTTATGGGCGCAACAAATCCAAAAGAGGCAGCTCCTGGAACAATAAGAGCAGATTTTGCCGATAGCATTGATGCAAATGCAGTTCATGGAAGTGACAGTCTAGAAAATGCAACAATTGAAATAGCATTTTTCTTTTCAAATAGAGAAATATTATAAAATTTGAATATAGCTTTTAGCAAAATATCAAAAGAACCTATCTCTTTTGAATTAAAGGTTGATAACTTAATTTTTAAAGGTAATCTTAAAAGAATAGATAGTAAGCTAGTGAATTGCAAAGGTGTTATTTTTGGCACATTTGAACATATTTGCGATAGTTGCGGAAGTGATTTAAATATTAATATAAATGAAAACATAGCGCTTATTATAAGCGATGGAATTTACAAAGACTCCAAAGAATCACTTGAAGATGTTATGGAGTTTTTTGATAATAATATTAACATAAAAGATATTTTGCATAGTGAAGTAGAAGCCTATAAAAGCGACTATTTTTATTGTGATAATTGTAAAATTTATAAAGGAGAAAAATAATGGCAGTTCCAAAAAGAAGAGTCAGTAAAACTCGTGCAGCAAAAAGAAGAACACACTATAAAGTAACACTTCCGGTACCTGTTAGAGATAAAGATGGCAGCTGGAAAATACCACATCGTGTAAACAAAACAACTGGCGAATACTAATGACTAAAATAGCTATAGATGCTATGGGCGGAGATTTTGGCCCGAATCCAATAGCTGAAGGTGTTATAAGTGCTTTAAAAGAGAGAAAATTCCATGCTTTTTTAGTTGGAAAAACTGATATTTTAAAGCCACTTATCCCAAATGAGCTTGAAAAATTTGTAACCTTTGTTCAAGCAGATGAAGTATTTGAGATGAAAAACGACGCCACTAATGTTTTAAAGAAAAAAGAGACTAGTATTTATAAAGCTATAGAGCTTGTAAAAAATGGCGAATGCAAGGCTGTGGTTTCTGCTGGTCACAGCGGTGCAACTATGAGTCTTGCTACTCTTAAAATCGGTAGGTTAAAAAATGTTTCTCGCCCTGCTATAGCAACACTGATGCCAACCTCAAAAGAGACTAAAACTTTAGTTTTAGATGTAGGTGCAAATGTTGATTCAAAATCAGAGCACATTTTTCAATCTGGTGTTATGGGTGAAGCATACGCAAAAGAGATAATGAAAATAAAAAATCCTAAAATTTCTATACTTTCAAATGGTGAAGAAGAGTGCAAAGGCGATAGCGCCACAAAAGGTGCACACCAAATGTTAAAAATATTAGATACATTTGTGGGAAATGCAGAGGGCAATCAAATTTTTGATGGTTCTGTAGATGTTGTTACATGCGATGGTTTTATAGGAAATATTGTCTTAAAGACATCAGAAGGTGTAGCTGATGCTATGAATAAGCTCATTAAAAAAGAGGTAAAAGGCTCATTGATAGCAATAGCGGGAGCTATTTTAATGAAAAATGTATTTAAAAGGGTTAAAAAGGCTACAGATTATGACGAATATGGTGGTGCTCCTCTTTTGGGAGTTAAAAACTGCGTCATCATTAGTCACGGTAAAAGTAGTCCAAAAGCTATTAAAAATGCTATTTTTCAAGCATTGGAATTTGCAAATTCTAATATTAACTCTGTTATTGAGAAAAGACTAGAAGAATTAAGCCTAACCAAATCAAAGGAAGCTATATGAAAAAAGCATCAATGATATCCATAGGCGCATATGTGCCAAAAGAGATATTAACAAATAGTGATCTTGAAAAAATGGTGGATACCAATGATGAATGGATAGCTCAAAGAACTGGAATTAAAACTAGACACATAGCAAAAAATGAATCAACAAGTGATCTTGGCTATCAAGCTAGTAAAATAGCCATCAAAAGAGCTGGGCTTAAAAATGAAGATATTGATTGCATTATCTGCGCAACCATAAGCCCCGATCATCTTTGCATGCCATCAACTGCTTGTAAAATTTCTAATTTACTTGGCATTAAAAATATTACTGCTTTTGATATTAGTGCTGCTTGCACAGGCTTTATATATCTACTTGAACTAGCAAAATCTTTAATAGAAAGCGGTGTTAAAAAAAATATTTTAATTATCGGTACTGAAAAATTGAGTTCAATTGTTAATTGGAAAGATAGAACTACTTGCATTTTATTTGGTGATGGGGCTGGTGCTGCTGTTATTTCTGCAAGAGATGATAATAGTATTTTAGATGTCCATACAGCAAGCGATGGTGAATATGCAGATCTTCTAACAACCCCAGGATGTGGCTCTATACACCCAGCAACACATGAAATGGTCGATCAAAATTTACAATTTATACATATGAAAGGCAATGAGGTATTTAAAGTCGCGGTTAATACATTAACAAAAGATGTAATTGATATTTTAGAAAAAAATGAGATAAGTCCAAAAGAGATAGATCTTTTTATTCCTCACCAAGCAAATTTAAGAATAATAAACTCAGTAAAACAGAAATTAAAACTAACAGATGAACAATGCATCGTTACTGTTCAAAAATATGGCAATACAAGCTCAGCTTCAATTCCCATGGCTATAAATGATGCTTATGAAAGTGGAAGGCTAAAAAAAGGTGATTTAATGCTTTTGGATGCATTTGGCGGTGGCTTTACTTGGGGTTCGGCACTGCTTAAATTTGGTGGAATTTGACATCAAATTTTAATTAAAGAAAATATTAAAAAATTTCACTTCTTTTTTTATGCCATATTTGCAAGTACTAATTACTATACATAATCAAATTTTATTTATCTATTTTAAGCTACTTAACAAAATAAATATTACTTAACCTAAACATAGTTTTATTTAATTCATATAAGCAATTAGTAATTAATCCCCATGCAAGTAAAATTATTATCTCTTAACTCTTTTTATTGCATATTGCTAATTATCATTGTAATGTAAGTAAAAATTCATGACTTCTAAGTGATCTTTCTTATAAAAATTAATTAGCTTATTTTGGCTATAAATTACTGTATAATATTTTGCTTGTTTAAAATATTTTGTTTAAATTTTATAATATTACTAAACAAATTAATATTTTGAGTATTAAAAATTGCATAATACCCAAAATATAAAATTACTAAAATTTACCCATTTTTTCTAGCAAACTCTCGCATAAAATCAACCAAAACCTCAACATTTTCATAACTAACTGAATTATAAATAGAAGCCCTAATTCCGCCTAGATGTCTATGTCCTTTTAATCCTATCATACCATTTTCCATAGCCTCTTTAACAAATTTAGGCTCTAGCTCTTTGTTTGCAACTATATTATAACTAACATTCATAATTGATCTTGAATTTCTTTGTGCATGCCCTTTGTAAAAACCATCTAACTCATCAATACAACCATATAGTAGTTTTGCTTTTTCACCATTCAAACTAGCTATCTTATCGAGCCCACCTTTTTCTATAATCCAATCAAGCATAAGATCAAGCATATAAATTCCAAATGTATTTGGGGTATTGCTCATAGAATCAGCCTTCATCTGAGTTTTATACCTTAAGATATTTGGAACTTTATCGCTAACTCGTTCAGCCAAATCTTTTCTTATAACAACCATTGTTACACCTGCTGGACCTCCATTTTTTTGGATACCACCATAAAAAATTCCAATATTATCCAAGCTTACTTTTCTTGAAAAAAGATCACTTGAACTATCTACCACAAGTGGTGCTTTTGTTTTTGGAAACTCTTTGTATTGTGTTCCATAGATTGTATTATTTGAACAGATATAAAGATAATCCGCTTCATCATCTGTCTTGTAGCTAGTTGGAATTCTATCAAAATTTGTATCCTCACTACTTGCTATAACTTCATAGTTAATGCCTTGAATTTGGGCTTCTTTTATAGCCTTTGTTGTCCAAACGCCTGTATTTATATACTCGGCTTTTTTGCCCGTTGAAAGGTTCATTGGAATTTGAACAAATTGAAGTGAGGCACCGCCTTGTAAAAATAATACATCATAATCATCACTAAACCCATATAATTTTTTGATTTTATCTCTTGCATTAAATAGTATATTTTCAAAAATTGGGGTTCTATGTGAAGCTTCTATTATTGAATATCCAAGCCCATGATAACTCAAAAACTCCTCTTGTGCTTTTTTTAAAACATCCAAAGGAATTCCACTTGGTCCTGCATTAAAATTTATAACTCTATCCACTTTTTCTCCTTATTTTATAACTGCTTTTTTGCTGCTATTTTGAGAATACAAACTAATCTCATCGCCACTTTTTAAACAATCTAAATTGATAATTTTACCATCTTTTTTTATCTGAACTAAATTTTTAGTTATTTTAAAAAATTGATTTTTTTCTTCTAATATTAACTCTTTTGTTCTAAGATCATTTTCGAGTTTTAAAATTTTGTTTTTAAAGAGATTTTCAAAATTTTGTTTTGAATTTTTTAAATTTAACAGATTAAGCTCTATTTTTTTACCAATTGCTACATTTTTAAAATTTGATTTTAAATTTTTTAATCTATTTGTTCTATTTTCTAATTTCTTTAATAATTCGTTTCTATAATCTATATATTTTATGTCCAACCACTGAATAATCCCATCTTTATCAGGCATTAAATCAATTATACTTGCGGTTGGTGTAGCGCTTCTATGGTCACTTACAAAATCAAGTATAGTGTAGTCTATCTCATGTCCTATAGCACTTATAATAGGGGTTTTAGCGGCGAAAACTTCTCTTGCAAGTCTTTCGTCATTAAAACACCACAAATCCTCTTTGCTTCCCCCTCCTCTTGCTATAATAATTGCATCATAATTATTATTATCTGCTTTTTTTAAAGCTTGGATAATGAAATTTGCAGCTTCATCACCTTGCATAAGTGAGTTGTAGGTGTGTATTGAACAAAGATTATACCTATGTCTTGCAGTTTTAATAATATCTTGATAAGCAGCTGATGTTATACTTGTTACAATAGCTACTTTTTTTGGAAAACTTGGAAGGATTTTTTTATATTTTAAATCAAAAAGCCCCTCTTTTTCAAGTTTTTCTTTAAGTTGGTTAAATGCCAACTCTAAATCACCAACTCCCTCCACTCTCATAGAGTTTACAATAAGCTGGTATGAGCCACTAGGCACATATAAACTTACTTTTGCGCTAACAACCACCTCCATACCATCAACAACATCAAATTTAATCTTTTGATTATTAAATCTAAACATTGCACAACTTATAGAGCCTTTAGCATCCTTTAGGGTAAAATACCAATGCTTTGAACTTTGGTTTTTAGTCAGTCTTGAAATTTCGCCTTTAACCTCTATATTTGCATAGCTTATTTCAAGTAAAGACTTAACTTGTTCATTAAGTTCACTTACACTTAAAATCATAGATTTTTAATTTTTTTAGCCACAAATAGAGTGCAGGCATTAAAACTAAAGCTTTCTATATGCTCTATTTCAAAACCTGCCCCTTTTAACTCTTCTATAAAATTTTCTCTACTTAAAAATGTGTCTATAGAATTTGGTAAATACTCATATGCTTCTTTGTCTTTTGATATAAACTCACCAATTTTTGGAAGAACTTTTTTTATATATGTATCGCGTGCTATATCAAACAATCCTCTTCTATCTGTTTTTGTAAACTCTAATACAACAGCGTATCCACCAATTTTTAAAACTCTATTAAACTCTTTTAAAGCCTCTTCTCTTTCAACCACATTTCTAATACCAAAACTAATGCTTAAAACATCAAAAATATTATCTTCCAAAGTAAGATCATTGGCATCTGCTTCTATAAATTCATGTTCTGGGAATTTAGCTTTAGCTTCTAGCAGCATTCCGCTACTTGGATCAACCCCTATAAGTTTACTTAGATTTGCATTATAACCTTTTGCCATACTAGCCCACAAACCGACCATATCTCCTGTGCCACAAGCAACATCTACTATAGAAAGATCTCTATTTATATATTTTGATAAAATATATGAGCAGGCAACCTTCCTCCATCCAACATCCATTCCTAAACTCATAGCACGATTTGCCTTATCATAGGTTGGCGCTATCTTGTTAAACATATCTATGATTTTGCTTTGCTTATCCATAAATTCCCCTTTTAGTAATATATTTTTATTAAATTTTCAATTTTATTTAAACTTTTAATAAAACTATCTTTGTTGTCTAAAAATTTTTCTCTATGTTTAAAAATATCTATAGCTGTATTTTTTCTATACACATCTAAACTTTTATTTATGTCACCCTTATCGTACATATTTATTATTTTATGTAGTTCATCTTTATATTCTAATTTAATAAGGCTTTTATTTAGTTTTTTAACTTTTTTAAGAGTTTTTTTAAATATGCTTAAATCAAATATACTATTAAAAATATTTAAAACGGTTTCAAATTCCATTAGCCCTTGCTTGCACTCATAAATACCTCTGTTTATAGAATCCTCGTTAATATACTCTAACTTATCTTTTATTTTGGAAACTTTATTATAAATATAATTTACTACAAACCTTTTTAATTCTGTTGTTCTGTTTTTATAAAAATTATTGTTAATAGTTAAAAAAATCTCATAATCTAATAAAAAATCAGTAAATTCGCTTGATTTTAAAAAATTATTTGAATATTGTTTTGCTTTTACAAATTTTAAACTTTTTACTATATTTTCAGTATTGTCTCGTTTTTGAAAATATTTTATATTCTTTTCTGCATCATATCTATCTTTTATCTTTATATAAATTTCTCTTATATTTTGAAAAAGATCGTTATACGTATCTTTCTCAAATAACTCTTTTGATATTATAAGCAAGCTCATATTTTGCAAAAATAGTATTTCTAGCTTTTTTAGATTTTCTAATTCACTATATTCAATATAGCTTTCTTTAGCTCTTAGTATATTAAAAACATTTTGATTTAATGCTAGTCTAAAACCATCATAAGCATCGATATATCCAGGAAAATTTAGTTTAAAAGTGGGATTTTTTTTTATAGCTAATAAAGATTGTGCAAAATTGAAGTTAATGTTTGGATTTCCCCATAAGACTAGATTCTCGGTACTGAAACATTCATCATCAGTTATCTCTTTTAAGTTTAAATCCTTAAATATTTTTCTATTTTCAATAGATATATCACCGTTAATACTACCACGTTCTGCTATTAATATAATAAGTCCTGATAAATTTCTTAGATATACATCAAGATCGAAATTAATTTCATCAACAACAAATTTATATCTTTCTTTAACTATAAGTTGTGATATTCTACTTTTTTTAGCCTTTTTATATTTAGATTTTAAAACTATATTACGACTATCTTTATTTGTTTCGTTTTTATTTTCTACAATACAGTAATAATTAAGATTTTCTTTTTTATATGCTATTTTTATATCTTCATCTAATTGTAGATAAAAATACTCTATATGAAATTTATTTAATTCAATTTTATAATTGGTAAGCCTGTGAAATATATCGACATTTTCAAGTAAAAATTTCTGTCCTATTTTCACAACTTACCTCCATTAAATATTATTTGTATTTTAACAAATTATACTTAAAGTTTAAGCTATTTTTTACATTTTGTGCAATTATTTGTATTTACGACAACACTTATCTTTTCTATTTTTTCACCAATATTTTTTTCTAGTTTCTCTTTATACTCATCAATAAGTGCAGTTTGCTTGTCGCAGTCATAAACCTCTCCGCAATTTTTACAAATAATGTGAATATGCGGCTCTTCGTTTATATCAAATTTGACTTTTTGATTTGATATGCTTAGTCTTGAGACTATGCCTTCATCTATTAAAGTATTTAAATTTTTATAAACTGTTGCAAGCGATACAGATGGATGCTCTTCTTTTATTGTTTCGTAAAGCTCATCAATAGTAGGATGAGTACAGCGAGATAAAATTTTAAGGATTAAAAGTCTTTGGTGTGTGGCTTTTAATCCATGCTCTTTTAAAAGCTCTATGTGACTCATTTATATTCCTTTTTTCTTTAAGTCTACCATAAAAGCCTTTAAATTAAAGTTAATATTATCTAATATTTTTTATTATTTGATATTTTTTTAACAATTCCCTCAACATCTATCTCTAATTTCTTCTCAACAAGCTCTGAGTTACCATGGAAAATAAAAGAGTCTTCATACTCAAAAGATACTATCTCAACATCAAAAATTTTATTCTCTTGCAAAAATGTAGATAAAATACTTCCAATTCCACCTTTTTTTGCAGAATCACTAAACACATACCATTTTTTAGATGTTTTTGCTAAATTTATTAAAAATTCCTTGTCAAGAGGTTTGGCAAAAACTAAATCAAACAAATTTATCTTCATATCTTCTAGGTGCTGCATTACTTTATATGCTTTTCCAACACCATTTCCATATCCTATGAAGCTAATATTTGCCTTGTTGTCTACAAGAAGTTCCGATTTTGCAAATGCAATTTTTTTAGAAGCAATCTCATCTTCTAAATGAAATGAACCTCTTGGATATCTTATAGCTAAAGGTCCCTTATGGATATATGAATACTCTAAAATTTCCTTAAAACTTTGCTCATCTCTTGGGGCACACATTGAAATATTTGGAATTGCATTTAGATAACTAATATCAAAAGCTCCCTGATGAGTCTCTCCGTCTTCTCCAACAATCCCGGCTCTATCCATAGCAAAAACAACATTTAAATTCATAATAGCACAGTCATGGATAACTTGATCATAAGCTCTTTGCATAAAGGTTGAATATATAGTAATATATGGCTTAAAACCCTCTTTTGCCATAGCTGCCATAGATGTTACTGCGTGTTGTTCAGCTATTGCAACATCCCAAAACCTATCAGGAAATTTATCTATCAAAAGATTCATTCCAGTTCCATCGGGCATTGCAGCTGTAACTCCAACTATATTTGTATATTTACTAGCTAAAGTTAATAAATTTTCTGAATATATCTTAGTTGCATTTTTCCTACTACTTTTCTTAATAGCCTCTCCGTTTTTTATATTAAAAGGTCCAACTCCATGCCAAGAAGCATTGTGCCCCTCAGCTTTTTCATATCCTTTACCTTTTAATGTTTGAGCATGAATTATTACAGGTTTGTTAAGCTTCTTAGCTATTTCAAAAGAGTCTATTAAACTTTTTATACTATGTCCATCAACAGGTCCTATATATTCAAGTCCAAGCTCTTCAAAAAACATACCAGGAGTTATAAGTTTAAAACCCTCTTCAAATCTTTTTGCCAAATACGCAGCAGAATCGGGAGCATACTCTAAAAGCTTATTTACTCTTGCTTTAAATTTTTGATAACTTTGTCCTGCCATTAGTTGTGATAGATATTTACTCATAGCCCCAATTGGCTTTGAGATAGACATTTCATTATCATTTAAGATTATAACACAGGGGTATTTTCTATCTCCTAGCTCATTAATTGCCTCATATGCCATACCAGCACTCATAGAGCCATCGCCTATTAAAACCACAGGAAGCCTATCTTCACCTTTTAGTTTTATGGCTTTTGCTGCACCAACAGCAAGTGAAATAGAGGTTGAACTATGTCCTGCAACAAAGTAGTCTTCCTTGCTCTCATTTGGCTTTGTATATCCACTAATACCATTAATTTGCCTAAGCGTACTAAATTCTTCCCATCTATTAGTTAGTAGCTTGTGTGCATAGCTTTGGTGGCTAACATCAAATATAAATGGGTCTTTTTTTGAATCAAAAACATAATGCATAGCTACAATTATCTCAACTGCACCAATATTAGAGCTTAAATGTCCACCATTTTTACTAACTACTTCTAAAATTCTATCTCTAATATCCTGACAAAGACTTTTTAACTCTTCTATATTTTTATTTTTAATATCCATTATCTACACCTATATTTCAAATACCTTCATTGCATTTTATCTATAATTTGTAAAGTATTTTTTAACTCCTTTAAGACTAGTTTATTTTGATAAGGTAGTCCTATAGTTATCCTAATGGCATTTATACCATAACCTTTTAAATCTCTTAATATAATCCCTTTTTTAAGCATATTGTCATAAATTTCTGTTGAGTTTTTATCCTTGAAGATAAATGTTATAAAATTTGTATAACTATCTATTATCTTAATATTATGTTTTTTGGCAAATTTTTCATATCTTTTCATCTCTTTAAGGTTATTTTTAAGTGTTTTTTCTATATATTTTTTATCTTTTAAGGCCTCTTTTGCAGCTTCTAAACTTATAGTTGTTACATTAAAAGGTGCTCTTAGCTTTAAAAGATTGCTCGTTATATTTTCATTTGCTATACCATAACCAACTCTCATTCCTCCAAGCCCATAAAGCTTAGAAAAGGTTCCTAAATATAAAACATTATTAAATTCAAAAATTAAATTTCTTACATCAATTCCCTTTTTTACATCTTTAAATTTTGCAAATTCATTATATGCCCCATCTACTACAACTAAAGTATCTGCATCAACTTCTTTTATAAATTTATATACATCTTCTTTATCCAAACACTCTCCAAGTGGATTGTTTGGAATACATAAAAATATAATATCAATTTCATCTTTGTGTGCTTCGTAAATTTCTTTAAACTCTTCTAAATTATGCTCTTTTGAAGTTGTTTTGTAAATTTTTGCCCCAAGATGCTTTGCGTATATTTCATACATAGAAAATGTGATGCCACTAGTTAAAATAGCACTATTTTCATCCATCTTAGCATGAACTGCAAACTCTATTATCTGATCGCTGCCTGAGCCTATTATTATATTATTTAAATCTACTTCATATTTTTTTGCAAGTGCTTTTTTAAGCTCAAACATACTATCATCTGGATAAAGATGAGCTTTGTTTGCATTTTTCTTTATAGTTTTTTGTACATTTTTACTAGTTCCCATAGGGTTTTCATTGCTTGCTAGTTTTATTACATCTTTTTCTTTAATGCCAAATTCTCTTACTATAAGCTCTATTGGTTTTCCTGCTTCGTAATTTTCAATATTTTCTAAGTTTTTGTTAAATTTCATATCTTATCTCCATTTAAGTAGCTACCAAGCCAAACTATTTCATTGCCTATTTTTTCAGCTAAATTTAAAATATTTTTTACTTTTTGATCATCAATATGCCCTTCAAAATCTATATAAAAAATTGTTTTAAAATCTTTTTTCTTGATAGGTCTACTCTCTAATTTAGTTAGATTAATACCTTCATTTCTAAACATATTTAAAAGATTAGAAAGCGCCCCTGGAGTGTGGTCTGTTTGTGCCATAATAGATGTTTTATCATCTCCTGTTTTTTCATTTTTAAAATCACTTAAAATTAAAAACCTAGTTCTATTTGCTAAATTATCTTCAATCTTTTCAAACATGATCGGTAGATTATACAAATTTGCAGCTATATGTGAGCAAATAGCAGCTGTATTTTTGTTTTCATAAGCCTCTTTTGCAGCTAGTGCAGTAGATTTTGTAGCTATAAATTTAGTACTCATAAGATCGTGATCTTCTAAAAATTTAAGACATTGATTATACCCTTGTGGATGAGAATATATCGTTTTTATATTTTCTAAATTTTCACAACTGCTAGCAAAAGAGTGATGTATATCCATATAAATTTCAGCCACAATATGAACATTTGGATACTCTTTAAGACAATCAAGCGTAGTTCCAACTCCGCCTTCTGTGTTGTTTTCTATAGGAACAACTCCATATTTTGCATTTTTATTATCAACCTCTTTAAAAACTGCTTCGATGTTTGAGAGTGGCATATATGAGCTAATAGAACCAAATCTTGATTTGGCAGCTTGGTGCGAATATGTTCCATATGGCCCTAAAAAAGCTATTGTTTGTGGTTTTTCTATATTTCTTGAAATTGAAAATATTTCAAAAAATATAGCCTCTATGGCTTTTTTGTTTAAATTTCTTAAATTTAGGCTAGTAAGTCTATTTATAATCGCCCTTTCTCTCTCTGGTCTATATATGTTTTGCCCAGATGATTGTTTTATTTCACCTATCTTTTTTACATACTCCATTCTTTTACTTAAAAGCTCTATAATTTCGTTATCAACCGCATCTATAGACTCTCTTAACTCATCTATATTTTTCATTCTTCCCCCAACAAATCCACCTCATTTGCTATTAAATCTTCAAATGTTTCTCTTTTTCTGATTAGTTTAATTTTATTATTTATTATGGCAATTTCAGCAGCCCTAAGTCTTGAATTGTAATTACTTGACATAGAAAAGCCATAAGCTCCTACATTTTTTACTACTAATAAATCACCACTTTTTAAATTTGGAAGCTCTCTATTTTTACCTAAAAAATCTCCACTTTCACATACAGGACCAACTATATCACAATTAAAAAGCTCATCATTGCCATTTAAAGCAACTATCTTATGATATGCATCATATAAACTAGGTCTTAAAAGATCGTTCATTGCACTATCTACAATAACAAATCTCTTATTATTATTTATTTTTTCATATAAAACTTTTGTTAAAAGCTCCCCCGCTTTAGATACTAAAAATCTGCCTATTTCGCAAACTATTGTTACATCTTGACCTTTTAGTGCAGCTAAAATCCCCTGTGCATACTCATAAAGGTTAATCTCTTTTTCATCTTTGTATCTTACGCCGATACCACCACCTATATCAAAGAATTTTATATCTATCTCTAAAGTTTTAAGCTCTTTCATTAGTTTAGCAACAATGCTTGCTGCTTCATGAATTGGTTTTATATCTGATAACTGGCTTCCTATATGAAAATGTATGCCTATTGGATTTAAAAATTTGCTATTTTTAGCTTTGATATACATTCTTTTTGCCTCATCAATACTAACACCAAATTTATTTTCATTTAATCCTGTTGATATATAAGGATGTGTTTTAGGATCTATGTTTGGGTTTACTCTTATGCTAATTCTTGCTTCTATATTTAACTCTTTAGCTATTGCTTCAACTCTATTAAGCTCAGCAAAGCTTTCAATATTTATCATTAAAATATCATCTTTTAAAGCGCTTTTAATCTCACTATCTTTTTTACCTACACCTGAAAATATAATTTTGTACTTCAATGCTCCTGCTAAAAGTGCTTTTTTAACTTCGTTATAGCTAACACAATCAAACCCAGCACCTAAATTTGCTAAGTATTTTAATAGGCTTAAGTTGGAATTTGCTTTTACAGCGTAACAAATAAGAGATTTTCTTGCATAAAAAGACTCTTTTAATTCTAAATATCTTAATTTTACTTCATCAAAATTGTAAATATATAAAGGAGTTCCATAAGTATTTGCTAAATTTTCATAATTCATATTCTATAAACCTTTTTAATAAAATTTGATTTTACTAAAAATTTACTTAAAAAGCGTTAATTTTTCTTAAAAAGCAAGCATACAGAAAATATAGCCAAAAGGATTATTGGCATAATTATGCCAATTTCTGGAGCAATAACTCCTGTCAAAGAAAATCTTGTAAGGATAAAAAGCACTCCCCACAAACAAAGTGTTGTTATAAAAAATATAAAGCTTAAAAATGCTATATTAAAAAATCTGCCCGTAGCAGGTAGATAAAAAAATAAAATTACAACCATAATAGGTGCAAAAAATGGTGTAAAAATAAGACTATATAAATTTGCTTTTATCCCATCAATATTAATGCCTTGATTTTTAAAGGTTTTTATAGAACTAATTGCATCTTTTATTGAATATGTATTTGATTTATTATAAATTTTTTCTATTGATGAGGGATTAAATCCTTTTAAATCATAAAATTTATCTTTTTTTTCTTGTTTTAGTCCTTTAGCTCCAAGTTTTAAATCAGATGGAAATGTAACTAAATTCACATCAAAAAAACTCCACTTTTCTGAGTCATAGTTTGCTTTTTTAGCGAATGTGATTGTCTCTAAATTATCTTTGTTTGTGCTAAGAATTCTAATGTCGCTAGCCGCATTTGATTGAGAGTTAAGTCTTTTTATATATATATATTTATTTTCATATTTTAAAAACATACTATTACTAACTTTTCCAATGTTATTAAAATTTTCTAAATTATTTCGGTACTCATCGACATATGCAAACCCAGTTGTATTTGAATATACATATATAAAAGTTATCACTAAAGATATAAAAAATGGTGTTCTTATAAGCTTAATTTTGCTTACTCCAAGAGAGTAAAGACTTACTAATTCATTACTTCTTATCATATTTATCTTAGCTATAATCATAGCAAATATTAAACTTAAAGGAAGTATATAAGCTATAGCACTTGCTGCTGTAAAAAGCAAATATAACACAGCCAAATTTGCACTTTTTGGAAAGTCTTTTAAGTTGGTTAAGATATCTATACTTACATAAAAAAACTCTAGTGCTATAAAAAGAATAAAAAAATATTTTAGATAAACAATGGCTAAATATCTTGAGTATAATTTTGGCATATTATATGCCTTTTCTAGTGAAACTGTTTCTAACAGTTGCTAAATCGCTTTTCACAAGTTCTAAAACAGCTTTTTTTGAGTGTGTTAAAAACTCCTCTAAATATTGTTTTTCATCTTCGTTAAATTTACCTAAAACATGGTCTATAGCGGAATTACTACTTTTACCTATACCAAGTCGAACTCTTTCATAATCATTTCCTATCAAACCATCTATAGACTTAATGCCATTATGCCCGCCACTACTTCCGCCTTTTTTAAATCTTACAGCCCCATAATTTAAATCTAAATCATCATGTACAACTATGATTCTTTCTGGCTTATAAAAATCTTTAACAGCTTTTACGGAATTTCCACTTAAATTCATAAAAGTATGTGGTTTTAAAAGAAGAAGTGAGCCCTTTTTATAAAGCTCACCTTGAAATTTTGAAGATGTAATGTCTATATAAGCATCATCAATTATTTTATCTATAAGCATAAAGCCTATATTATGTCTTGTTAAATCATACTTTTTACCAATATTTCCAAGACCAACAACTAAAATCATTATACTTACTTAGCAGCAAGCACTCCAACTACAGCAACATTATCACCTTCTAAGATGGTAACTCCAGCTGGAACTTCTATATCTCTTACTATTATAGAATCACCCGTATCAAGACCTGATACATCTAGTAAAAACTCATTTGGCAAATCTTTGCCTTTGCACTGAACTGGAAGTCTTTTTTTAGACTGCACTAAAACACCTTTGTTTTTTAGTCCTATTGCAGATCCTTTTGTTTTAACAGGAATGTAGTATTTTGATAAAACATCATCTAGCACTACTCTTAAGTCAACATGGGTTAAAGTATTTGTTACTGGATGTTTTTGATACTCCTCAACTACTACTTTATGTGTTTTATCTCCCACTTTTATATCAAAAGCTAAAGTTTTTTTATCTCTAACGTGTTTTATGAACTCATTAACTTTAAAAGCTGCATTAATATTCTCAACGCCTTTAGCATAGATATTAGCGATTAGATAACCATCTCTCTTTAAAGTCTTTGCCGACTTTTTACCGATACTCTCTCTAATTATACCTTCTAACATCATTTTCCTTTCTTAAAAAATAAATAACTGGTAATTATATATTATTATTACTAAATTTAATATAAATTTTTAATCAATATCCTCTAATGCAATATCAATATCACAATATAATTCTTTTGAATTTTTTAATTTATCATCTTCTTTTTTAGACATAATTACATTTTTTATATCTATATCTAAATCTCCTCTATTTGTACTTTTATCTAGTGCTTCTTCTCTTGTTATAGCCCCTTCTTTAAATAAATCTAAAAGATGTTGATCAAATGTTTGCATACCATATGTATTTCTACCATCTTTAATAGCATCAGTAATTTCATGAGCTCTATTGCTTATTATCATCTCTTTAATTCTTGCATTTTTACGAAGTACTTCGACAACAGGTCTTCTATAACCATCTTTAGTTGAGATTAATCTTTGAGATATTACTGATTCTAAAACAGAAGCTAATGCTAATCTAATTCTTTCTTGTTCATAAACTTCAAACATAGAAATTATCCTATTTACTGTCTCTTTAGCATCTATAGTATGGATAGTTGAAAAAACTAAATGCCCTGTTTCAGCCGCCCTTAACGCTGTTTCAATTGTCTCTAGATCTCTCATTTCACCAACAAATATAATGTCAGGATCCTCCCTTAAAGATGCCCTTAAAGAATCTGCAAAATTTGTGCAATCTTGTCCAACTGCTCTTTGGTTTATAATACATTCTTTATCTTCATAAATATATTCAACTGGATCTTCAATGGTTATTATATGAGCTGGTCTAATGTTATTTATCCTATTTAACATACTAGCTATTGTTGTAGTTTTACCGCTTCCTGTAGGTCCTGAAACTAAAATTAATCCTCTCATAGAAGTATCACATATATCTTTTAATACTTTAGGCAATTTTAACTCATCTATAGTTGGAATTTTTGACAGTATAACTCTAAATACAGCACTAATACCGCTTATTTGATAAAATACATTAACTCTAAATCTATACTCTTTATTTAAGATATAAGTAAAGTCTAAATTTTTCTTTTCTTCTAAAACTAAAAACCTTTCGCCTAAAATAATTCTCATAATACCAATTATCTCTTCTTTTGAGAGATTATTTTCACTTAATTTAAAAATATCACCATTTATTCTTCCTCTTATATTTGATCCTGATTTTATATGTAAATCACTTCCACCATGATCAATTAAAAATCTAAGATATTTATCTAGCCTTTCTTTTGCAAGCTTAATTTCTTTTTCATCCATCATTACAATATCCTCATCTCTTATTTTAGTGATTTTAAAATTTCTTGAAATGCTATTTTAAATTGTTTTAATCCATCTTCCAATAAAAAAGCATAGGCTTTATCCATATCTATAGAACTACCTATTTTTTCAAAAAAAGCATCTATTTGACTATCTGAATATGGCTGTTTTAATTTATTATCTATTTTTATAAATTCTTTTATTGTATCTAAAGGGGCTGTGTTTATTGAGTTTTTATACATAAGTTCACTTACATAATAGCTAGGCTCTAAGCTAGCTCCTTTTACGCCCGTGCTTGCAAATAAGGCTCTAACATTACATTGGTTAGTTTTTTGGATTAAATTATAGCATTTAGAAGCATTCATAATTCCAATCCGACCTGCTTTAAAGCCATTTTTTACCATCTCTTCATCTAACAATCTATCAAACCTACTAACAAATACGCTTATAACAGCTTGTGGTAATTTTTGTTCACTATGTGTATTTTTAAAAGTTTTTGTTCCATTTTGCAAAGCCAATAAACACTCTTGTGTTTGCTCTGGTGAAAAAATTAAAGTTGCATTTACATTAACCCCTTTTGCTATAAGTTTTTCCATAGCCACATAACCCTCTTTAGTAGCAGGAACTTTTATCATAACATTTGGCATATTTATACTTTCAAACAGCCTAATACCTTCATTATATGTAGCATTAGCATCATTACAAAGTTCTGGATCAACCTCTAAACTAACAAAGCCATCATCACTATTTTCATAGTTTTTAAGCAAGATAGTGGCTGCATTTTTAATATCTTTAGTAGCCATTAACTCATAAATTTCTTTTGGACTTTTATCTTTAAAATCATTTTTATATTTATCATAAGCTTTTGAGTTTAAAATAGCATTTTTGAAAATAGCTGGATTTGAAGTAGCTCCATTGAAAATTTCATCTTTTACAAAATTTTTAAACTCACTATCTATAAAATCTCTCTCTAAAAAATCGCACCAAAGACTAAAATTTCCATTATACATATTTTTTGATCTCCCTTAAATCTCTTTTATCTATTACATAAGTGGCCTCTTTTTTAAGCACCTCATGTGCACAAAAAGCTATATTAAGCCCTGCTTCTTTAAACATAGATATATCATTTGCACCATCTCCTACGCACATAACCTCTTCTTTTTTAAGTCCCAACAATCCTTTTAGTTGTTTTAACATTAGCCCTTTTGACTCATTAAACATCATCTCCCCACCAGCTAAACCTGTAGTTATGCCATTTTTTGTATGGAAATAATTTGCAAAACTAGCATCGAATCCAAGTTTTTCTTGCGCGACATCAGTTCCTATATGAAATCCACCACTAAAAACTACAACTTTTATGCATTTTTCTTTTAAATAAGATATTATCTCTTTTGCGCCATCTATAAAAGGCAAATTCTTAGCTAACTCTTTAGCGTCTTCTTCCTTCATTCCTTTTACAAGAGCAACCCTTTTGGAAAAACTTTCAAAAAAGTCAAGATCTCCAGCCATAGCTTGATTTGTAATATCGGCAACTTCTTTTCCAACACCCATATGTTCAGCAAATTTAGTGATAGTTTCACCGTCCATTAATGTATTATCAAAATCAAAAATGCAAAGTTTTATCAATTCTTATCCTTATCTTATTTGGTATGCATTGTATCTTATTAATCTTTTATATTCTCTAAAAAAAGTCTATTTTTCTTAAATTTAGCTTGATATATTTTATCAGTAACTGCATATGAGTTTAGATTAAAATATATCATATCATTAAATTCAACAACCTTATCTTGATGATAATGCCCCTCTATAACATATTCTGCCTTGTGTTTACTTAATCTGTATTTGGCAAATTCTTCAAAATTATTCATTTCTTTATATAACTCTTTATCTTTTTGATGTTTTAAAATAGATTTTGTAATTTTAAAATTTGTAATTTTATCTAAAAAATTCATAAATTTTAAAAAAGTTCTATTTCTTAGAAATAAAAGTATATATTTTGTAATTGGAGGTAAAAAAATATCGCCATGAGCCATGCTAACATCTTTGCCTATTTTGGTTTTAAATCTTACAGGTTGATTTTGGATGTCAAATACCTTAATATTTGGAAATACTCCACTTATATTATAATCATGATTCCCTTCAAAATAATAAATTTCATTTGTTCTAGAAAGTTCATTTAATAAATCAATCTCTTTTTGATAAAATTTTTTTGAATACTCTGTAAAGCTTAGAAAATCAAAAATATCTCCCATTAAAAATATTTGTGAAAATTCATATCTATCATTTTTAACATCTTTTAAAAATTTATAAAAGTGGTCTTTATTGGAATTTTCATGAGCGTCGCTTATAAAAATTGCACCCTCTTTTATTTCATAACTATTATGCAATTTTTAAAGCTCCTTTTACTTGGTATGTATTAATTAAAAATTTATCTCTTTATATTCTATTTTGATAATTTCAACCTCACTGACTCCACCTGGTAAGTTTAAAGTTACTTCATCGCCCTCTTTTTTTCCTAGAAGTTGTTTTATGATCGGGGTATTTGTGCTAACTAAACCTTTTGAAATATCACTTTCACTAGCACCTACAATTGTATATGTTTTTATATCGCCCGTATCCACATCCTCAATAGTTATAGTTGAACCAAATTTGACTCTATCGTGCTCGTAATTACTTGGGTCAATTATCTGTGCACGACTTATAATGTCGCTAAGTTCGGCTATACGTCTTTCTATAAAGGCTTGTTTTTCTTTTGCTGCGTGATATTCTGCATTTTCTTTTAAATCACCGTGGCTTCTTGCTATGTCAATTTCTTTAACTATATATGGTCTTTCAATCTCTTTTAATTGCTTAAGTTCAGCAGTTATTTTTTCATAACCATAAATTGTCATGGGTTCTACCATTAAATTTCCTTTTTAATTCTAATTATACTTGATTTTTTTAAATCTACGCTTTTATCAAATTTGCAACATTTTTTGCACTACCAAATTTGAGATACTGTCTTAACTCTTTGGCTGAATTTGCAAACTCTTTATAGTCGCAATCCCTGTGAGCTTTTAGTAAATTTTGCACATTTACATCATCTTGCAAAAGCTCTTTGTGAAGTGGTTTTTTACCCCAAAAAGTAAAAATTATATTAGCTAGTCCTGCATGTTTTATGTTTTTAACAAATAGCTTTGCTATAAACATATCAATATTTTTTGCCTTGTAACATAGAACAAAAGGAGTTCCAACAAGTGTGGCTTCAAGTGTAGCAGTTCCCGAACAAACAAATGCAAACTCACTTTTTAAAAGTGCCTCTTTGGTGTCAAATAAAATCTCATATTCACTCACATCTCCATAAAACTGGGCAATTTTATCTTTTAAATGTGGTGGAACTACTAGCTGTTTTTTATAATCTTTATAGTTTTTAATAAGCTCGTTAAAAATAGGCATTAATTTTGAAATTTCAGCCCTTCTTGAACCGGGTAAAAATGATAAAACTCTATTGTTGCTATAATCTGTTTTTGTTTCATTAATAATGTCAAGCAATGGGTGTCCAACATAAACTGAACGGTTATAATACTCTTCATCAAAAGGCAAAATTGAGGCTAAGTTATCACAATATTTCTCAACTTTTTCTACCCTTTTTTGTTTCCAAGCCCAAACTTGCGGGAGAATGTAGTAGGTTATAGGTGCTTTCACATTTGCCTCTTTTAACGCTTTTGCCAAAGGAAGATTAAAAGCAGGAGAATCAATTAACAAAATATGTTCACACTCCTTAGCCAATTCAACCATCTTTTTTATAGCCCTTTTTGCTTTGAAAATAAGAGGTAAAACTTCCACAAAGCCCATAGCTGAAAACTCGTCACTGCTCATAAAAGGCTTTCCAAATTTAGGAGAAAATATCCCTTTTGGTTCATACTCATTAAGCTCATCTAAAACCTTTTTTAAGTGTAAATTTGCTGATGGTTCAAGTGCTGAAATTAAAATTTTCTTTTTTATCATATCTTCATCATATTCCTGAAATTTTTATTTGATTATAACAAATTTATGTTAAACTTATAGAAAAAGGACTTTTAACTTTGAAAGAAATTTTAATTACAAATGATGATGGTTTTGAAGCTCTTGGCATAAATGAACTTGTAAAAACGTTAAGAGATATAGCTCACATTACAGTTGTAGCTCCAAGCACTGAAAAATCAGCCTGTGCACACTCTTTAACCCTTACAAAACCACTAAGATTTATAAGTATTGATGATGATTTTTATAAGCTCGATAACGCAACTCCAGCCGATTGTATCTTTTTAGCACTTCACACACTTTTCCCTAACAAAAAGCCAGACCTTATTATAAGTGGTATAAATCATGGGGCTAATGTAGCTGAAGATATAACATATTCAGGAACTTGTGGTGCTGCTATGGAAGCAGTTTTGCACGGTATTCCTTCCCTTGCTGTATCGCAATTTTATATAGGAAATAGTTTAGAGGAAAATGGTTTTGATTTAGCTTGCAAAATAACTATAGATATTGTTAAAAAGATTTTCAAAGACGGATACCCTTTACCACCTAAAAAATTTCTAAACTTAAATATTCCAGCAGTTAGTAAAAATGACTATAAAGGCTTGAAAGCCGTAGGTGCAGGTGAAAAGTTTTATACAACAGACGCACAACTTAATAAAAATCCAAGAGGGTTAGAGTATTACTGGCTTGGAAAAATGAACATAAACTATGATGAAAACAAAAACAAAAATACAGACATAAAGGCTTTGATTGATGGGTATGCAAGTTTGACACCAATAACTTTAAATTTAACTGATTTTAATGAGCTTGAAAGTGTGGAAAAATGGCTGAGATGATAGATAGATTTACAAGAAGCAGATGGCTTTTTGAAGATAATTTTGAAAAGCTACAAAATGCCAAAGTTTTAGTATGTGGTTGTGGTGGAGTTGGTGGAGCTTGTATAGAAGCACTTTATAGAAGTGGAGTTATAAACTTAACTATAATTGACTGTGATACTTTTGAAATTACAAATCAAAACAGACAGCTTGGAAGTGAAAATATTGGAGAAAAAAAGGTAGATGTCTTCAAGGCTAAATTTGAAAACATTACCCCTATTTTTGCAAAAATAGATAGTGATTTTGTAGATAAGTTTGATTTTAGCGAGTTTGATTTTATAGTTGATGCAATTGATGATATAAATGCTAAGGTAATGCTAGCTAACAAAATTATAACTAACAACGATAACAAAACTAAATTTGTTAGCTCTATGGGTGGAGCAAAACGCCTAAATCCTGAGCTTATAAAGATAACTAACATTTGGAAAACAAATACAGACCCGTTTGCTAGAAAATTTAGATATGAACTTAAAAAATCAGGTTTTAAAGGCAATTTTGATGTCATTTTTTCCACAGAACTTCCAAAAGATATGAAAAATTTAGGAAGTTTTATGGGTGTAACTGCAACTTTTGGACTATTTTTAGCTAGTTATGTTGTAAAAAAACTAATAGAAAACAGGATATAAAATCTAAATAATTTATATCCTGTATATAAATTAAAATCCTAATTCTTCTTTTATTAAAACTATAGTAGTTCTACCTTTGTCATCACCATTAATATAGCTAAATTTATTAGCTATATTTTGAGCATTATATTTACCCTCTTTGCCATGCTCTTTAGCTGCTTTGTTTATTCTTTCTATATTTTTGGGAATTGCTACTTCATTTATTCTTTTTATGGCATCTTCAAAATTATCTACAATTTTATTAACTCCTGCAAACAAAAGCACCTTTTTAGGTCCAAAAATTTGAGCAGCAACTCTGTTTCCACTACCATCTGCGTTTAAAAGCTCTCCATTTTTAGTGATAGCATTAGTGCTTGTTATATAGATATCTGCAAGTAACCCCTCTCTTCTTCTTTTGCTGTTTTCTTCTGAAGATATGCCTTTTTCATATTGGTTTAAAAGTTTAATATCTTTTAAATCAACTAAATAATCCAAAAGTCCAATTTGCTTAACTGTTATTGAACCTCCAAGTCCGACAACAGCATCTTTAAAAATAACTTTTTTTGCATATTCTAAAGCCTCTTTTGAGCTTTCAACTACAACAACTTCAAATCCGTTTTTGGTTAAATTTTCTATACATTTTTGCATATTTACCTCACTTTTTTAATTTTATTTCTTGAAACTCTATACATTTTTGAAGGAGTTTTTTCAAAAAATTCACTGTCTACTACCTCATCTGCCACACTTTTGGCAAACTCTTCATTAAATTTTTCTCCATGAAGATTTGCAGAAGTGGAGTATAAAAACAGAAATTTATCTAAAAACTCATTGTGCTTTTTGTCTTTTACAACTCTTATGCTTTTTAAGTTTGGATATATAATAGTTGATTTTTTTGCTTTTCTAATGAAATTTTTATGCCTATTTGGAACTCTAGCTAGAAGTTTTAACTTTTTTAAGCTAGATGTTGTCATAATACAAGGTGTATTTAATGCTCTATTTTTAACCTTGTTTAGCTCCTTAAAATCATTACTTAAAAAACCAGCAGTTGTATCAGTTTGTGCTAAAAAAATCATAAAACTCCTTATATTTTAAAATTATATCATATAAAATTAATTTTAAAATTATGCAAATTAAATTTAAAGTTAACTTTATAATAAAAGTGATAAAATTGCACATTAATTTTTGGCAAAGGGGATTGAATGAAAAATGTATTAGTTAAAACAATTTTAGCTAGTTCTTTAGTTGCAAGCTCAATGCTTGCTGAGGGTCTTTTTGTAGGTGGTGAAGCTGGGTATTATAAAACATCTACATCGCTTATAGAAGATCCAGGCTTGCCTACAGAAAAAAAGGTTACATTTAAAAAATCTCATGCATCATTAGGTTTTAAAGCTGGATATGACTTTGATATGTATAGAGTTTATGGAGAGTATATTCACAATTTTAAAGCAAAAATTAATTTTGAAGACGGAGCATATATATCCCAAAAATCAGATGACATATTAATTGGAGCTGACTACACACCTAAAATTACAGATAATTTTAAATTTGTTGTTGGTGCATTTGGAGGTCGCTCTAAAATGAAATATAAAGTAAAAAATGATTTAAATGAAATATTTAAATTTTCTGGACATGGCTGGAAAATAGGTGCAAAAGTTGGTGGAATTTATGAAATAAATTCTCAAAATGAAGTTGAATTTGGTGTTAAGGCTGCATTTGCAAAATATAAAAGTCTTGATAATAAACCAAAACCTTATGGTGCTTATATAGGTTATAACTACAAATTCTAATTTTATTAGGTTGCTTTTACAACCTAATTTTAACCAATAAACATTCAATTTATTTATAAATTTAATAAAAACTTCAAGATAAAAGCAATAAAATTTCTAGGAAAATTTCAAACAA
Organism: Campylobacter blaseri; assembly: GCF_013201895.1. Lineage (NCBI taxonomy): Bacteria > Pseudomonadati > Campylobacterota > Epsilonproteobacteria > Campylobacterales > Campylobacteraceae > Campylobacter > Campylobacter blaseri. The sequence goes on along the minus strand of NZ_CP053841.1, from coordinate 201,250 downwards.
TAGTTTTAAAATATTTTGATACCTTTAAAACCTAAAACTCTATAAAAAGCTAAAACTTATCAAAACTAAAATTATATTAAATACTATTATTTGATTTTATATAATGATAGGATAAATCAATGACTACAATTAATGTTGAGCATAAAAGTATCACAAATTTAGAGAACTTCCCAATTATGTTTTTTACTGTTATCATGGGTTTTAGTGGGCTTACAATGTCATATGAAAAGCTAGACAACATTTTTCATATCTCAAATGTAATTTTTGAAATTTTAAAGTATTTTACAACGATATTATTTTTTATGATAAGTGGCTTTTATCTAGCAAAGTTCATAAAATATCCAAAAGCTGTTAAAGAAGAATTTTCACACCCAATCAAAATCAACTTTTTTGCAGCTTTTTCAATATCTGTTTTACTTATATCAAATTTATGGAGCAAACACGCACTAATCTACAATACATTTTTTTACACTGGTATGGTAGTTCAAACTTTTTTAACATTTTATGTTATATCATTTTGGATAAATAATAACCTCTCAATCAACGCATCAAATCCATCTTGGTTTATGCCAATAGTAGGAAATTTAGTAATCGTGTCAGCAGCTAGAGAAAGTTCTCATTATTTGTGGTATTTTTTTTCAATTGGAATGTTTTTTTGGATAGTTTTATTTACAATTATTTTTTATAGAATTATATTTCACGACCAATTAGCACAAAAATTTATGCCAACACTTTTTATAACAATAGCTCCACCATCTATTGCATTTGGAGATTATGAAAAACTCTCAAGTAATTTTGACAACTTTTCTTTTGTATTTTTAAGCTTATCTATATTTTTTACAGCACTCATACTTTTTATGTATAAAAACTTTATAAAACTTGAATTTTTCCTGTCATGGTGGGCTTTTACTTTTCCTGTAGCAGTTGCTTGTAAAGCCTTTTTAAAAGCTTATGAAATAACAGGCGATACTTTTTTTATAGTAATTGGTCTACTTGCATTTTTGGCACTATTAATTTTAATTTGCATAGTAACTTATGAAACATTAAAATCTTTAATTAAAGGTGAAGTATCGGTATTTGGATAAATCTCAATTTATAAGGGCTGTTTGTATAGCCCCTATAAAATGTATCTAACTATCTTCTTTTTATAGAGCATCTATTTAAAAAATAACATGCAGGGCAAAAACCAGTTACACCAACTACGAGTGGAATTAAACCTATAAGTGCCCACCAGCTTCTATAAAAATACCAAATTCCAACTATTAAAGTAAGTCCTATTATAACTCTTATAACTCTTGATTTTGTACTAACCACTACAAACTCCTTGAAATTTATAAATTTGGTAGTATAGTAACAAATACCAAAATTTTAATCTGTGATATCATCACAATAAATTTTATAAAATAGTTATAACTCCTCTTTTTTGTTCAATTATTTTTTCTTTTTCCAACTCTTTCAATACTCTTGAAATGACCTCTCTTGCACTTCCTAAATGGTTTGCTAGTTCTTGATGTGTGATTTTAATAACACTATTTTTGTTATTTTTATTTAAAAAATCAAGTATTCTATCATTTAGTGGAGAAAAAAGTGCCTTCTCCATTGTGGTTACCACAGAGTTAAACCTTTTTGACATCAAATTTAAAGTATGTTCTGAAATTTGTGGATATTTGGCTTTTAATTTTTCAAAAATTATAGTTGGTATAAGTAAAAATTTACAATCTTGTGCAACTTGCAAATTTAACTCCTCATTAAAAGTAGCCATATTGCAACAATTAGAACACAACATACACTGCTCATTTTCTTTCAATACAAAAACCGTAATCTCTTTAAATTTATTTGAACTTATATATGCCCTTAAAATTCCACTTTTAACAATTATATAGCCGTTGCATTCACTGCTATTTTGATATAAAATTTCATCTTTTTTCATAAATTTATTTTTGGTATTTTTTATGATTTCTTCCGTATCTTCTTTTTCAAAATTAAACTTATCTAAAAAGTTTTTTTGTAAAAAATAAATATCTTCTTTACTAAGCATATTCAACCTTTTGTGATTTTATCACTAAATTATTATAACATTATAGATAAGATTGTATAAAAAATAATTTAAAAGGTATAAAATGAATGAAACACCAAATTTAGTAAAAAAAGAGGTCTCAAAATTGCAAAATTTCCCTATAATGTTTTTTGCAACTATTATGGGTTTTAGTGGACTTGGAATGTCTTATGAAAGACTTAACCATTTTTTTCATCTGTCAAATGTAGTTTTTGAGTGCATAAAATACTTTACAACTACACTATTTTTTATAATTTCGGTAATTTATCTTATAAAATTAATTAAATACCCACAAGAGGTAAAAAAGGAGTTTTTTCACCCTATAAAAATTAACTTTTTTGCAGCTTTTTCTATTTCGCTTTTATTGCTTTCTATTTTTTGGAAAACCAACACTTCTGTTTATAGTGCATTTTTTTATTTAGGACTAGCTATACAAACCTTTTTAACATTTTATGTTGTATCATTTTGGATAAACAATAACCTCTCAATAAACCACTCAAATCCCGCTTGGTTTATACCAATAGTTGGAAATTTGCTTGTTCCACTTGCAGATATAAATAACGCACCATTTGTATGGTATTATTTTTCTATAGGGCTATTTTTTTGGATTATTTTATTTACCATTATATTTTATAGAATCATCTTCCACGACCAGCTTGCTAAAAAGTTTATGCCAACACTTTTTATAATTATAGCACCTCCTGCGATAGCTTTTGTTGGATATATAAAACTAACAAATAGTTTTGATGCGATGTCATATATATTTTTAAATTTAACTATATTTTTTGTAGTTTTGATACTTTTTATGTATAAAAACTTTTTAAAGATGAAATTTTTCCTATCTTGGTGGGCTTTTACTTTTCCTATAGCTGCAGCAAGTTTAGCATTTTCAAAAGCCTATGAATTAACTCATAATAACTGGTTTATAATGGGTAGTATTTTTAGTTTTGTTGGTCTAATTATGCTAGTTAGTATAGTTACTTTTTTTACTATAAAATCAATAAAAAATGGTGAAATTTGTATATCTGAGTAACAAAATATAATTTATCAATTAGATATAAGTTTATTTATTATTTTTTTGTATAATGATAATCTTAATTCAAAATAACAATCTTAGGAGAAAAAATGAAAAAACTACTACTTAGTTTAATTCTAGCGTTCTCTTTTGCAAATGCGAAAGACAAACTAACTATATATTTTGATGCAGGCGGAAGTGCAGGAGATGCATTTGGAACCGTTATATCAAATGGAGCAAAAGCTGCGGCTAAAGATTTAAATGTGGATTTGAAAGTCTATTTTTCAGACTGGAATCCAAATAAAATGCTTGAAAACTTTAGAACTTATAGTGCAACAAAACCAGATGGAATAGTTGTAATGGGACATCCAGGAGATGAAATCTACAAGCCTTTGATAGATAAAGCTATAAAAGATGGAATATACGTAACTTCAATAGACACTCCACTTAAGGAGACAAGAAAAGAAAATGGCTCTAAAGGCTTTGGTTATGCAGGAAGTGACAACTACTCTTCAGGCATTGCTATGGGTAATGAAGCAATTAGATATCTTAAACTAAAAAAAGGCGATAAAGCTTTAGTTTGGGGGCTATTAAGCCAACCTGAACGCGGACTTAGAGCAAAAGCTATGATAGAAGTTTTGGAACAAAATGGAATAGTTGTTGACTATATTGAAATTTCACCTGAAATAAACAAAGACGCAACACTTGGACAAAATGTTTTTGGAGCTTACATGGCTAAACACCCTGATACAAAAGTTGCGTTTATAGATCACGGCTCGTTAACTGCACAAATGGGTCAATTTATGAAAAACTTAGGGCTTGATAAAGACAAACTTAGCATTGCTGGTTTTTCACTTTCACCTGCAACTCTAGCTGGCATTAAAGATGGCTATGTTGATATAATAGGCGATGCACAACCATTTTTCCAAGGATATTTTAGTATAGTTCAAATTTATATGAGTAAAAAATATGGATTTTCTGGATTTCATGTAGATACAGGTGGCGGTTTTGTAACTAAAGAAAACATTGATATGATCGAGCCTTTAATCAAACAAGGCATAAGATAAGTATGATAAAAATCAAAAATGCACACAAAAGCTTTGGCAAAACTGAGGTTTTAAAAGGCATTGATTTTAGCTTAAAAAAGGGCGAAGTAGTCGCCCTTTTAGGCGATAACGGTGCAGGGAAAAGCACATTTATAAAATGCCTTTGTGGATTTGATAAATTTGATAAAACTGATGAATTTAGCATTTTTGGCAAAGAGATAGACAAAAAAAGATATAGCCTAAAAGAGTCTAGAAAACTAGGTATTGAGGTTGTTTTTCAAGAAAACTCCTTAGGGTTAGAGCAAGAAATTTATAGAAATATCTTTGCAAATAGACATATTACAAAATTTGGACTAATAGATAGAAAAAAAGAGATAGCAATTACAAATGAAATCTTAAAAAATTTTTTAGGTTTTAATGGAAAAGGGCTAAATGCCACAACAAAAGCATTAAATTTAAGTGGTGGCGAAAAACAAGGTCTTTGCATAGCAAGAGCTATACATTTTAACTCTAAAGTTTTAATCTTAGATGAGCCAACAACGGCACTTGGCATAAATGAAGCTGCAAAATTTATGGGATTTTTAAAAAAATTAAAGCAAAAAGGTATGAGTGTAATTATAATAACTCACAACCTAAATCAAGCTTTTAATATTGGGGATAAATTTGTTCTTTTAAGAGACGGTCTTATTAAAAGTGAGTTTTTAAAAGAGGAAATTTCAAGCTTAGATGCTTTGTATAAGGCATTTTATGAATAAAAAAAATGTAATTATAAGTTTAGTTTTAATCTTTATTTTGGCACTTTTTGCCTCATTTTCGCCCGGAGTTTTTTTAAAACCAAATATATATTTTAGCTATCTTTCTAGCATTCCTATAATCTTAATTTTATGTATAGGTTTGCTTCCGCTTATAATAGCTGGAGAGTTTGATATGAGCTTTCCTGCAACTATGGCAATGGGAGGGTTTGTATTTTCATACACTTTTAACACTACAAACTCTATGTTTTTGGCTTTGATTTTGGCTCTATTTTTTGGAGTTATAGCAGGGGCATTAAATGCCTTTTTAGTTGTAAATATAAAGGTAAACTCAATAATTGCAACCATTGGAACTCAATTTTTCTTTAGAGGACTTGCTGTTGTTTTAAGCAGTGGGCTATCTTTGTCTTTAGCAAATGCAAATGGTTTATTAAAAGAGATTTTTGTGGGTAGAGTAACTCCATTTGAAATACCTATGCAAGCTTTTTGGGCAATTATAATATGTCTATTAACCTATCTTTTCATATTTAGACACAAATTTGGAGATAGTGTTCTTTTTACAGGAGATAACGAAAAAGCTGCTAAAATGCTTGGTATAAATGTGGCTAAAACCAGGTATATTCTTTTTATAAATATGGGCATTATGAGCACACTTGCAGGGATAATTTTAAGCTTAGAGTTTATAAATTGGTGGCCAACTCAAGGCGAAGGGTATATGCTTTTAGTTTTTGCAGCTATTTTTATAGGTGGAACTGGAGCAAAAGGAGGAAGTGGGAGTATTTATGGAACTATCATTGGAAGTATAATAATTGGCATAATGGAAAGTGGCATAGTTGCTATGGGATTTGATGCTTTTTATACTAGGGTTGTATATGGTGCGATTATAGTAATTTCGGTTATATTTTACTCAAAATTTGAAGAGAGTAAAAATTAATTTATTTAACATAATCCAAAGCTTTTTGATATTTTGTTATTCAAAATCATTACTATTTAGCAATTCAGAATTTTTATTTCGTCGTTTAGATAACTTATTACTTATCATTTAAAGTCTTTACTACTTTATCATTAAAATCTTTACCGTCTTATAATTTATAACACTTGTTATCTAGCCATTCAAGCTAAGCATTACAAAGAATATCAAAATTTAAAACAAAAATAAAAAACAGATATAGTAAACAAACAAGCATTAAAACCTTAAGGAAATTCTTTACAAATACTTAAGATGATTTAGTGAAAATTTTAAGATTATAAGGTAGTAAACAATAAGAGTAAATAGAAGTAAATTTAAGATGACTTATAGGTTGTTAATATATCCTAAGTAATGATAATATCCTCTAATAACGCTTCTGTTAAAAACTTATAATATAATAACAAAAACAAAAAAGATAACTAGGTAGAGAATTTAAAATAACTAAATAAAATTCACTCAAAATTGCTAAATTTTAGAGTTCAATATAATGTATAATATTTATAAAAAATAAGATGTAAAATAAAAATTAAAATACTAGCAACCAAATAGTTGCTAGTATAAATTTAACCAATTAGTCTTTTAACCACTCTTGGATACTTTTAACCTCTAATGCTGTTTTGTCTTTGAGTGTAGAGATAGACCTAGAAGCAACTAATGCCTCTTTTATAGTTCTAAAATATGGAATGTTATATCTAAGTACGCCCTCGCGAATTTTAGCACCATCTTCTGTATAGCTTTTACTATCGCTTGTATTAATCACTAGTTTAATCTTTTCATTTTTTATCCTATCTTCAACATTTGGGCGACCTTCGCTAATTTTATAAATTAATTCACTATCTATATTGTGTTCTTTTAAAAATTTATGCGTTCCTGATGTAGATACTAATTTAAACCCTTCTTTTATTAAATTTTTAGCTAAACCTACACTATCTTTTTTATCTTTGTCGGCCAAACTCAAAAACACTTCACCTTCTACAGGTAGTAAATTATTAGCTGAAATTTGAGACTTTATAAAACTTTTTTCAAAACTGTCACTTATGCCCATAACCTCACCTGTGCTTTTCATCTCAGGTCCTAAATCAAGATCAGAGCCTACTAATTTATTAAAAGGAAAAACGCTCTCTTTAACACAAATTTGTTTTTTCATCTTTGGTTTTAATATACCTTTTTCTTCGTATACAATATTAAAAGTATCGTAAAATTTAAGTGATTCTCTTAAATTTCCTTGCCACATTACTCTTGTAGCAACCTTTGCCATAGGAATACCTGTTGCTTTGCTTACAAATGGAACAGTTCTGCTAGCTCTAGGATTAACTTCAATCATATAGAGTTCATCTTTATATATGGCAAATTGTATATTCATAAGTCCAATTACGCCTAAACTTAAGGCTATATCTTTTGTTTTTTCTTCTATTTCATCTATCATTTGCCTGTTTATACTATAAGGTGGCAACATTCCCGCACTATCGCCTGAATGAATTCCAGCCTCTTCAATATGTTCAATAATCGCCCCTATATAAACATCTTTTCCATCACTAATCGCATCAACATCAAGCTCAATTCCATCTTCTAAAAACTTATCAAGCAACACAGGAGAGTGGTGGCTAACACTAACTGCTTCGTCCATATATGCTTTCAGCTCCTCTTCATTATGAACTCTTTTCATAGCACGACCACCTAAAACATAACTTGGACGAACTAAAACAGGATATCCTATATTTTGAGCCTTTTTAAGTGCATCTTCTTTACTGATAGCTGTGTCATTTACAGGTTGTTTTACACCAATTTCTTTTATGAATTTACTAAATTTCTCTCTATCTTCAGCCATATCAATAACTCTTGCACTTGTTCCTATTATTTTAGCTCCAAGCATTTGAATTTTTTTAGCAAATTTAAGTGGTGTTTGTCCACCAAAATGAACTATTATGCCATCTGGATTTTCTCTTTCAATGACTGTTCTTACATGTTCAAAATCAATTGGTTCAAAGTATAAAATATCGCTTGTATCATAATCCGTGCTAACTGTTTCAGGGTTGCAGTTATACATAATTGTTGTAACTCCTAAATCACGCAAAGCATAGCTTGCATGCACACAACAATAATCAAACTCAATGCCTTGACCAATTCTATTTGGTCCACCACCAATTATTAAAACTTTTTTGTTTTTATTATCAACTGGTAAATCTTTTAACCCATCATTTGGAGTTTTTGAATAAAGATATGAGATATCTGTATGAAGTTTTCCTGCACTTGTATCAACCTTTTTATAAACATGGGTAATGCCAAATTTTGACCTTGCAAAATATATATCATTTTGTGTTAAATCAAGATTTTCTTTTTTGTTTATAAGATAGGCAATTCTTTTGTCTGAAAAGCCCATAGATTTAATCTCTCTTAGTCTCTCTTTATCATTTAAAATATCCATATCTATGCTGTTTTCAACATCTACTATCTCTTGAATTTCTCTTAAAAAATACTTTTCAATTTTAGTTAAATCATAAAGCTCATCAATACTATAACCATTTCTAAATGCTTGAGCTACATATAAAATTCTCTTATCATCAGCATGTCTTAATTTGTATCTTAAATCTGTATCGCTTATCTTAATATCATCAAATCCACTTAATCCACTTTCAAGTGAACAAAGTGCTTTTTGAAGGCTCTCTTTAAAATTTCCACCTATACTCATAACCTCGCCAACACTCTTCATTGCAGTGCCTAGCTGAGGATCTGCACCAGCAAATTTCTCAAATGCAAATTTAGGAACTTTAGTAACTATATAATCAACTTCAGGTTCATAATAAGCCGATCTTCCTGTCATATCGTCTTTTATCTCATCAAGCGTAAAACCAACAGCAAGCATAGTTGAAACTTTTGCGATAGGATAACCTGTTGCTTTACTAGCAAGTGCTGAGCTTCTTGAAACTCTTGGATTCATCTCTATAACAACCATTCTATCGCTTTTTGGATCAAGTGCAAACTGAATGTTGCTTCCACCACAATCAACCCCGATAGCACGGACTATATCAAAGCTTGCTTTTTTCATTTTTTGATAATCTTTGTCATTCATAGTTAAAGTTGGAGCTATGGTAATACTATCACCTGTGTGAATTCCCATTGGATCTATATTTTCAATAGGACAGATAACAATACATTGATCTTTTGTATCGCGTATTATCTCCATTTCCATCTCTTTCCAACCAAGCAAACTCTCTTCTATCAAAATTTCATGAATTGGGCTTATTTGTATACCATTTGCAGCAAGTTTTTTAAACTCATCAATATTATAAGCAACCCCACTTCCTGCACCACCTAATGTATAGCTTGCTCTTATAATAAGTGGAAACCCTATCTCTTCAGCAGCTTTTAAAGCTTCTTCCATATTATAAGCATAACTTGATTTTGGTAAATCCATTCCTATCTCAACCATAGTTTCTTTGAAAGATACTCTATCTTCACCTCTTTTTATCGCCTCAGGACTAATACCTATAAATTTAACCTCTGGAGCTTCTTTACTATCATAAACCTCCATTCCAACATTTAGTGCTACCTGACCGCCCATAGTAGGCAAAATAGCATCTATTTTTTCTTTTTTTATAATTCTTAAAATACTATCTTTTGTTATAGGTTCTATATAGGTCGAATCAGCAAAATCTTGATCTGTCATTACTGTTGCAGGATTTGAGTTTATCAAAACTACTTTATAACCTAATTTTTTTAGAGTTTTTACGGCTTGAGTCCCACTATAATCAAACTCACAAGCTTGACCGATTACAATAGGTCCACTACCTATAACTAACACTGATTTAAAATCATCTCTTTTTGGCATTCATCTCTCCTTTATGACGATATACAAAAATGTCGGTATATTTTCTTTAAAATAAGGTTCTATAATGGCACTTTTGTATAAGTCATCGTCTACTATCTCTTTTATTTTACCAACAGGAACTCCAGCAAAAAAGATATTATCCATTCCACTAGTATAAACCTCTTCTCCAATCTCAGGTTTTAGCCATTGTGGTATAAACTTCACTACTACATTTTTACCATCTCCATTAGCAATTCCTGGAATTTTGCTATCACCAATAGCAACAGAAAAAGATGACTTTGGATCGGTTTGCAATATAGCCACAGCATTACCATCTTTTTGAGTTATTATTCCTGCTGTATTTCCTTGATAAATTGCACCACGAATTTCATCTTTTTTAATACCTTTAAAATCTATCCAAAATTTACTATAATCACTGATATTTACATATGATAATATCCTTGAAATTTGTACATCTGGAGAAAATTGTATTGATTTTGTATCTTTTAAAATTTGATTTAATTCATTTGCAACTGTATTTAGTAGGGTTGATTCTTTTCTTAAAATTTGATTTTCTGTTCTTAATTTTTGAATTTCTTGTGCTTGATAAAAATGGTTATTGATTTTATTTGTAATAAATTCTTTACCATTTTTAAAAGCACTAACAAAATTATTTGAAATGCCTACAATACTTCCTTTTATATTTGAACCAATATATATAGATAAGCTTAAAAAAATAGCTATAAATAATATTGGCTTAAGTTTATTCATCTGATAATTGTCTTAGTATATTCATCTCTTGTAAGGCTTTTCCTGTTCCTTTAGCAACTGCTAAAAGCGGTTCATCTGCAACATATACAGGTAGTTTTACTATATCGCTTAAATATTTATCAATTCCTCTAATTAAAGCTCCTCCGCCTGTTAAAACTATACCATTTTCAACAATATCTGAAGCAAGATCAGGTGGCATTAATTCAAGAACAGTTTTCAAAGCGTCTGCTATCTCTTTTAAGGCCTCTCTCATAGATTCTCTAACATCTTCACTAGTAAGTTCTACCCTACTTAAAAGACCACTTATTTGATCTCTTCCTTTAACTATAGTCACAAGCTCTTCAGGAAGTTGAATAGCAGTTCCTACTTTCATCTTAATATCTTCACCGGTTCGCTCACCTATTAAAAGATTATATTTTTCTTTTACATAATTTACTATGCTATTATTAAACTTATCGCCTGCTGTTCTAATTGATTTGCTTATTACAAGCCCACCAAGAGATATAACCCCTATTTCAGTTGTTCCACCACCTATATCAACAACTAAACTTCCTTTTGGTTCTTGCACAGGAAGCCCTGCTCCAATAGCAGCTGCCATAGGCTCTTCAATCAAAAATACCTCTCTAGCCCCTGCCATTAAAGCACTATCTCTAACAGCTTTTCTCTCCACTTGAGTTAATCCATAAGGAACTGATATAATAATTCTAGGACTTATAAACATCTTTCTTTTATGGGTTTTTTCTATAAAATATCTTATCATTCTCTCAGTCATATCAAAATCGGCTATAACGCCATCTTTCATAGGGCGAATTGCCTCTATATCTCCTGGTGTTTTTCCAACCATCTCTTTAGCTTCATGTCCTACTGCTAGAATTTTTTGTTTGCCATATTTTTGATTTTCAACTGCAACAACACTTGGCTCATTTATAATAATACCTTTATCCTTTACTAAAATAAGAGTATTTGCCGTTCCTAAATCTATACCCATATCGCTTGAAAATAGCCCTAAAACTGTATCTAATAACATCTTTTTCCTTTATTATTCGCTAAGTATATCTTGCTTTATTAAAATTGGTTTTTCTTTGCCATCTACTACATCTTTTGTGATAACCACATCATAGCCTTTTAGCTCTGGCAGATCAAACATAATATCAAGCATAATCTCTTCCATTATACTTCTAAGCCCTCTTGCACCTGTTTTTCTCTTAATAGCTAAACTAGCTACTTCCAAAAGTGCCTCTTCATCAACTTTAAGCTTTGCTCCATCTATTGCAAATATCTTTTCATATTGTTTTAAAATAGCATTTTTAGGCTCAGTTAAAATTCTTACCATATCCTCTTTATCTAATTCATCTAAAGTTGCAATTATGTGAAGTCTTCCTAATAATTCAGGAATTATTCCATAATGAACCAAATCATCACTTTCAACTAAATGCGTTAGATTACTATTTTCTTTTTTTGTTCTTTTATCTTGATTAAAGCCCAAAACATTTTTGCCTATTCTTCTATTAATTATTTCATTTAAGCCATCAAATGCACCACCACAAACAAATAAAATATTTGTAGTATCAATTTGAATAAATTCTTGATTAGGGTGTTTTCTGCCACCTTTTGGAGGTATATTTACAACACTTCCTTCAATAATTTTCAATAGTGCTTGCTGAACACCCTCTCCACTAACATCTCTTGTAATGCTTCTATTTTCACTCATACGAGAAATTTTATCTAACTCGTCTACAAAAACAATACCTTGTTCAGCTTTTTTTATATCGCCATCAGCGGCTTGTAAAAGCTTGGTTAAAATATTTTCAACATCTTCTCCAACATAACCAGCCTCAGTTAAGCTTGTCGCATCACAAATTGCTATTGGTATATCTAGATATCTTGCCAAAGTCTGTGCCATTAGAGTTTTTCCACTTCCTGTTGGTCCTATAAATAAAATATTTGATTTTGAAATTTCAGTGTCATCTTTAACATCATTTTGTTTAAATATTCTTTTATAATGATTATAAACCCCAACACTAAATGCTTTTTTAGCCCTATCTTGACCTACAACATAACTATCTAAAACATCTTTTAACTCTTTTGGGGTTATATGCTTTATACTTTCATTGTCTAAATTTGAGATATCAACATCTTTATTTTCTCCACCATGTATAAACTCATATGCCATATCTACACATTGTTCACACAAATAAGCATCTTTTTTATCGTTTATTAAAAATTTTACCCCATCTTTTTGTGGTTCTTTACAAAAACTACAAATTTTAACCATCAAATTTTTCCTTTTTTTAGAGGAATTCCTCTTTTTGTATTTATTATAAATTCGCACATATCTTTTACATTTAAATTATCACTATTTTTTAATAAAATTTCAGCTTGTTCTTTTATGTTCTCACCTTGATTAAAAATAAATTTATAGGCTTTATTAATTATTTCAACCTCATCTTTAGGGAATCTTCTTCTAATGCCAACTAGATTTAATCCTCTAATATAAGCCCTATTTCCCTCAGCTAAACAAAATGGTGGAATATCTTGAGACAAAGCACTAGCTCCTGCTATCATAGCACTTTGCCCAACTTTTACAAATTGGTGAATAGGAGTAAGCCCTCCAACAACAGTAAAATCTCCAAGCTCAACATGTCCTGCTAGTGTTGCGTTGTTTGCCAAAATAATATTATTTCCTACTATACAATCATGCGCTATATGACAATATGCCATTATAAAAGCATTATCTCCGATTCTTGTAAAACCATCGCCTTTATGAGAGCCTGAGTTTATAGTGCAAAACTCATGAATAACTGCATTTTTACCTATTATAAGCCCTGTTTTTTCGCCGTTTACGAAGCTCATATCTTGCGGAATCTCACCAACGATTGCATAGCTAAAAATTTTACTATTTTCTCCAATAGTTGTGTTTCCAACAACTCTTGAACCTTGTTTTATAATACTATTTTTACCTATTTTTGCATCCTTGCTTATAAATGCAAATTGCTCAACTATAACGCCATCTTCTAAAATAGCACCATCTTCAACAATAGCAGTATTATGGATATTCATTATTTATCCATTATCATTGCTTGAAATTCAGCTTGGGCTGCTAATTTATCATCAACATAAGCTTTTCCCTCTAAAACCCAAATTCTACCTCTATGTTTTAAAACATTTATCTTATAAACAAGCTTATCGCCAGGTCTAATTGGGTGTCTAAATTTCGCCTTATCAATAGTCATAAAATAGACTACTTTGTTTTCAAAATCCCCATCATCATCGCTTTTAAAAGCTAACACTCCACCAGCTTGTGCCATACCTTCAAGTATCATAACTCCTGGATAAATAGGATGTCCTGGGAAATGTCCTTGGAAAATGTGGTCTCCAATTGTTACATTTTTATAAGCTTCAATACTTTCGCCAGGACTAACTTCAATAACCCTATCAATAAGTAAAAACGGATATCTATGCGGAAGTATTTTCATAATATCATTTACATCTAACATGTTTAACCTTAATCATTAATTAACTTAATATTTTAACAAATTCTTACTAAATTTTCCTTGATATGAATAAAATACTATATTAAATTTATCTTCTAATTATTTTGTTTAATCCTACCTAGTCTATCAATGAATTAATATAAATTTAAACTACTCAATTTAGATAAATTTAAATTTTATACCAATGTCCTTTAAATGTTTTTGCATATTTCTAAACTCTCTTTTACATCAAGATAAATCTTAGATTTTGCTTCAACTCTTGCACTTGAAATTTGTATGTTTTCAACTATAATTATAGGTGAAAAGCTATCTCTAAAAGATATCTTTTCTCTAAGCCTAAGCTCTTCTTCTATGCTCAAAGGATTCTTATAAAGTTCATTTAAATTTTTATAATTTAACCCGCAAATTTTATTAAATTTAACAAGAGATAATATCCTAATTTGCTCTTTATTAGTATAAAACTCATCGCATTTTTTATCTATCTTAAATTTAACCAAATTTCTTTCAAAGTGTGAATTAAACAAAAAATAGCTCCTAACAACCTTTTCATCAAATTTAACCTTTGCATTTAAAAGTCGGTAATTTATAATTTTATCTCTTAAAATCTTAAACTTAATACCTTCATTTTCTAAATTCTCAACTTTTTTATAAAAGCTTAACCTATCATCGCAGCTATTTGGCAAAGCTCTTTTAAGCACATCACTCATAAGCTCATACTCTAAGCTCTCTTTATTTTGCATCTTCATAGCATAAATACAACCACAATAGTTTTGATGATAAAGCATATCTTTTTTAGCCAAATCAAACTGCTCTTGTGTGCCACCTTTTTTTCTATAATCAGGTGCTATAAACTCAAGCTCATACTCTTTGCAAATTTCATCCAAAGATTTTACAAGCTGCTCATATGACTTTTTTGGACTCATTAAAAGTGTTGTTGTGATTAAATTATGCCCTATTGATTTAGCAAATTTAGCTGTAGCATCCATTCTAAAATCAAAACATTTTTGACATCTTTCCCCACGCTCTTTTTCATTTTCAAGCCCCTTTACACACAAAAACCAAGAGTTGATATCATACTCTCCTAAATGAACATTAATTCCCATTTTTTTAGAACTTCTAACAACATCTTGATACCTCAATAAATACTCACTATAAGGGTGGATATTTGGGTCGTAGAAGTATCCAATTATCTCTTCATTTGGATACTCTTCTTTTAGCCTTTTTAAAAAATAGTGCGAGTCAACCGAGCAGCAAATTTGAACTACCAACTTAACTCTTTATTTAGTTAAATCAGCCAAAACTTTAATGGCATGATCTTTTGCTTTTACACTTTTATAAACTTTGGTTATAACTCCGTCTTTGCCTATAACAAATGTAGTTCTAACTATGCCTAAATACTCTCTTCCATAGTTTTTTCTAACTTGATAAACTCCATAAAGTTTACTAACCTCTTTTTCTTCATCACTTAGTAAGATATGTTTAAGGCTCTGTTTTTCTATGAAATTTTGATGTGATTTTATACTATCTGGACTAATGCCAATTACAACAGTATCATTTGCTAAAAACTCATCATAATTTTGTGTAAATTCACAAGCTTCAGTAGTGCAACCTGGGGTATTATCTTTTGGATAAAAATACAAAACAACATTTTTGCCTATAAAATCTTTTAAAGATATTTCCACACCATCACTATTTTTTAGACTAAACTCAGGTGCTTTATCTCCAGCTTTTAAAGTTACTTTTCTCTCTCTATCCTCTTTTAAAAACTCTTTTACTTCGCTCATTTTTCTCTCCTTAACTCTTCAATACTTTTTCCACCAAAATAGAAGTGGCTTGGCTCAATTTCCTCAAAGCAGATTACAGTTCTTTCTGGTAGCTTTTTTAGATTATTTACAATCACATCTGTTATCTCTTTTGCAATTTTATTTTGAATCTCTTTTGAGGGTGCTGGGGTTGTAAGTTTTACATTAATAAATGGCATATTTTTTCCTTTTTAAAATATTTACAACATTATATCAACTTTTAATTATGCTTTATTAAATAGACAAATCTAAATTTTATATAACTCTTAGTATAAAAAACTTATCTCAATACTTCTCACTATATTTTATGTAACAAATAAGAAATTTTATTACATATGGTAACAAAAATAGTAAAAAAGTATCATTTTAAGAAAAAATTTTTTCTATTTTGTAAAACTGATAAAAAATTATCGTAGAATGAAAATAACTTTAAAAAAGGAGCTTATTATGAGCAAAACGACTAAAGTTTTAACAGGACTATTGTTTTTAGTATCTTCAGTTTTTGCAGCTGATTATTCTATTAAATTCTCTCATGTTGTGAGTGCAGATACACCAAAAGGCAAAGCAGCAAACTATTTTGCAAAAAGAGTTGAAGAGCTAACAGATGGAAAAATAGAGGTTCATATTTTTCCAAATTCTCAACTTTACACAGATGCAGCGGTTATGAAAGCGCTAAAGATGAACAATGTTCAGATGGCTGTGCCTAGTTTTTCAAAATTTACTAGAATAGTTCCACAAATGCAACTTTTTGATCTGCCATTTTTGTTTAGAGATACAGAGCATCTTCATAAAGTTATAGATGGAGAAGTTGGTCAAATTTTAAAAGATATGGTTAATAAAAAAGGCTTTATAGCACTTGATTTTTGGGATAATGGCTTTAAACAATTTAGCTCAAGCAAAAAAGGAATCATTAAACCAGATGATCTTATAGGTCAAAAAGTAAGAATTATGAGTTCTAAAGTTTTAGAAGAGCAGATGAAAATCCTAGGCGCAACACCACAAGTTTTACCTTTTTCAGAGGTTTATTCAGCTTTACAACAAGGTGTAGTTGATGGCGCTGAAAATCCTTTAGCAAATTTCTATACTGAAAAATTTTATGAAGCTCAAAGTGATTTAACAATGAGTAATCATGGATATTTGGGATATTTAGTAATAGTAAGTGAAAAATTTTGGAAAAAGCTACCAAAAGATTTACAAGAAAAAGTAACACAAGCAATGAAAGAGGCAACTGCTAAAGAAAGAGAGATGGCTAAAGAGATGGAAGATGAGTTTATGGCTAAGATACAAGATTACGCACAAAAAACTCAAAAGATAAAAATTCACACTCTTTCAAAAGAACAAAGGGATGAATTTAAGAAAAAAACAGAGACTATATATCCTGAATTTTACGACAGTATAGGCGAAAATTTGATCAAAAAAACCCTAAATCAGTGATAGGTAAAACCAATGTCAAAGGTTTTTAGATATATTGATATTTTTATCTCCAATGCAAATAAAAACATAGCTGTTATAGGAATTTCCCTCGGGGTTATTTTAGTTTTTGTAAATGTTGTGCTTAGATACTCTTTAAGCTTAGCTCAAATATTTGTAGAAAAAACAGGTATTGGGGAAATTCTTATGAATTTCCTTACTATTTTAAATGGGAACATGACATGGGCTGGAGAGTTGACTAACTATCTTTTTATTTGGTCTGCGCTTTTTGGTGCAGCTTATGGGTTTAAAAAAGGAATTCACATATCAGTTACTATTATGTTAAATGCACTACCGAAACTGCTTGCAAAAGCACTACTTTTACTATCTCATATTATAACATTTGCCTATCTTGCTTTTAGTTCCTATTTAGGAATTAAGCTAATTATACTACTTATGGAATTTGATGAGATAAGTGTAGATTTAAATATACCTATGTGGATACCGCAACTTGTTCTTCCTATAACCTTTTTTACAGCAGCTTTTAGAGCAGCTGAAAAAGTATATGAGGTTGCCACTACAGGTGCAGATGAAGTGTTGCAACAAAGTGAAGCAGAGTTGATTCGTGATTCTGTAATAAAGGATTAGCTATGATGATGCTAACTCTATTTGGTCTACTTTTTTTATTTATACTTATAGGCGTTCCTGTTGCTGTTGCATTAGGCTCTAGCACTATGATATCAGCTATGTTTTTTAGTGATCTTGATTTAATAGGCATAACTACTCATGTTTTTGATGGACTAAATAAATACTCATTAATGGCAATTCCTATGTTTATTTTAGCAGGTGCATTTTTATCAAAAGGAAGCGCTGCAAGCAGAATAATAGAATTTGCAAAAGCATTAGTTGGACATCTGCCTGGTGGCTTACCAATTGCGGCTATTTTTGCAAGTATAATTTTTGCAGCCGTTAGCGGAAGTTCGCCTGCTACTGTTGTAGCCATAGGCTCTGTAATGTATGGAGCTATCAAGCAAGCTGGTTATCCTGAAAAATATGCCATAGGCACAATAGCAACAGCAGGAAGTCTTGGGATACTAATACCACCTTCTATTGTATTTATCGTTTATGGAGTTACTGCAAACGAGTCGATAGGTAGGCTTTTTATGGCTGGAGTTATTCCTGGACTAATTATAGGCTTTATGCTTATGGGTGTTACCTATTTTGGTGCTAAAAAACTTGGTTTTAAAAGAACTAAAGCAGCTTCACTTAAAACAAGAGTTCGTGCTTTTAAAGATGCTTTTTGGGCATTAATGCTTATAGTTATAGTAATAGGTGGAATTTATGGTGGAATTTTTACCCCTACTGAAGCTGGTGCGGCTAGTGCTGTTTATGCTTTTTTTGTCTCAGTTTTTGTATATAAAGATTTAAAAATAAAAGATTTATATCCTATAATTTTAGATTCAGCTATGACTAGTGCTATGATATTTTTTATTATAGCAAATGCTATGATATTTTCTCATTTTTTAACTGATGAGATGATACCACAACATATAACACAATTACTATTAGATGCAAATGTTGGTAAAATAATGTTTTTAGTAATAGTAAATCTTTTACTATTTTTAATGGGTCAATTTATGGAACCTAGCTCTGTTGTTATGATAACAGTTCCACTTTTACTTCCAATAGCCACAACTCTAGGCATAGATCCTATACATTTTGGGGTTGTTATGGTTGTAAATATGGAGCTTGGTATGATAACACCACCAGTTGGATTAAATCTCTTTGTCGCAAGTGGTGTAACAGGACTGAGCCTAAAAGATGTTGTTGTGGCATCTTTACCTTGGAGTATCACAATTTTAGCAGGGCTGCTTCTAATAACATATGTACCTGAGATATCCCTATTTTTACCAAATTTAATGTATGGTAAGTAGTTTTAAGATGGATTTTTCCATCTTAAAATATACCCACCAGCTTTAAATTCAATTAAACTTCTTTTTATAATGCCTATTTTACTATGTCTATTTAGCCAATCTATAATGTTTTATTAAAAAATTTAAGATATAATTATTTATTAAATTAAAAAAGAAAGAAGAGTAAATATGGCAACAATCAACGAAGCTAAATATATCTGGCTAGATGGTAGTTTAATACCTTGGAATGATGCAAAAATTCACATCTTAACACACTCACTACACTATGGAAACGCTGTCTTTGAAGGTGTTAGAGCATATCAAACCAAAAAAGGTATTGCTATTTTTAAGTTAAAAGAGCATACAAAAAGACTACTTGATTCAGCAAAGGCTTGTCTTATAAATGTCTCATACTCTTTAGGAGAGTTAGAAAAAGCTCAAATTGAAGTTATGCAAAAAAACGAATTTAATGATACTGTATATATAAGACCTATTATATTTTTAGGGTATGGAACTATGGGAGTATCTCACAAAGAATCACCAACACGAATTGCAATAGCCGCATGGCAATGGGGTGCTTATATGGGAGAAGAGGCTCTTGAAAAAGGAATAAAAGTTATGATAAGTTCTTGGAGAAAAAATCCTCCTTTTTCTATGATGAGCAAAGCAAAAGCAAGTGCAAACTACTTTAACTCTCAAATGGCACATCATGAAGCAAAAGTTTCAGGGTGTGATGAAGCACTTTTACTTGATAGTGAAGGATTTGTAGCAGAAGGTAGTGGGGAATGCTTTTTTATAGCAAGGGATGGTGTTATTATAACTCCACCAAACGATACTAGTTTAGAGAGCATTACTCAAGCAACTGTAATTGATATAGCAAAAGATTTAGGATATACTGTTGAAAGAAGGCGTATAACTAGAGATGAAATTTACATATCAGATGAAGCGTTCTTTACAGGAACAGCTGCAGAAGTTACTCCAATAGGGGTGATAGATTCTAGAGTAATAGGTAATGGAAAAGCAGGCTATATAACAAAAGAACTTCAAAAAGCTTATTTTGATGTAGTTACAGGCAAAAACCCTAATTACGAAAAATATTTAACATACATATAAAGGAAAAACATGCCAGCAGATTTAAATGATTATTTTAACAGGAAAAAAAACAATAACGGCAATGAAAACAACAATAGACCAAATATTGACTTTAAAATGCCTGATTTTAAAGGTATGGGTAAATTTTCACCTCTATTATATATAGGTCTATTCATAATAGCATTTATATTTTTAACAAAACCTTTTGTGGCTATTAAATCAGGTGAAGTTGGAATCAAAGCAAGCTTAGGAAAGTATGAGGTAAACCCACTTCAGCCAGGACTTCACTTTTTTATACCTGGAATTCAAGATATATTTGTGATGGATACAAGAGTAAGACTTATAAACTACACCTCAGGTGAAGACGCAGGAGAGGCAAGAAATCCCATAGGCTCTGGAATTATTAGAAAAAACTCAATCTCTGTTTTAGATGCTAGAAACTTACCTGTAAGCATAGATATTACAGTTCAGTATAAACTAAATGAAGCAACTGCACCAAACACCATAGCACAATGGGGCTTTAGTTGGGAAAATAAAATCATAGATCCACATGTTAGAGATATAGTAAGAAGTGTTATAGGTAAATATACAGCTGAAGAGCTTCCTGTAAATAGAGAACAAATTGCACTATCTATAGATAATGAGATAAGAGCCAAGATAGATTCTCTTCCAAATACTCCGGTTAATCTACTAAACGTTCAACTAAGAGAAATAATACTTCCTGAAAAAATTAAAGAGCAAATTGAAAGAGTTCAAGTAGCAAAACAAGAAGCTGAGAGAACAAAATATGAAGTTGAAAGAGCTAACCAAGAAGCACTTAAAAAAGCAGCTCTTGCAGAGGGTAATGCAAATGCAGTTTTAATTGAAGCTAAAGGTCGTGCAAATGCTGTTAGAATTGAAGCTGAAGCAGCAGCTTATGCAAATACAGAGATAGCAAAAAGCCTAGATAGTAATATTTTAAGTCTAAAACAAATAGAAACTCAAGCTAAATTTAACGAAGCTTTAAAAGATAACAAAGATGCTAAAATTTTCTTAACTCCTGGTGGAGCTGTTCCAAATATCTGGGTTGATACAAAAGACAAAGCTAGACAAAGCGCAATGGATAGATAAAAGGTTAAAATTTGTTAAGTAATGAGATAAAAATTGATTGGCAAAAAGTTAATGGACTACTTCCTGTTATAGTGCAAGATGAAACCTCAAAAGATGTTTTAATGCTTGCGTATATGAACAAAGAAGCATTTAATTTAACATTGACATCAGGTTTTGCTCATTACTTTTCAAGAACAAAAAAAAGAATTTGGAAAAAAGGCGAAGAGAGCGAAAATACTCAAGAGGTCAAAAAGATTTTTTTAGACTGTGATAACGACACTTTACTTTTATCTGTTAAGCAAATTGGTGTTGCTTGCCATACAGGCTCTAAAAGTTGCTTTTTTAATGAGATAAAACTAAATGGTGAATTTACAAAAACACTAAATATTAAAAAACCATTAAATTATGATGTTTTAGATGAGTTATATCACATAATACTTGATAGAAAACTAAATGCAAACCCAGAAACTTCTTATGTTGCAAAAGTTTTTAATCGTGGGGAAAATGCAATTTTAAAAAAGGTTGTGGAGGAGTCTAATGAGCTTACTTTAGCCTGCAAAGATTTAACTAAATTTAATACCTATGATGAGTTTAAAAAAGAGCAATTTGGAGAGCATATAAAAGATAATCCAGAGTATGATGTTGTTTATGAGGCTAGTGATTTAGTCTTTCATCTCTTAATAGCACTTGCAATGCATAATATCCACCCAAGCAGAATTTATGATGAACTTGCAAGAAGAAACGGCATAAGCGGTATAGAAGAGAAAAAATCTCGTAAAATCTGAACTTAAATTGTAGTTTTAAAAAATATATAATTTCTAAACGAGTATTAGCACAAAAATTTATGCTAATACTAATATACAATCAATATACTAAGACATATACAACTTGTGAGCCATGAACACCAAGAACAGGGGTAAGTTCTATATCAGATGTTCTTGAAGGACCACATACAAAAACTATATTTGTTGGAAGTCTTTGATCTTCTTTTTTTATCTCATTTAGTGCAATTGAAATACTTTTTACTATATTCTCTTTTTTTAATAAAACTATACAAACTTTTGGAGTTAGACTTAAAAGTCTTGGCTGTTCTTTGCTAGATGTAACACAAAATACACCATGAGAACTAACGCCTTTTCTAGCTTCTATAATTGAAACATCATAATCAAAAAGTCTTTCTTTAAATTCCTCAACAGGCATATCAAATACAAAATCTTCATTAACTTTTAGAGATTTTATATCAACAGGAATATTTTTTGGACGAATTAAACGAGATACATTCTCTTTTTCAATTATATTTTTTATATCTTTTTTTAAATTTGAGCTTTTTATAACAAATGCTTTATTTTCCTTTGCTCTTAAAATATACTCTTCAACTAAATCTTCACTTTCATTATTTATAAATACAACTGGATCTTCTCCGATATGTGGTTTATTAACAGCACTAGTTTCAACCGCATCTAATATAAACTCTCTACTATTCATAAATAACTCCTTGCATTTCTTTCATCTCTTTATGAAGATCAAATTCAAATTCCCCAAGATCCTTATAAGCAACCCAGTTTTTGATAACTGGTATCCTATCTCCAAATTTATGAACAATGCCATTAAACATAATAGCACTTTTCATAGCAGTTCTAAATGCAAAACCATTCATTTGAACTTTAGAATAACCCTTAAATACCATAGCTTCTATTTTATTCTTTTTTAGCTTATCTGTTCCAATTGGAGGATTTTTACCTTCTCCAACCTTATCTCTTCTTAGTTTTCTAATTAAATCAGCAAGTGGAATTTTCACAGGACAAACCTCACTACATCTTCCGCAAAGTGAACAAAGAGTTAAAATTCCACTATTTGTATCCATCCCAAATAGTTGAGGCGTAATAACCTCTCCAATAGGTCCTGGATATACAGCTTTATAACTATGTCCTCCAACTTTATCATAAACGGGGCAGAAATTCATACACGCACCACATCTAATACATCTTAAAGCTTCATAATACTCTTTATTTGTAAGCATTCTGCTTCTATTATTATCAAGCATAATTATATGGCACTCTATTGGTCCATCTAACTCACCTTCTTGTCTAGGTCCTGTTATGATGTTATTATAATTTGTTATAAATTGCCCTGTTGCTGAAGGTATAAGAAGTGTATTTAGCATAGCAGCATCTTCAAATCTCTCTACTATCTTTTCTATGCCACAAATATTTACAGTGATATCGGGTATAGTTGTGCACATTCTACCATTGCCTTCATTTTCAAGCATCCAAATTGCACCCTCTTTACTTATAGCAAAATTTACTCCGCCAAGTCCCATTTTTAGAGTTTTAAACTCTTCTCTCATATACTCTCTTGCTATTGCATTTAGTTTTTCTGGTTCACTTTCTAATGGTGCATTTAGATGCTCTTTAAATATCTCGCCTATTTCATAACGGTTTTTATGAATGGCTGGAACAACGATATGAACAGGTGGTTCATCAATTAGCTGAATAATCAACTCTCCAAGATCGGTTTCAATAGCATCAATGCCTTTTTCTTTTAAGAAGTGATTCAGGTGAATTTCTTCACTTGCCATTGATTTCCCTTTTAGAATTTTAGAGATATTTTTTTCTAGCATTAATTTATAGATAATCTCACAGGCTTCATTTCCATCTTTTGCCCAGTGGATTATAAAACCGTTTTTTGTTGCATTTTCTTCAAATTCTAAAAGTCTTTCTTTTAAATTAGTAAGAGTATTATTTTTTGATGCCTTACCTGAGTCTCTTAACTCTTCCCAATTTGTAAAACGCTTTTGAATTAAATTTTTCCTATTTGTTTGCAAGGTATGCATAGCAGAACTCAAATTTTCTCTTAGTTGCTTATCATTAATTTTTTCTGTTACTACCCTTGAATGATCTACTTTCATAGCACTTCTCCATTTATTCTTTTTAACAAGAAGTCATAAAGATGAATTGTCTTTATATCCTCTTTGTTGCGGCTTATTGTGCCTGCTATATTCATCAAGCAACCACCATCACTACTTATAAGATATTTACAGCCTGTATTTTTTATATCCTTTATCTTCTCCATTGCCATAGCATTTGAAATTTCTGGCTCTTTTACTGCAAAAGTACCACCAAAGCCACAACACTCTTCTTCATGTTCTAATTCAATCAACTCAACATTTTTAAGTTTTTTTATTAGTGCTTTTGAACTTTCTATGCTTTTAGCAATTCTTAAAGCATGGCAATTACTATGCCAAGTAACTTTTATAGGTTCACCCTTATCTTCTAGTTTAATATCTAAAACCTTATCCAAATAGACACTTAAATCATAAACACGAGAACTAAAGTTTTTTATTGCCTCATAATCTTTGTCATCTTTAAATAACTCTAAATAATCATGCATCATCATACCGCTACAAGAACCACTTGGAACTAAAACAGGATAATCTTCATTAAATAATTTTGCATTATATAAAGCTATTTTTTTTGTATCCTTAAAATAACCTGTATTAAACCCCGGTTGTCCACAGCAAGTTTGATCTTTTTTAAAAATTACCTCTATGCCTTCTTTTTGCAAAAGTAAAATTGTATTTTTTACCATTTTTCCCATAAGGGCTGTTCCCAAACAAGTCGAAAATAAATAAACTTTTTTCATATTTTTCCTTAGATTAAAATATTAACTTATAATTATAGGTATTAGCATCGGAAATAAGTTTATTATAACCCAAGTTATGATGCCACCAACTACAATATAAATCAGTGAATATTTGATAGTAAACTTTAATAGTTCACTCTCTCTGCCAACTAAACCAACTGCAGCACAAGCAACTGCTATACTTTGTGGACTTATCATTTTTCCAGCCATTCCGCCAACTGTGTTTGCTGCTAAAAATATAGTTTCAGGTATGTTAAGTTGAGAAGCTGTAACTTGCTGAAGTGTTCCAAAAAGTAAATTTGAACTTGTAACTGAACCTGTTAAAAATACTCCAACCCAGCCTATCATAGGTGAGAAAAATGCAAATGCCTCACTTCCTGTATTTGCCAAAGCTAATCCCATGGTTGCAGCTTGTGCACTATTTTTAGCTATAAAAGCATATGCCACAACAAGACCTATTGTAATAATTGGCATAATCATCTCTTTAAATGTCTCTTTTGCTGCTTCAATGGCGATTGTTGTTTTTATTTTTAAAGTAAATATAGTGCATATTGCCGCAATTAGTATGGCAAGACCAATTGCTTTTATCGCTTGAAATGTATACATTGTGTCTAATGGTTCGTCACTTAAACTAAGTGGAGTTGTTTGAATAATACTATCTTTTAAATATGGTAAATAAAATTTAATATCAGCAAAAGATGCATATGTTTTTATTAGAGGCGTTGTCCATACCACTATAAAAATAATTAAATATATAAATGGTGACCATGCTTTTAAAATATCTCTAATTCCTATTTTACTCTCATTTCCAAATTTCTCTTTACCATCTAGCCTATAAACATATTTTATTTTATAAAATTTTAAAAATAAAACAGTTATTATTATTGAAAATACAGAAGATGTTATAGCAACAAGCTGGGGTCCTAAAATACTAGCTGTTAAATACTGAGTTATAGTATAACTAAAAGCAATAACACAAAGTGGTAAAAATGTTTGCTTAATACCTTTAAAACCATCCATCAAAAATACTATAAAAAATGGCACACTTAAAGATATTATAGGTAGCATCCTTCCAACCATCATTGATAATACATTTGCATCAATGCCTGTTGTTTGTGCCATTGCTACAATAGGTATCCCAACTGCCCCAAATGCCGCAGGAGCTGTGTTTGCTATCATAGAAAACCCTGCTGCGTATAGTGGATTTAGTCCAAGTCCAACAAGTAAAGCCGCAGTTATTGCAACAGGCGCACCAAACCCTATAGCTCCCTCTAAAAAAGTTCCAAAACAAAGCGCAATTATAATAACTTGTATTCTATGATCTGGAGTTATTGTAGTAATTGAGGCTTTAAGTATTTCAAAATATCCTGATTTTACGCTTAACTTATAGAGAAAAATAGCTGTTAAAATAATCCAAGCTATTGGCCAAAGTCCTGTAAAAAATCCTTGAAAAAAGCTCATTATAGACATACCTATTGGCATTTTATAAACTATAATTGCTATTATTAAACTTAAAATTACTGTGATAAAGGCTGCTACATAGCCTTTTAACTTTAATACAACTAATGATGTGAAAAATAAAAATATAGGCAAAGCTGCAACAAATGCACTTAGCCATATGTTTGAAAATGGATTATAAATTTGTCTGTATAGTTCCAATGAATTAAACCTTTTGATTATATATAAAGATAGAATAATATCATTATGCTCCTTTTAGTAAGTATATCAAAAAATATTAATTAAATAAATTAAGAATAAAACAGAATTTAATATAGTCTATTTTAAATATAAAATATTACCGCATAAATATACTTTAAAATTTGAGAATAATCCATTTATTTTATAAGTATTACTATCTTTTACTATTATGATTTATATGTATTTATAAAGTATTTTTAAATAAAATAATATTTTAATTAACTTACTAAGATTTAGTAATTTACATCCCTAATTAGCTATAAAAATTGTGTTTAATTCACTTTCAACTTAAGTTAAAAATAAAAATGTTGTAAAGTGCGGCTTAAATATCTCATTGTTTACTAATAGTTATTTCACAAAATAATTTCCATCAAAGCTTACAAGTGAGTATTTTCGTTCACTTCCCATAGCATTTACAAGTTCATCAATTTCCAAAAACTCTAAACTGTCTGCACCTATGTATTTACAAACCTCATCTTTACTCATATTTGCACTAATTAGCTCTTTAGTTGTTGGTGTATCAATGCCGTATAAATCTGGAAATTTTATCTCAGGAGCTGCGATTTTAATATGTATTTCTTTTGCGCCCGCATGTTTTAAAAGCTCAATTATCTTTTTAGAAGTTGTACCCCTAACAATGCTATCATCAATAACAACAATTCTTTTATCTTTCAAAAGCTCTTCCATAGGATTTAGTTTTAATTTCACTTTTAAATTTCTCATCTCTTGAGTTGGTTCTATAAAAGTTCTTCCTACATAGTGATTTCTTACTATTGCCATCTCAAAAGGAATGCCACTTTCTTGTGAATATCCTAAAGCTGCTGGAACCCCACTATCTGGAACAGGTATAACCAAATCTGCTTCAAATTTGCTTTTTTTAGCCAAAACTCTACCTAACTCTTTTCTAACATTATAAACATTTTTTCCTTCAACTGTGCTATCTGGTCTAGCAAAATAGACATATTCAAAAGCACAAATTCTAGGATCAATATCTTCAAAAAGCTGAATGCTTGTATACTCAGTTTTTCCCTCTTCAAAAATAATCATTTCGCCTGGCTTTACATCTCTTATAAACTCAGCTCCAACTAAATCAAATGCACAAGTTTCACTAGCAATTATATATCCAGCATCTTTTAATCTCCCAATGCTAAGTGGTCTTATGCCATATTTATCTCTTATAGCAAATATCTTTGATCGTCCCATTATAAGCAGACAATAAGCACCGACTATATCGTTAAGTGCGTCCACTATACGCTCTTTTAGGGTCTCTTTTTTACTTCTTGCTATTAAATGAAGTATATTTTCAGTATCCATATTTGACTGAAATATTGCTCCCTCTTTTATAAGTTCTTGTCTAACACTGTTTTTATTTATTAAATTTCCATTATGAACTATAGAAATTTCACCCAAATCATAATTGGCAAAAACTGGTTGAGCGTCATTTTTTGAACTATTTCCTGCAGTTGAATATCTATTATGCCCAATAGCTATATTTCCTTTTAAACTAGCGATTTTTTCTCTACTAAAAACATCAGTAACTAACCCTTGAGCTTTATGAGTTGTTATGTGGTGGTTATAACTTACGCTTATGCCACTTGATTCTTGACCACGATGTTGCATAGAAAATAGTCCATAATAGGCTGTTTTTGATGCTTCATTTGAATTAATAACTCCTACGATTGCACACATTTTATATCCCTAAACAATCATTTATAGAATATAAGCCGTTTTTTTGAGAACTCAGCCAAATGGCAGCTTTTATAGCACCTTTTGCAAAGGTTGCACGACTTGTTGCTGTATGTGAAATTTCAATAAATTCACCATCTGTATAAAATCCAGCCGTATGTTTTCCTACTATATCGCCACCTCTTAAAGACATAACAGCTATCTCATCTTTACTTCGCTCTCCTATATCTCCATCTCTACCGCTAACTCTTACCTTATTTATATCTAGATCTCTTGCTTTTGCTACAAACTCGGCGAGTGTTAAAGCAGTTCCGCTTGGTGCATCTTTTTTATGCTTGTGGTGCATTTCAACTATCTCAGCATCATAATCTCTCAAAGCTTTTGAAGCCAAAAATGCAAGTTTATTGAGTATCGCAACTCCTAAACTCATATTTGTAGCATATAAAATTGGCATTTTTAAAGAGCACTCTTTTAACAATACCATAGTTTCATCATCTAAACCAGTTGTTCCTATACAAAGTGGTTTTGGACTATTTATAGCAAATTTTAAAAGTTCTTTTGTTCCGCTATTTAATGTGAAGTCAATTACAACATCGCTATTTTTAAAAAATGTATTTAAGTCTTGTGTGAAAATTTCTATATCACTTCTGTTTTTATCAAAAGCAGAATTAGCTTTTGCATTAGATTCTTCTTCCAAACACTCTAAAATAGTTCTCCCCATACGCCCATTTGCACCATGAACACCAATTTTTATCATATAAAATCCTTTAAATTTGCAAAAAATTAGTATAGCTAATTTTATATAATAGTATGATAAATTTATAAACTAAAGCCCTAGTTAAAGGGCTTCAAAAAATTAAGATTTTGGATCTATATGTTTAAATATAGATAGTTCTGGGGCTTTACCTTCATATTTTTCTATGTTAACCAAAGCAGTATGAGAGATATTTCCATTTGCAAGTTTTGATGTTGGCATATCAATTGTCAAAACATTTGCACTACCATTTTTACAAATAGTATTAGCCTCTTTTGAATTGAGTGGATCATACCATGCACCCTCATCAAGTTTCACAACACCTTGCATAATATCTTTTGTAACAACAGCTCCTGCTAAAACTTGACCTCTTTTGTTAAATACCCTAACAATATCTCCTGTTTTAATGCCCTTAGCTTTTGCATCTTTTTCGTTTATCCATATAGGTTCGCGGTTAGCAACTGCATAGCTATCTCTTAAAACGATGTTATTTTGTTGAGAGTGAAGTCTGTTTGTTGGGTGAACACTTATCATATGAAATTCAGCAGGTTTTTGTTTCATTCCAAGCCATTCAATAGGCTCAAACCAAGTTGGGTGTGCATGACAATCATCATAATTCATCTTTTCAATAGTCTCAGAATAAATTTCTATAAGTCCTGATGGAGTTCCTAGTGGCTCCAAAATAGGATCCTCTCTAAAATCACCATATCTTACATAGTCAAATGATTCCATATTTTGAACGAACTCAATAGGTTTATTCTCTTCCCAAAACTCAGCAAATGGTTTCATAACAACACCATTTAACTCTTCAAGTTGCATACCTTTAGCTTGCTCTCTTGCTTTTTCATAGAAATATTCTATCCATTCAAGTGCAGTTCTACCTTCCGTATACTCTTTTTCTACACCAAATTTTTTAGCTAAATCTGTAAAAATTTCATAATCATCCCTACTTTCTCCAACCTCTTCAACAGCTTGTCTCATAGGAACAATAGATAAATTTGAATAATCCCCTGTCATAGAGATATCATCTCTTTCATAACTTGTAGTTATAGGCATAACAATATCAGCCATTCTTGCTGTTGGAGTCCAATAAATTTCATTTACCACAACTGTTCTTGGTTGTCTCCAAGCTTTGATATTTGTATTTGTATCTTGATGATGAACAAGTGGATTTCCACCAACCCAATATATAAACTCAAGTTTTGGATATGTAATTTTTTTACCATTATGGTCTATTGTTTTTCCAGGATTTAAAAGTGCGTCTGCTATTCTAGCAACTGGTATAGCATGGCTTGTTGCTTTTTGAAGCCAACTTTGACCTGTTCCGCCATTTGAAGTTCCAGAACCTATACCTGCTACAATTCCTGCTTTTGCAGTTGGAACACCTCCGTTACTATAGTGATAGCTTAATCCAAATCCACCACCAGGAAGACCAATTTGTCCAAGCATAGAACATAGTGTTACTAAAGCCCAATGAGGTTGTTCGCCATGATGAGATCTTTGCATACCCCATCCACTCATAATCATAGTTCTATTTTCATAAAACATATGAGCTAGCTCTTTTATAGTTTTTTCATCAATTCCACAAATTTCTGACGCCCATTTTGGTGTTTTTTCAGTTTTGTCCTTGCCTTTTCCTAATAAATAAGGTAAAAATTTATCAAATCCATGAGTATAATTTTCTATAAATTCCTTGTCATATTTACCACTAGTATAAAGTTCATGCATCATACCAAGCATCATTGCAACATCTGTATTTGGTCTTGGTGCTATCCATTGTGCATCTAAATATTTGCAAGTTTCATTTTTGATTGGATCTATGAAAACGATTTTCTTACCACTTTTTTTAAGCTCTTCAAAATACTTAAATCCAAGCTCATCAGTTATAGTCCATGCGATTCTAAGAGTTGATATAGGATTTGCACCCCAAATTACTACTATGTCTGAATGCTCTAAAACTAATGGCCAAGCAGTTTGTTGCTCATAAACTTCAATAGTTCCTAAAACATGAGGCATAATGATTTGTGAAGCTGCGGTTGAATAATCTCCCAAACCTCCTACAAAGCCTCCAATGCTATTCATAAATCTATGAAGTAGTATTCTTGAGTTTTGAACATTTCCTGAACTTTTCCAACCATATGAGCCTGCATAAATGCTGTCATTTCCAGTAGCTTTTATAGTCTTTTTAAGCTCTTTAGCTATTAAATCAATAGCCTCTTCATAACTAACTCTAACCCACTCATCAGCACCTCTTAGCTCTCTTTTTGGGTCATCAGGGTTTTGTAAATAACTTTTTCTAACATATGGATATTTTACTCTATCTTTTGCATAAACAAGCTCTGCGATATGATCTTGGAGTGGATTTTTAATCTCTGATGTTTTTTTCAAAGCTTCACTTTTAACTATTTTTCCATCTTTTATAGTTAATTTCAATACTCCCCAGTGTGCTCCTGTAACAACTTCACCATCTTTTATAAGCTTAAATCCTTTTTTAGCGTTTTGTGCTGAAAAAAGATTAGTTTGCATAAATAGTGGCATACTAGCAGCTGCTGCTAAAACCTTTAAGCTTTTTCTTCTTGATAAATCTGTTTTTATATGTGACATCATCTCTCCTTAATCTTTTTTTGTTGTTTTTTGTAAGAACTGAGTTACTAAAAATCTATCTTTTTTATCAATTGCTGTTCTATCAACCATTGACTTAAATACACTTGGCCATTGATTTGCATTATACTCGTTTATCCCGTGAAGTTGATGACAGGTAGAACAATTTGCAGTAAATAGCTCATTTGCTCTTTGCATCATAGACTCTAAATCTTTATGAAAATTTTCATTTTTAACATATGTAATTACGCTAACCTCAGCCCACTCTTTATCGTCTTTTATCATTTCTCTTCTAACATTGGAATTTTTTCTAAAAGCAGCATTTAAAATTCTTTTTCCTTTAGTAAAATAAAGAGCTTGTTCTTTTCCATTTTGAACATATCCTTTTATTTTAACTTGTAAAAAATCGCCCTCTTTATTTAAAATTTCCACAGGCGCTGTTGGCAGAAGCCTTCCAACGACTTTTTCTCCTTTTGGTGTTTCATATAGTGATTTTACTACATCAGAATATACTATATCTCCACCAAAAAGGTAAGAACTACATAGCAAAGACAAAACTAATATCTTTTTTTTCATAACAATCCTTTTTTATAAGTTTGGCTTAAATTATTATACAAAAAATTACTAAATATTAAATTATTTTTAATATTTTTAAGAAAAATATTTTATAAGTTATATTTTATTTATAAATATTTTGTTAGGTTTGTTAGGTTTAGTATAAAAGCAAACTCTTTTTGCCTGTAATCTAGCAAAGAGAGTTTGCTTTATATATTTTGTTTTCTATTCTAGGCTTTCTAGATAACTCATAGCACTAAGAGCTGCTGTTGCCCCATCGCCTGCTGCCGATACAACTTGTTTTGGTGCATCAGCTCTTATATCACCTGCTGCAAAAAGACCTTTTAAGCTAGTTTCCATTTTAAGATTAACCCCTATTTGCCCACTTTCAGTAATGCCACAAATGGGCTTATCGTTTTCATCTTTTATAACATTATTTCTTACATCAAGACCTACAAAAGTGAAAACCCCTGGAACATCTATCTCTCTTGTGGAGTTATCTTTAAATTTAACTCTAACACCAGTTACACCCATTTTATCACCATAAACCTCGTCTATCTTTGCGTTTAGAACAAACTCGATTTTTGGATTATTTTTTGCTTTTTCTAGTGTTGTTGGTGCTGCTCTAAAGCCTTCTCTTCTGTGAATTAAATATACTTTTGAAACTATGTGTGAGAGATATATTGCCTCTTCAACAGCAGTATCACCGCCACCTATTACAGCAATTTCTTTATTTTTATAAAAAAACCCATCGCAAGTTGCACAAGTACTAACACCTCTTCCAAAAAACTCATCTTCGCCTTTAAAGCCTGCTCTTCTTGGTTTTGAGCCTGTGCAAACTATAACAGCTTTTGCAAGGTATGTTTTACCACTTTCATCAAGAAGCGTAAAAGCTCCATCTTCATTTTTTGATACTCTTTTTATAGATGTTCTTTCTTGTTTTAATCCAAATCTCATGGATTGCTCTATCCATGGTTGCATAAAGCTATTTCCATCCATTAAAGTGGCAACCCCTGGGTAGTTTTCAATCTCTGAGCTTCCTGTTATTTGACCACCAAGTATTCCAGATTCAAATAAAACTACATTTTTTACACCGCCTCTTGTAGCGTAAAGTCCTGCTGCAAGACCTGCTGGTCCGCCGCCTATAATTGCTAAGTTTATCATTTTTTCTCCTGTAATTTTATTATAGATAAAATTTAAAAATAAGTTGTATTTAAAATAAAATTAAATTTTGAAGCCAAGAAGGCTTCAATTGTTCATATCATTATAGTAGTGAATTTATCTTATCAGCAATAGCTTGTTTTGATTGAGCACCAACTAATTGTTCTTTAATTTCTCCATCTTTAAAAAATAGTAGTGTGGGAATTGATCTAACACCATATTCTACTGCTAAATCTTGCTCTTCATCTGTATTTACCTTACAAATTTTAGCCTTACCATCAAATTCTTCAGCCAGTTCATCTATAACAGGCGCAAGCATTCTGCACGGTCCGCACCATGGTGCCCAAAAATCAACTAACGCCACCCCTTCTTTTACAACATCAAAATTACTTGAAGTAAGTTCTATGTATTTTGCCATAATCTCTCCTTTAAAATTTTATCAACATTATATAACAATTTTATTAAATAAAAAAACAATAAAATTTATTAAATAGTAATGTTTCTTATAAATTCCACCTTTACGCCATTAACTATAACTATATCAAGCTGATAATCTTGACTGTTTTTAGTTTTGGATAGATAAAATCTTATAGTTTTTAAAATTTTATCTATTTTTGTTGGTGTAACTCTATAAATGGCCTCATAGTCACCCTTAGTTGATTTAACCTCTATAAAATGAAGTATATTATCTTTAGTTGCTATGATGTCAATCTCTCCAAATTTGGATCTAAAATTTCTTTTTATAATTTCAAATCCTATATTTTCTAGATATTTTACCGCTCTATCTTCGCCTTTATATCCAAAAATATACTCTTTTAAACCCAATCTTAGTCTTCTATCCTTATCATAAAAGGTCTTCCATCTACAAAATCCTCTTTTTCAAGCAAAGACATCACTCTTTTAACATCTGCCTCTAAACTTGTATGAGTTATAAAAAACAAAGTTGTATGATTTTCATTTTTATTTCTTGGTTTTTGTAAAAATGTATCTATAGAAAGTTTATTGTCACTCATTAGATTAGTAATCTTAGCAAGCACTCCTACTTTATCTTCAACTTTAACTCTAAGATAATATTTCGTTCGTATAGAGCTTGTAGGCAAAAGTTCTATTTTTTGAATTTCAGATAGCTCTTTATATCCAAGCATTGGGTTTTTGTTCTCTCTTGCTATATCTACTAAATCTGCTATCACAGAACTTGCAGTTGCGTCCCCTCCAGCACCAGCACCATAATACATACTTTCGCCCAATGCGTCTCCATAGATACTAATAGCATTCATAACTCCATCAACTTTTGATATCATCTTCTCTTTTGATACTAAGGCTGGATGAACCCTAAGCTCTGCTTTGTTGTCTGTTTTTTTTGCTATTGCAAGAAGTTTAATCTCATAGTCAAATTCCTTTGCAAAAAATATATCTTCAGATGATATTTTCTCAATTCCCTTTATAAGAATGTCTTCTGGGTTTCCATGAACACCATATGCAATACTAGCTAAAATAAGTAGTTTATGAGCAGCGTCATAACCCTCAATATCAAATGTCGGATCAGCCTCTGCATAACCTAAATCCTGCGCTTGTTTTAGCGCTTCTTCAAATTTGATACCACTTTGCATCATATTAGTTAGTATATAGTTGCTAGTCCCATTTAAAATTCCAACTATTTTTTCTATCTTATTAGCACTAAGCCCCTCTCGTAATGCCTTTATTATAGGAATTCCTCCTCCAACACTTGCTTCATATCCAAAAGAAGTATCGCCTGCTTTTTCTTGAAGTGCATATCTATGGTAGGCAAGCAAGGCTTTATTTGCGGTAACAACCGCCTTTTTTTTATCTAAAATTTTACTTATTATTTCATATGGCTCTTCAATGCCCCCCATAAGCTCTACATATACATCAATATCATCTCTATCTATAACACTATCAATATCATCTGTTAACTCTATATCACACTCTCTTGGTTTTTTTAAGTCTTTGACAACTCCTATAACAGGCTCTATATGCTCACCTGCTCTTGCAGCTATCATGTGTCTATTTTTTTTAAGTATGTTTATCACTGAAGTTCCAACAGTGCCTACACCTAAAATTGCTATTTTCATTAAACCTCTTTAAGATATTTTTTTATATTTTTTGCAGCCTGTCTAATTCTATTTTCGTTCTCAATTAGCGCTATTCTAACATAATCATCTCCAGCTAAACCAAAGCCTGCTCCAGGACTTACTGCTACGTTTGCTTTATTTAAAAGCTCTTTTGAAAACTCTATACTTTTTAAATGAAGTACTTTTTCTGGTAATTTTGCCCATAAAAACATAGAAGCATTTGGTTTTTTAAGCTCCCATCCTGCATTTGCAAATGCGTCTATTAAAACCTCTCGTCTTTTATCATATATATTTATATTTTCCTCTATTATATCTTGTGGTCCATCAAGTGCTATGGTTGCAGCAACTTGAATAGGAGTAAACATGCCATAATCATACCATGATTTTATCTTCTTAAGAGCTGCTACTATTTTTTTATTTCCACAAACAAAACCAACTCTCCAGCCAGCCATGTTATATGATTTTGATAAGGTGTATGTTTCAACAGCGACATCTTTTGCGCCATCTATTTCAAAAATTGAAGGTGTTTTATACCCATCAAAAACAAGTTCAGCATAAGCAATATCGCTAATTATATAAAATCTTTTCTCCTTAGCCATCTTTACAAGCTTTTCATAAAAACCTTTATTTACTGTAACAGTAGTTGGGTTGTGCGGAAAGTTAACTACAACATATTTTGGCTTAGGAATACTATCTTCAAAGGTCTGTTTTAAATCTTTAAAAAATTTATCCTCATCTAATAAAAAATTTTCATCATAAGCAAGTTGGATTTTAACAACGTTTCCGCCTGAGATTATAAAAGCTTGCGTATGGATAGGGTATGCTGGATCTGGAACAACTGCAACATCTCCCGGGTTTATTATAGCCGTTGCAAGATGGACAAAACCCTCTTTGCTTCCCATTGTGGCAACTATTTCAGTATCAGGATCTAAATCAACATCATATTTTCTTTTATACCAATTAGCACAAGCTAGTCTTAGTTTATAAATTCCTTGTGATACAGAATATCCATGAGTATTGTCTTTTCTAGCACTTTCACAAAGTTTTTCAACTATGTGGCTAGGTGTTTTCCCATCTGGGTTTCCCATAGAAAAATCAATTATATCCCTGCCACTTCTTCTAGCTTCCATTTTTATAGCATTAATTTGTGCAAATACATAGTTTGGAAGTCTCTCTATAGTATTAAAACGAATTTCATCAAACATCTATTTTCCTTTATAAGCTAAATTTTAATCCCTGCTTTATATTATCTAAACTACTAGCATCATCTACTTGGATGTAATTTGCTCCCTCTGGCAAGTTAACATTTAAGCTTTGTCTTGGTTCATTTATATTTTTCTCTTCAATTAATTTTAAATTTGAATCATATATTCTAATTTTAGGATGCCAAATATCACCTTGTTGAACTGAAATGCTTATAGATTTTTTATCTTTTATATTTATAAAATATGGTTTAATTGGTTTCTTATATTCAGATCCAAAGGTAGGACCATATAAATTTGACTCTTTCGTATTTAATGTATATTTATATGACGTTTTTGAAGACTTGATTGCATCTGTGATAAAAATATTGCTTTTTTTAAGTTCTTTATATATCTCACCTGGATCAGGAATTTTAGAAGCTTTTACTATAATAGAATAAGAAGAATTATCTGAGTTTTCAAATTCAATATTTTCGTAATCAAAATAGCCTAAATTAAATAAGCTATCTTTTATTGACTTAATTAGTATAGAACCATTTCCATTTGAGTCAAAAGTAAGCTTTATATTAACTTTTTCATTGCTTAGCAAATTTAAACTGCCATCTTCTTGTAGTTTTTTGGTAATTAAGTCGATGTTTGGATTTCCATTTTCATCTGTTAAATTCTCCATACCAATAGAATTACCACCTAAATTTGAAGCTATCTGCTCGGCACTAGCTCCAAACAGAGATATAGAAAAAATCAAACCTAAATAAAAAGTTCTTACCAAGCTTTTCCTTTGTTTAGTTTTACAAACTCATCATATGTTATCTTTTTAACTTTGCCATTTTTTATATGCAATCTATATGGATTTTTATTTTTAAATGTCTCTTTTTCGCCATCTATGTCCAAAGAAAATAATCCATGCCCTGTTAGGATTAGCTGCTCTTTACTTAGATCAATCTTATACTCTTTATCTGTAGTTAAAGTTGATTTATTTCCACTTTTTAAATCAATAATCCCTATCCACATATTCTCACTTGGAATAATGCTAACACCTTTAGAAGCTATAGTTACTTCATCTTTAGCTAAATTATCATCTGCAATAAGCTCAGAATTATCATCTAGAGTTAAATTTTCATCTTCATTTAATGTAGTATTTTGCTCTAAATTTACAGCAATCTCTAAAGCGTTTAACTTTGTATCATTATCCTCTTTAGTTTCGCTATATTCTTCATTGTTAGCTATAATTCCTATGTTTTCAAGTTTGTTTTCTACCTCTTTAACCATTGGAGTTGTGTTATTTTGATATATGTTAACGCTTTGTGTATTTTTTGAAAAATAGTTTTCAAAATTATATAATTCGAATTTAAAAACAACAAAAATCAATACAGCTAAAATAAGTATCCAAATTAAAAATGTAGGAAATTTTCTACCCTCTTTTATAACAATCTCTTTTTGCTTAATGCTATTAGAAAATACTGGACCACTATCTTTAAGATAATATTCTGAATTATGTGTGTTATACTCTTCAATCCATTCATCTAAATCTAAGCCATACTCTCTTTCAAGTATTTTTATAAAGCATTTTGCATTTTTGGATTTAAGTTCATCATAATTCTTATCAACTATAAATTGTATGTATTCAGGCTCTATATGAGTCTCTCTTGCTACTTCATTAATGCCAATTTCTTTAATTTTATCTAAAGAATTAACTACTTTTTTTTCATCCATTTATTATCCTATCGCAAATTATAGCAAATGCTGCACTAACATTTAAAGAATCCCAATCATTGTTCATTTTTATGCCTAGACAATCATCACATTTTTGTAAAACCTTGTTAGGAATTCCTTCCCCTTCGCTACCCATTATTAGAGCTTTTTTTGAGCTAAATTTAACTTCTTGAACACTCTTTCCACCTTTTGCACTACCGTAAATACTAAATCCAACCTGTTTTAATTCATTTATTAAATCAAGCCCATTTTTTATAGTGCAAATTGGTATCTCATAGGCTGCGCCACTACTAGCTCTTATTATACCTTCGATTGATAAACTATTGGATACAATGACTATACCATCAGCACCTAAGGCATATGCTGTTCTAGTTATAGCGCCTATATTTCCAACATCGCTTAAACCATACAATATAACTAAGAAATTTTTGTTTTTTAATCCATCTATGCTTGCAAATTCAAAGTCTTTAACTTTGGCTAAAAAACCTTGATGATTTCCACCTCTTGCCATTGCTTGGGCTTTTTTATTATCAACTCGCTCTATCCTAACACCAGAGCTTGCAATTTTTCTAAATGTCTGTTTATCGCACTCTTTGGCAAGATAGATGGTTTCTAACTTCTCTTTATGCCTATCTAAAATATGTAAAAATAATTGTTTTCCGTAAATAATCATCTTAAGATAATAGCAAAAACTTCTTAAAAATAATATTATTTTATTAAATTGTTATAAATTTCTTTTACGCTTTTGCCTGTTATTTTAGAGATTAGTTTTGCTTTTTGTTTTGGAGGGATATCTAAAGATTCGATATCTTGAAGGGTTATTTTTTCACTATTTTGGTTTTTGGAGGCTTCTATTACAACACTCCATTCTCCATTTAAGTTTTTATCCTCAAGAGCAATTTTTAAATTTTTTGCACTATCTATATATTTTGTTTCAAACTTTTTGGTTGCCTCTTTAATTAAAAAAACTCTTCTATCTTTATCAACTTCGCAAATATCATCAATTAAACCGATAATTCTTTTTGGAGATTCATATAGGACTACAGGATAGATAGAATTTAGCACATTTTGAATTTCAATTTTTCTAGCTTCGCCCCTATTTGATAAAAACCCTAAAAACGTAAACTCTTTTTCTACAATTCCACTTGCAACAGCGCTTAATAAAAGAGCATTTGAACCACTTAATACTTCATAAGCAAGCTTTTTTTCTTGCATATATCTAACAAGATGAACACCAGGATCGCTAATACAAGGCATTCCTGCATCACTCATATATATGCACTCTTTTTCAAATATAGACTGGTCGATATTAAAAATAAAGTCTTTCTCATTATGGGAATGAACAGAGTAGAAAATTTTTTCTTTTATGTTGAGATTATATCTATCTTTAAGTAAATTTATAAGTTTTTTTGCAACTCTTGTATCTTCGCAAAAGACAATCTCAGAGCTTGAAATAACATTCAATGCACGCTCTGAGATATCTGCTAAGTTCCCAATAGGGGTAGGAACAAAATATAGCAATTTTTAGTTCATGCCGTATTTTTTCTTAAATTTCTCAACTCTACCAGCTGAATCTACTATCTTTTCACTGCCTGTGAAGAATGGATGGCATTCTGAACAGATGTCAACTCTTATTTCAGGTTTGTTTGATTTTGTTTGAAAAGTGTTTCCACATGCACAAGTTGCAGTGCATTCTATATATTCTGGATGTATATCTTTTTTCATTATAATTCCTTTTTTTAGATCTAAATTCTAAATTGAAGGCTGATTATACTACAAAATTAATAAAAAATCAAATTTACAATATCATTTTTGATGTAGCTGCCAAAATAGCAGTGTTTGATCTAAGTATATATGGAGAGTTTAGAGCATACTTTTTTTCAAACATATTTTTTTCTCTTTTGCTAAATCCACCCTCTGGACCTATGAATAAAATCTCATCTTTGTTTGCATTATCTATGTTTTCTCCACCAAAATCAACTAAAGAAATTTTACTGAATTTATCTTTTAACTCATCACTACTTTGACAAATTTCCATCTCTAAGATAGAATTTCTACCACATTGTTGTGATGAGCTTATTAAAATTCTCTCAAATCTTTCAAAATTTAGTTTTATATTTTTTTGCGAAAAGTCACAATATACAAAAATTAATCTCTCAACACCTATTTCATTTAAACTAGGTAGTGTTTTTTCTATAACACTATCTTCAACAACTGCCCATGCAATACTAATATTGCTTTTTTTATCTTCTACACTATTTTTAAAAATCAGTTCTAAATTTATACTTTTTCTTAAAATTTCCCGTATCTCATAGATGTAGTTATAGCCATCTTTTAAATTTCTAACATCAAGCCTATCACCTACTTTAACTCTTCTTGCTCTAAGATGTTTAAATTGCTCATTTTCTATCTGTAAATACTCATCGCTACAATTTTTTGAATATAAAAAAACCATTATATATAACTCGCTATTAAAATTATAATTAAATTTATCATTATTAAATTTCTCATTTTCTTCTTAAATGGTGAATAGTTTTTAGTATAGTAAGCTCTTTTCAAAGCTTTAAACCCAATGGCTCCAAAGCCTATCATAACTATAAATACTATAATCATTACAATAACACTGTAGCTAAAATTAAATCTTAAAATCGGTAGCAAATTTGCCCCAGTTACAAAAAGCATAGCCATAACTGAGTAGTAAGCTGGTAAAAAAAGTCTTATTCTTTTTGCATATTTTGGACCTTCGCCAAATTGTGTAAGAATGAGATGTAAAATAGACATCAAAAAAACCAATAGCGCAAAAAACTTATGAAGACTTAGGCTTGTTTCGTATAACTCCATCATTTAGCAATCTTTTTCATCTATAAAGCTAATTCCATTTTTCATTTTATTAAATAGCTCTTTATCGTACCACTCACCAACTACCTCATCGCTAAATTTGATATCTTCTAAATTTATGATCCCCATATTTTCATTGTAAGCATCATCTCTAAAACATTGAGCATAACCTGTAGTTGTCTCATGAACTATAATACTATGAAGCCTTACTTCCTTTTCGCCATTTTGCATTTTTGTAAGAGATAAAAGCCTATCAATCAAAACAAAAAACACTCTGCAAAACTGCTCTGCACTTGGATTGTATGGAATTTCAACCCATCTTAAAGAGTGTTTTTTGATATCGTTTTTATACTCATCGCTATCACCACTAAATATAGTAGTAGAGTGATCAAAACTATCAATTAAAGTTTTAATACCTTGTTTCATAAGTCCAAAATCATACACCATAGAGGCGTTATCTAAGAAATTTGAACTAAGCAAAACTTCACACTTATATGAGTGTCCATGTATGCTAGTTCTACATCTTTTTGAACTACAAAATCTAACTATATGTGCGTTTTCAAAATTGTAAATTTTTCTTATAATCATCTAAATTCCATCTTTATCATCAAATATTCTAATATGAATTCTATCACTATAATTATATCCATTTTCAAGACAAAAATTAAAAGTATATTTTGCATTCTCTTCTAGCTCTTTTTTGTTTTTAGACATAGGCATACAAAAAACACTATTTGGTGCATTTTTTATAATATCTAAAATTTCATCTTTTAAAGTAATCTCTTTAGATATTACAAATTTATAAAAGCTATCTTTTGAACTATTTTTAATCGTATTTAAAGCATTGTAATTTAATCTTTTTTCGTTTTTTTCTAAGCTATTAGATAGTTTAGGGCTTATACAAAAAATACATTTTTTGTAATTTGGAAAATTTATAAAATCAACCTCTATACTCCCATTTGTTTCAAAATGAACCTCATACTCAAGCTCTAATAACCTACTAACAAACTCATAAAAAACACTATTTTTATAATGCAAAAGAGGTTCTCCGCCTGTTATTACAATTATTGGTTTATGATTTAATTTTAAAGAGTCTATTTTTTTAAATAGCTGAGAGGCAATATCTATATTTTCATATTCAAAATGGCTTGTGTAGACAGCTCTAATAGTATCACAACCAACCAATGCTTCATTAGTTTTTGGTGAAATTTGCTTTACATTAAAGCCTCTACATCTAAGATTACACCCTGCAAAACGGAAAAAAATAGCACTTGATCCTGCATATTTTCCCTCGCCTTGTATGCTATAAAACCACTCCACTAACTTGAGCAATATCACCCACCTGTTTCGTAAAATGCTCTACTTGAAATTTCATTTTCAGCAATTGTGCCCCATTTATTCTTTTCAGGTTTATTTCTTAAAACCTCTCTAAGTATCTCAACAGCCGCATTAATATTGCCATCTTTTAAAGCTTTTTTAATACTAAGTGCCTCTTCAAAATACAAACAAGGTATCAAAAGCCCTTCTGCACTAAGTCTTATTCTATTGCAAGAGTCACAAAAATCATGCTTATGTGGATCAATAATTCCAAATTTATATCCATCATCTATCTCATACATAGTTGATGGAGAATTTGCTAGTTTGCCAACCTCTTTAATACTATATTTTTGTGAAATTATGTTTAAAATTTCATCTCTTTTAAGCCCTACTAGCTCATCGTTTGCGTGTGTATTTTCCATGTATTCTATATATCTTATGGTTGCATTTTTTGATTTTGCAAACTCCAAAAGAGATATAAGCTCATTTTCATTTATGTTTTTTAGGGCTACTGTATTTATCTTTGCTTTTAGCCCTACCTCAATTGCTTTATCAATTCCTAGTAATACCTTATGTAAAACATTTTTTTGTGCTATTTGTTGTGCTTTTTTAGGATCTAGAGTATCAAGAGATACATTTATTCTTTTAAGCCCTGAATCTTTCAAAAGTTGTGCGTAGTTTTGTAAAAAATATGCATTTGTTGTAAGTGCTAAATCAATTTCAGGTGCATAATCACTTATCATTTTAATAAATTTATCCAAGTCTTTTCTAACAAGTGGCTCACCGCCTGTAATTCTTATCTTTTTTATGCCCTCATCAATTGCAACTTTTATAAACATAAACAGCTCTTCAAAGCTTAATAAATTTTCTTTTGGAACCCAGCTAAAAGGGGTATTTGGCATACAATATTTACATCTAAAATTACATCTTTGTGTTACTGAAATTCTTAAGTAATCAACAACTCTACCATGTCCATCTATTAACAATTTAAATCCTATCTTTTTCTTTAATGATACAATTATTTTGTAAATGCAATATAGATAATCTTTTTATAATTGTCTTATTAGGCTTTCTATATCTTTCAAAGATTCAAGTGTTGGATTTATTTTTTTATCTATTTGGGCATCGATTTGCTCTGAAAAATCCCCAATATCTAGATCATCAACAATTTCATTCAAAGATTCTAAAGATTTTTTTAAAGTAAAAATTTCAGCCATATTATCGCTAATTATCTGATCGTATCTATCAAATCTTTTATTTGTCTGTTCATCTTTTATATAAAATAAAATAAGCATTAAAAACAAAACTACACAAAGCCCTAAAATAATAATAGTATCAATGCTCATACTCTCTCCTTGCTGTTTTTAGATATATAATCTAACATTTTAGCTAATTTAAAATAAAATAGTCATTATTAAATCAATATATGTTAAAATATTTTACTTAAGGAGATATATGTTTGTAGAATTTGCTATTATTGGAACTACTGCTAGCGGTAAGAGCAACTTAGCTCTTGAAATAGCCCAAAAGTATAATGGTATTATACTAAGCCTTGATTCTCTTTCAGTTTATAAGGAGATAGATATTGTAAGTGCTAAACCAAGTAAAAATGAACTTAGCTTGGTAAGGCATTTTGGGATTAATTTAATATATCCAAACAAACATTTTAGTGTTGGCAATTTTATAAA
Source organism: Campylobacter blaseri (assembly GCF_013201895.1). Taxonomy (NCBI): domain Bacteria; kingdom Pseudomonadati; phylum Campylobacterota; class Epsilonproteobacteria; order Campylobacterales; family Campylobacteraceae; genus Campylobacter; species Campylobacter blaseri. The sequence goes on along the minus strand of NZ_CP053841.1, from coordinate 157,084 downwards.
AGAGTATAGACAAGCAAAAGAGCATGCTAAAAAGTTAAATGTACCCTTAATAATCACAGGTGGCAGTAGCTTTTATCTAAAAACCATGCTAAGTGGCCTTAGTCCAAAAATAGATAATGTAAAAACGGATCTAAAAAATGATGAAATTTATGAAATTATTAAAGATATAGATCCCCAATTTGCTTTAAAATATAGCCAAAATGATAGTTATAGGCTTTTAAAATGGTATAGTATATATAAAACAACAAATCAAATTCCAACAAAATTTCTAAAAGAAAACACAAGCAAGCCCACCATTAATCATCTTAAAATTTTTGAAATTAAAACAGATAAAGAGATATTAAGAGAAAAGATTAAAGCAAGAACCAAAAAAATGTTTGAAGCTGGTCTTTTAGATGAAGCAAAATATCTTTTTAGTAAATATGATAATAGCTTAAAAGCTTTAAACTGCATAGGACTTAAAGAGTGCAAGGATTATTTTGATAATAAAATTTCAAAAAATGAGCTTGTAGATCTTATAACAATCCATACAGTACAGCTTGCAAAGAGACAAAGAACTTTTAATAAATCAAAATTTAAAGATAAAATCTCTTTAGATATTGAGTCTTTAAAAGTGGCTATAGAGGATTTTTTAACCTTTAATAACCACTAATTATAATCATAGAGCTAAGTTTAAGAGTTGAAAAAATATACTCCACTACAATTGGTGCAAAAATAGACAGCAGTGCAGTTAAAATTAAAACAAATCTTACTAATTTTATGGAAATTTCTATCTTTTCTAGCGGTTCTTTTAAAAACATATATACTACAATTTTTAAATAATAATAAACTGCAATAGCACTATTTAAAACCATAATTACAGCAAGTATATTATACTCTACACTCAAAATCGAACCTATAATATAAATTTTACCCCAAAAAAGGCTAAAAGGCGGTATCCCTGCTAAGGAAAACATAAAAATAGCCATAATTAAAGCTAGTAGCGGTTGCTCTTTTATAAGTCCGGAAAAATTCTCAAATTTTACTTTTGATTTTTCATTATTTACATTCTCCATAACCCAAACCACACTAAAAGCTCCTAAATTTGCAATAGCAAACATAATCCAGTATAAAAACAGACTCATAGTTGCTTGAGTAGTGCCAACAAGAATGGCAGCCATTGCAAATCCTGCATTAGATATAGAGCTAAATGCAAGCATTCTTTTTACGCTTTTTTGAACTAAGGCTGTTATATTAGCTAAAGTCATAGTTAGGACGATTATAATGTATAATACATTGCTTATCCAATCAATACCAGCTAGCAAAAAAGAATCAAATATTCTTAGTCCAATTACAAAAGCTGCTATTTTAGGAACTATAGAGATATAAGCAGCCAAAGGAGTTGAGGCGCCCTCATAAACATCTGGTAGCCAAGTATGAAATGGAACTAAAGAGACCTTAAATCCAATCGCAACAACTATAAAGATAGTTCCAGCATATAGTGTTAAATTACTTTTCATCTTAGCTTCAGATATTGCACTATATATTGTATGCATTTCAACGCTTCCTGTTACAAGATAGAGTATGGCACAACCAAAAATGAAAAAACCAGAGCCCACAGATCCCATAACAAAATATTTTAAAGCAGCTTCCACAGAGTACTTTGTGTTTTTTAAAGCAATAAGTGTATAAAGTGCTAAGCTAGATAGCTCTAAGCCTATTATAATTAAAATCAAATTATCACTACTTACCATAAATTCATACCCAACTAACATGAATAGAAAAAGACTATAGAACTCAGGCTTACTAGTTTCACTACTATAATTGTCTTCAAATTTCAATGCCATAAAAAATATCGATGTTGCTATGATTAAAATTATGGAAAATACAGCTATACCGTCCATTAGCACAATGTTAAACATTCCTCTAAAATTTGCCAATGGACTGCTAATTGTTATAAAATTTAAAATTAGCCCAACTATAGTTAAAGATAGATAAAATCTGTTTGAAAGCTCTTTTTTTACCATGCTTATGCAAAGTATCCCTAATGCAAAAAAGATTAATAAAATCATTGGAGCAATTGATGATAAATTTAAAGCTTGGATATCAAAAATAATTCTATTTAACATCTAAACTCCTTTTAGTATTTGAGTTTTCTATATAGCTTTTTGTTGTGTTATTATCAGTTTTTTGATACATAAAAAATATACTATTTTGAACGGATTTATCTATATTTGTTAAAAGTAAATTTGGATAAATTCCTAAAAATATAGTTAAAAAGACTATTGGTACTATTGCAAAAAGCTCTGATATGTTTAAATCTTTTAAATTTCTGTTTTCTGTTTTTGTGATTGGTCCAAAAAATGTTAATTTAAAAAGATTCATACTATATATAGCCCCCATTATTATGCCAAATCCTCCAAGAAATGCGTATATAGGATTTACTTTAAATATTCCAAGTAAGCTTAAAAACTCCCCTGGAAAACCCATAGTTAAAGGAAGTCCAATGGAACCTAATAAAACTATACAAAACAAAGTTGCATAGATAGGCATAGTTTTTGCAATACCACCAAACTCACTTAATATCTTTGTATGTCTTCTTTCATATAAAAAACCAATAAGCATAAATAGACCACCACTTATGACCCCATGGCTTATCATTAAAAATATCGCACCACTAATGCCCTCTATACTCATAGAAAAGACACCAAGAACAATAACTCCCATATGTGCTATAGAGCTATAAGCTATAATTTGTTTTATATCTTTTTGTCCAAAAGCTATAAAAGATGTGTAAATTATCATAATAATAGCTATTATGGATATAAAATCTGAAAAATATACACTAGCATCAGGAAACATAGGAAGTAAAAATCTTACAAAACCATAAGTTCCCATTTTAAGAAGTATGGCAGCAAGTAAGATTGATCCAACAGTAGGTGCTTGTCCATGTGCATAAGGAAGCCATGTATGAAATGGAAACATAGGAGTTTTAATAGCAAAGGCTATAAAAAATGCTAAAAATATCCAAATTTGAGTGCTTGTAGGAAGGTTTAAATTTTGCCACTCTAGTATATTAAAGCTATAATATCCAGTAGTTTTATATGAAAGATAAGACATAGTAAGTATCCCAACAAGCATAAACATAGATCCAAAGAATGTGTATATGAAAAACTTTACAGCAGCATAAATTCTTTTACCACTTCCCCAAGAACCTATAATATAGAACATTGGCAACAAAGATAGTTCCCAAAATGTATAAAATAAAATAGCATCTAAGCTAAGAAAAACACCCATCATGGTCATTTCTAAAAACAAAATACTAATTATTATATGCTTTAACCTATCCTTGATAGTTAGACTTATAAGTGATACAAAAACTATAAATGAGCTAAGAACTATCAAAAAAAGTGAAATTCCATCAACCCCTAAATGATAATTAACATTAAGTGAATTAATTAACGGAATAAACTCCATCATTTGAATAACAGAAATTTCAGAAGAGAAATTTATCCATACTAAAATAGTAAAACAAAATTCTATAAAGCTAACTATTAAAGAGTATGCTCTAATGCTTTTCTCATCCACGATAAAAGCAAACAACGCTGCTATGAGTGGAAAAACTATAACTAAGCTTAAAATATACCCCATTAATTCCCCTTAATAAAAAATGCTAAAAGCAGCAAGACAACAAACCCAGCAACTAGCCATCTAAGCATTAGTGATAGATTTCCACTATGAATCTCATCTGTTTTCTCTCCAAGCTTAGATATACTATTTGCCATACAGTCAACTGTTTTGTCAATAATGGTATTATCTAAATTTACACATATATTGGCTATTTTATAATATCCATTTATAAAGACTTTACTATAAAGCTTTGGTATATTGTATTGGTTTAAAAGCAACTTATAAATTAAATTGTTTTCTAGTTTTGGTTTAAAAATATCAAATTTATATGCATATATTGCAAAAATAGTACTTAAAGCTACTAAAACTAAAGTTATAACTATTAAATATATGGCAACTGAGTGCTCAATATTAATTACAAAATCAGGAACTACTTTATTTATAAACATATGAAATTTACTATCTGAAAACCCTGCTGTTAAAGACAAAATCCCAAGTGGAGCTAAGGCAATAAGCATAAATATTTTTGCCTCGTGTGGATGATGTTCATATTTAGCTTTTCCAAAAAATACAAGCATAATAAGCCTAAAACTATAAAATGCGGTCATCATAGCTCCGATTAAAAGCATTATCCATATTATAAAATAATCACTTGAAAAAGCAGCCTCTAAAATTTTATCCTTTGAGAAAAACCCAGCAAATGGATAAAATCCACAAAGTGCAAGTGAGCCAAGTATCATTAAAATAGCAGTTGGTTTCATATATTTGTATAATCCACCCATTTTTTTAATATCAAGTTCATCATTCATAGCATGCATAATATTTCCAGCTCCTAAAAATAGAAGTGATTTAAAAAATGCATGTGTCATAAGGTGAAATAGTGCTATAGAGTATGCCCCAAGTCCAGCTGCTACAAACATATAGCCAAGTTGAGATAAAGTTGAATAGGCTATTATCTTTTTTAAATCTCTATTAACAAGTGCCATAGAAGCTGCAAAAACTGCAACAAATGCACCAAGATAGACTATAAAATTACTAACAAAAATGGCTTCTGAAAAAACAAAATTTATCCTAATAACTAGATAAACACCAGCTGTAACCATAGTAGCAGCGTGTATTAAAGCAGAAACAGGTGTTGGTCCTGCCATAGCATCAGCAAGCCATGTATGAAATGGAAATTGTGCTGATTTCCCCATAGCACCTATAAACAAAAATCCGGCTATCCAAAAGATAATATTTTTCGGTAAGTTCGGAGCCGCCAAAAACAGATCTTCATATCTTAATGATCCTGCATAGTTGTATATTAAAAATATAGCAATAAGCATTCCAAGATCTGCTATCCTGTTCATTATAAATGCTTCATTGGCACACCAGCTTATACCTTTTTTCTCGTACCAAAAACCAATTAAAAGCCAAGAGCAAAGTCCAACTCCCTCCCAGCCTATAAAAAGTCCTATAAAGTTATCACTCATAACAAGAACTAGCATCGAAAATACAAAAAGCCCTAGATAGCTAAAAAATTTATTAAACCCTTCATCATGCTCCATATAACCGATTGAATAAATATGAACTATGCTTGATACTACTCCAACTGTTATCATCATAATGGAGCTAATTGGATCAATTATAAACCCAAAATCAATTTTTAGCATCCCTACATATATAAAATCACTTAAATATATAGATATATCGCCCTCAGTTGCAACTATTTCAAGAAGTATAAAGGAATTTAGAGTGCTTAAAATAATTAAAAAACTAGAAATTATGCCTATTAGAGTATTTTTTTTACTTTGAGCAAACACTCCTGCTATAAAAGAGGCTAAAAGTGGTGCAAAAAGTGCAATTAAAATATTGTATACCATAAACTTAGCCTTTTGCATTCATTAAACTGTCAATCTCTATGGTGCCAGTTTTTTTATACCAACGCACTAAAAGTGCAAGCCCAACTGCTATTTCACTAGCTGCAATAGCAATTACAAACATTGCAAATACCTGACCTGTCATATCGTTATGAAAATGACCTATTGCAACTAATGCAACATTTGCAGAATTTAACAAAATTTCAGTAGAGAAGAACAGCATAATAAGATTTTTTCTCTTCATAATGCCTATAAGTCCTAAGGTAAACATTATGATCGAGACTGCTAAATAGTGATTTAAACCTATCACGATAAGACCTCCTCTTTTTTATCCATATCTTTATGCACTAATACGATTCCACATATCATGGCAACTAAAAGCATAACAGCAACAAGCTCAAAAACAACTAAATATTTTGTAAAAATTATGATTCCAAATAGTTCTGTATTGCCTATTTTAGGAGTTATTGCATATTCTGTTTTTAAATTTTGATTAACTATTGGAGTTAAAATCATTAAAAAAAGTAAAAAAGCAGAAAAAACGCTTAGGGAGTAAATTAATTTTTGAGATCTTACCCTCTCGTTTACTTCAACTTGAGCATCAAAAAACATCATAGAAAAAGAGTATAAAACCACAACAGCACCTGTGTAAACTATGATTTGTACAATCCCTATAAAATCAGCATTTAACAAAAAGAAAAATCCTGATATGAATATCATACCCCCTGCAAGCGCAGTCATCGCATATAGTGTTTTTTTTGAAAATATACTTACTCCAAATAAAAATATAGAAGATATTGCAAAAAAATAAAATCCTATTATCTCAATCATTTTCTTGATCCTTTTTTATATAAGTAGTTGGGGTTAATTTGACTTTAAAATCAGCATCATTTGGCAATGCACCATATCCTTCAAATTCTTTTTGCTCTTTTAAGTCTTTTATATTGGTTAAAAAATCTTCTTTAAATCCATAATATGCTCTTTGTTCGCTTGCAAACTCATAATCACCGCCATGGACAATTGCAAGTTCAGGGCAAACATCAGCACATAAACCACAATAAACACATCTTCCTAAATTTATAGAGTAATTTATAACTTTTTTTCTTCCATCTTCTCCAAGCTTTGTATCCATAGCTATGCAATTACTTACACAAATTTTCTCACAAAGTCCACAACCTATGCATCTTTCATTTCCACTTTCAGCAAGCCTTAAAAGCTTATGAACTCCTCTATATCTTGCATCAATATTGACTTTTTCCATAGGATAAAACATAGTATGGTTACTGTTTTTTTTAAGCATCTCTCTTAGCACTACACCAAGTCCTACAAAAAGCTCTACGCTAAAAGTCCTTTTAAGAAATCTTCTAAATTTATCAATATTAGTTTTAATAGGTTCTCTATCATCTAATCTTAAATAAGTTCCCACTATACGCCCCTCATAAAAGTACAATGCCTGTTATAAAAATCATAGCTAAAGAAAGTGGCATTAAAACTTTCCAGCAAAGAGCCATTAGCTGATCTGGCCTTAAATGAGGCCATGCAGCTCTTGCCCATAAAAAGAAAAAGAAAAAGAAGCTAGCTTTTATAATCATTGAAAGAGCTCCTGGTATAAACCATGTTGAGTTAAATCCCCCAAAAAACAGAAGTGCTATTAAAACAGAATATGTAATAATGTTTGCATATTCAGCTATGAAAAATATACCAAATCTCATTCCCGAATAAGCCGTAGTACATCCAGCTACAAGCTCTGGATCATTTTCAGTTAAACAAAATGGTGTTCTATTACACTCTATAAAAGATGCTATTAAAAAAATTATAAAACATATTGGCTGACTCCATACAAACCAATTTCCAATACCTCCATTTTGTGCATTTACTATATCTATAATAGATAAAGACCCAACCATCATGATTATTGGTATTAGGCTAAGTATGTTGATTATCTCAAAGCTTATTAGCTGTAGAACAGTCCTCATGGAACCAAGTAGGCTCCATTTATTATAGCTTGCAAGGCCTCCAATTAAAAGCCCATAAATACAAGTTGAACTAGCTCCTAATACAAAAAGTATGCCAACGCTAATATCACTAAGCATTGGAGTTATAGTTCGTCCAAATATTGTGAATTCAGGCAAAAATGGAATAGGTGCCATGGCTACAAATGCACCTGCTGATGATATAAAAGGTGCAATTTTAAAAATAGTTCTATTTGCATTAGCAGGAATTGTATCTTCTTTACAAAAAAGCTTTATCATATCGGCAGCTACTTGAGCTATCCCTGCAGGTCCGACCATCCAAGGTCCAATACGGCGTTGCATATATGCTAATACTTTTCTCTCTAAATATGTTCCAAGCCCAGCAAGAGTAGCTATAACAGCTAATATTATCAAAGCTTTTATGGCGGTTTCAATTAGCATAAAAGTAGTATCACTCAAACTTCACTCCTTTTTAATGAAACTTTACTATATCTAGAACCGTCAAAAAACTCATCTACATCAATCTTATCATCAAAAAACGGCAGATACGCACCATCTGTTTTGTTATCTAGCTCAATACGCAAAGATAATGTCTTACCATTCCTATCTATAGATATTAAATCTTTATCTTCCAATGAGTGAGTTTTTAAGAACTCTTCTCCAGCGTAAAGCTTAGCAACACTATTTAATGCAGACGCTCTATTTGTAAATTTGCTAAATTGTCCTATAGGATTTGCTTTATATATGGTATTTTCTTCGTCTATTAATTCATTTTTACTAATAATCTCAAACTCATCTTCTATAGACTCTGTATGTTTAATATTGAGTTTATAACCTCTATGACTTTTACCTGAATTATCATAGGAATTTTCTAAATCATCAAATTTGATATTTTTAAATTTACTGCCTAGCTTATCTGTATAGTCTGCACTATACTCATATCCTAAATTAAGTGCTTTTAAAATATCATTTAACTCATATCCATCATAGCTTAAAGCTGGGTTTGTAGGAACTACTCTTTTTTCTAAATTTACAAAAGTTCCTTCTTGCTGATTAAGGGCTGGTGCATCTAAATCACATCCATGAACTCCAAGAGTTATATCGCCATCTTCATTGTATCCTAGCGTTTTACCATCCATCATCTCATCTAACTCACAAATTAAAGCTACTCCTAATGAGTTAGTTCTTGGTGGTATTATCAAAACATTAAATTCACTATATTTTTGAATTAATCCTGTTAATTTAGCTAGCAAAATAGCATTTTTACTAGTTATAAAATCCTCTCCTATAATAAGTGAGAATTTAGTTTTTTTATCTAAAAGTTTATCAATCTTCTCTTCATCAAGTCCTAACATCTTAGAGTATTTTGAAACATTAATCAAAATTTCCTTTTTTGTTTTTACGACAACCTCAACCTCTTTTTCTTCTTCAACCTCAACCTCTTTGCCATCTTCATCTTTTACTTTTTTCTTGACTATTTTAGTTTGAGTCTCTTTTTTATCTACTAAGATATCTTTTTTAATATTCTCAAATTCACTATCAAATTTATCTTGTAGCCATTTTGGTAAGTTTTTACCAAATTTTTGAAGTATCCAAAGTAAAATTTCAATGTCTAAATTTGATGAGTGTTTACACCCTAATAAATTCTTTGAATACCCTTCAACAACACTATCTTTTAATGGATGAAAATACAAAGCACTGGCTTTATTTATCTTTAAGGCATTATTTAATTTATAGCTAATATTTGGTGCATCATGTCTTAAAAATGAGCCTGCGCTTATTATAAAATCTGAACTTTTTATAGTATCAAAATCGCCATTATATAAGTCTGCTCCACTATATTTTGAAAATTCTTTTAAAAATTCTTGATATTTTTTTGCCTCTTTATTTACTAGTTTAACATCAAATTTATCTTTTAATATTGATAACATTTTTGCCTCTTCATTTGTTATAAAGCTATTAAATTTGATGTTTTTAATTTTATTTTCTTTAAAGGCTTTAATAATTCTTTCTAAAACAATTCTATCTTTATGTGCTTTTTCATTGTGAAAATCAAATCCAAATCTAGCTGCTTTATTCAGTTCGCCAAAATCAAAATCTGAACTTACTCTATAAATTTTATCTTTTCTATCTTCTATACTAGCTGGTTTTACATCATAATATATAAGCTCACAATCACTTGAATGTGGATTTGAAGCTCCTATTTTAGTAAGCTCCCAGGCATTTGATTTATATTTAAAACTAGAAACAGTTAAAGCGCCAACAGGACAAACTGCAGCACACTCCCCACAAGAATCACAGCTCAAGCCATCATCATTTCTTCCAATTAAACTTTTTTGAAATTTATTCCAAACAGCAAAAGCCTCTTTTGGCATTGTCTCTTTTAGGCTTTTATCAAATGGTTCTGAATTTCTTGGTACGGTTTTTAAGGCGTTATTACCCATTTTATCTTTACAAACTGTTACGCAACGTTCACAAACTATACAAAGAGATGGATCATAATCAATTAATCCCCAGTTTTGCATAGGTTTATATGTGTCCTTTATAGCGTATTCTTGTGTATCAACACCCATATGAAAAACAAAATTTTGAAGTTCACACTCACCACTTTGGTCACAAGTTCCACACTCTAAAGGGTGGTTTATGCAGTATGTTTGCATTATAGCTTTGCGTTCATCTTCTATATCAGGCGTACTAGTTATGACATTCATTCCATCTTTTGCTTTAGCATTACAGCTATAAACTCTTTTTCCATCTGCTTCAACCATGCAAAGCCTACATGCTAATGTTGGAGAGCAGCCACTAAGATAACAAATAGCAGGTATAAAAACACCGTTACTACGAGCTATTTTTAGTATTTGCTCACCCTCTTCACATTTGTAAGTTTTGCCGTTTATAGTTATTTTTACCATTTTAAACCTTGCTTATTTTAGCTAGCTCATACCTATAATAATTATTGTCATCAATACCTAAAAGTGCGATAGTTCCCTTTAAATCATCATCTAACTCAAATTTCATATTCACATCTAAAGTTTTTGTTTTAATGTTTACATAATCTCCATCCTTAATTTTTGCCACCATGCAAAAATAGCGTCCACCTACAAATTTATTATCTAAATTATGTTTAAAAACAACGGCGCCATCATAATCCTCAGGCTCTTTTAACTCACTAAGCTCTACTGTTTCAAATTTTAATTCTTTGCCTTGCAGGTTTATAATTTTTAAGTTAAATTTATCTTGTATGATTTTTAAAAATGATTTTATATTCTTTTCATCATCTTGGTAATTTAGCAAATTTTCATCAAGTATCATAAGCTCACAGCCATTTAAAAACTCAACTATTTCCTCGACTTCCTCTTCTCCTACACTGCTTTCCCCACTTAAATAACCGGTATCAAGTTCACTAAAATATTCTCTATCATCAATCAAAGCACAAATCATGGCTAAAACATAAGATAAGCTTCCTATTTCACATTTTATAGATATATTATTTTTCATTATATCTTCATCAAAAGGGCTAATTGTTAAAAACTCGTCCTCTTTGTATTTATTAAAAAGCTCTTTACTTTCAAAACTAAGAATTGATGTAAGATTTAAAATTTTCATATTTTTCCTTTTTTTACAACTATTGTCCAATCAACTTGGTTAAATTTTATTGAATTCATAAGCGTTGAGTTTAATCCCTCGACAAGATTAGCACTTTTTTGCACAGACGAAAAATCACCTATCTCAAATAAAAATACCATAACTTCACCATTATAAGAGGATTTTATAATCTCGCCCATTCTTGTAAGAAAATCTTGCCCTAGATGTCTTAAATCATATCTTTTCATCTATCCACCTCTCCAAGAATAATATTTGTGCTACAAATTATGGCTGAAACATCGGCTATATAGTGTCCTGGTAGTAAATCTTCATAAATACCACAATGCCAAAAGCTTGGTGTTCTTATCTTAAGCCTATATGGTCTACTATCTCCGGTTGAATATATATAGTATCCAAGCTCTCCTTTGTTTGCCTCGGTTGCAAGATATATTTCGCCTTTTGGAGGTTTTAGTCCTTGTGTAACCAAAACGAAGTGTTGCATTAAAGAGTAATTTTGAGTCATAATTTGTTCTTTGCTTGCACTTACAAATTTAGGATCATCGGCTAGTATTTTTGGCTCGCTTTCATAGTAGAGATTTACACATTGTCTTAAAATTTTAACACTCTCTTTCATCTCTTGAATATAGCACTTAAATCTTGCATAACAATCCCCCTTAGTTGCATATGGAACATCAAAATCAAGCTCATCATATATTAAATAAGGCTCTTCTTTTCTTATATCCCACTGAACTCCGCTTGCCCTAAGCATAACTCCACTACATCCCCAACTAAGTGCCATCTCTTTGCTTACAACACCAACATCTTGAGTTCTAAGAAGCCAAATTCTATTTGAATTAAGAAGATCTTCATAGTCTTTAATTCCGGTAAGTATCTTTTCACAAACCTCTAAAAGCTCGTCTGTCCAACCATCACTAAAATCAAGAAAAACACCACCTATCTTAATGCTATTATGTGTAAGTCTTGCACCACAATAAGACTCAATCACATCTAAAACATACTCTCTTTCTCTAAAGCAGTATAAAAATACAGTCATAGCACCGATATCTAATGCATGAGTTGCTAAAAAAAGTAAATGGGCTGCAATTCTATTTAACTCTAATAGTATAGTTCTAATTATTTGAGCTCTTCTTGGAACATTTATGCCACACATTTTTTCAACAGCAGCACATAATCCGTAATTATTTGCACTTGAAGCGGTATAGTCAATTCTATCAGTAACTGGCATAAACTCATTATATATCATGTTTTCTGCCATCTTTTCCATACCTCTATGCATATATCCAATTCCAGGCATAGCTTTTGTTATTTTTTCTCCATCAACTTCAAGCACAAGTCTTAATTGTCCATGTGCTGCAGGGTGTTGTGGTCCAAAATTTAATACCATTTTTGAATCATTTTTTTGAAATTCAATATTTTCAAAAAAAGGTCTTAATTTAGTAGGGTTTTGCATACTATCTTCTCTTCTTTAAAATTTTAAATTTATCTCTTTTTACTTTTTTAACCAAAGGAACTCCGCCCTCTTCTTGATACTCTTGCAAATATGGCTCTTTTGGAGGCTTGGCTCCATATTCTGCCTCATGATACAATCTACTAAAATTAAATGTATCTTTACTATCTACTTTTGCACTATCTCTATTTTCTTCACCAATTTCATCTCTATACTCTCTTCCAAATATCTTATCTACCTCATACCACTTAGCATGCTCATCGCCTTGAAGTGGATAGCTTTTTAAAAGTGGATAACCATACCAATCATCTGGCATTAAAATTCTTTTTAATTTACTATGTCCTTCTATCCAAACCCCAAACATATCATAAAGCTCTCTTTCAGCCCAATCAGCACTTTTATAAAGAGCTGTAACGCTTTGTAAAAACTCTCCTTGTTTTACAAAACACTTAACCCTGGCTCTTCTTTTATGTTTAATGCTTAAAAGCTGGTAAAATACTTCTATACCACCTTTTTTTTCTATAAAATCAACTCCACTTATCTCGGTTAGAATTTCATATCCATAATCTCTTAGTTTTTCTAGAGCTTTTAGGTTGTCGTTCTTTTCTATAAAAACAACCATTTGATCATACTCTACATATGATTTTATTATTTTCATATCATCCAATGAAGCTAAATCATCTTTAAAGATAGTTTCATTGACATCTATTTTTTTGCTCTCTAAAGGCACATAAAATCTATCTTCATAATAATTTTTTGTGCTTGTATCTTTTATAAGTTTTTTTCTCATCTAAACAAGCCTTTTTGCTTTTTGTTTTCTTCTAGGAATTTCTTTTCTTATTTTTTTCTGAAGTATCATAAGAGCATATTGCAATGTTTCTGGTCGTGGGGCACAGCCTGGAAGATAGATATCAACAGGGATTATTCTGTCTACTCCTTGAACAGTTGAGTAGGTATTAAACATACCTCCTGTATTTGCACAACTTCCCATGCTTATAACCCATTTTGGTTCAGGCATAGAGTCATAAATTCTTCTTGTAAACTCAGCATGTTTTTTAGTAAGAGTTCCAGCAACTATCATCACCTCAGCATGTTTTGCACTTGCTCTAAAAATTGTTCCAAATCTATCAAAATCAAATCTTCCTGCACCAGTTGCCATCATCTCTATAGCACAACATGCAAGCCCATAACTTACAGCCCACAATGAGTTACTTCTACCCCATTGAATTAACTTATCAACAGTTGTTAAAACTATTGGAAGACCATTTTCTTTAGCGTAATCTACTTTATGGAGTGCCACTCTAATGCTCCTTTATGCCATGCATATATAAAACCTATAATTAGCAAAGTTATAAATATAACCATCTCTATAAAGCCAAACACTCCAAGTATTTTGAAATTTACAGCCCATGGTATCATAAAGATAATCTCAACATCAAAAAGTATAAATAAAACTGATACAAGATAGAAATGAGAGTTTATTTTATTTTGCTGTTTTATTGTTTCTGGACCGCATTCATATACTGAAGACTTAAGTTTATCATCATTTTGATTTGCCAAACTAGTGCTAACCATGGATGAAAGCTTTACTATAACCCAAAAAAGCCCAAATCCTAAAATTAGCATTACGAAAACACCAAAATAAGGATGTTCAAAAGATATATGAGACATCTGCACCTCTTTATTTTTAATAATTAATTCTATTATATGCTAGCTTTGAAAATGGTAAAATAAATTTTTTAGACTTTAGTTTTAAATATTAATGGTAAATTTATAGAATTTAGATGATAATTACAAAAAAAGGATTGTGATATGAAAAAAATTATATATTTAATTATAAGCTTAATTTTTATAGGTTGCTCAAATACAGCTGAGTATAACACCAACATGGAAATGGCAAGTGCAAATGAAAGCCTATCAGCAAACAAGCCGCTTCAAAAAGCATACATATATATAAGCAGCGAATCTTTAAAAGCTAAAAAGATAAAATCTAGCACATCTCTTGGTAAAGATAACTTAGAAATTAATCTTGGAAGCTATGCAGAGCAAGGAACACTTAGATTTTTCAAACACTATTTAGCAAATTTAGAAGTAACGAATGATAAAGAAGTATTAAGCTCTAGTAGCCTAATAATAATTCCAGATATAACAACTTTTGAGTATGGTTTTTATAGCGATGATGGTTTTGATGTGGATTCTAAGCCATTTGTAAGATATGATTTGCAACTTTCAATCTATAAAAATGGTAGTAAAATTTATAATAAAAATATATCTTCTATGGAAAGAAATTACGGAGAGAAAACGTTTTTTGGAATGGGAACTACTAGCTATATGCAAATTGGTCCGATTTTTCAAAAAGCTATAGCTAATGATTATAATACTAATGCAGTTCAAATTCTAGACTCTATAAACAAAGCAAAATAATTAAAACTGCTCTTTTGACTTTAGTTTATTAAAAATTAAAGCCAGCACCTATTTTTAAGTGCTTGACTTTTTTAAAAAAACTTTGTATAATTCATCTTCATTTTAAAAGATTACAGAGTTCGGGGCGTAGCGCAGTCTGGTAGCGCACTTGGTTTGGGACCAAGGGGCCGAAGGTTCGAATCCTTTCGCCCCGACCATTATGGTGAGTGTAGCTCAGTCGGTTAGAGCATCAGATTGTGGTCCTGAGGGTCGTGGGTTCGATTCCCATCACTCACCCCATTTATCCTGTTGCGCTCGTAGCTCAATTGGATAGAGCAACAGACTTCGGATCTGTAGGTTGAAGGTTCGACTCCTTTCGGGCGTACCATTCAAGCTTTAAAATGTACTTATGCGTCCATAGCTCAGCTGGATAGAGCAACGCCCTTCTAAGGCGTAGGTCAGAGGTTCGAATCCTCTTGGGCGTACCACTTTTTGCGGACGTGGTGAAATTGGCAGACACGCCAGACTTAGGATCTGGTGCTTTACGGCGTGGAGGTTCAAGTCCTCTCGTCCGCACCACCCAACTTCAAACCTCACATAAATTTGTTTCTAAAGGCAGCATTTTGATAGCAACAAAGATAAGAATTTATGATTTCTATCTAGATATCTTTATTCAAGAAGAGAGTTTTTATAAAGATAATATTCCAAAACTTACTTTTATAAACTGGTCATCAAAAGATAATTGTTTATTAGAAGATGATTGCTATAAAAAATTTAAAATATATTATGAATTAACTAAAAAATCACCTATATTTATAAAATCTGAAATTTTAAACCGATCAATACCATCACAAAACTTAATGCTTGAAGCCATAGAACAGATAAATGAATACATATTTAAAAAAAGACAAATTTTCAATCTTCCATTAGATTTATCAGTAGGAACAAATTTTCAACAAAAAGTTTGGAGAGAACTTCAAAAAATACCATATGGAAAAACTATAAGCTACAAACAACTAGCTAACAATATAGGTAAAATTTCTGCCTACCGTGCGGTTGCAAACGCCAATGGAAAAAACCCTTTTAGTATTGTGATACCTTGTCATAGAGTTATAGCCAATGATGGTGGTATAGGTGGGTATAACGGAGGAGTAGATAAAAAGGTCTTTCTTTTAAATATTGAAAACACTTAGTTATCTTTTTCCTCATGCTCATTGCTAACATCTGTCAGGTTTTTTTGAAATTTTGTTAGCATTTTAGATATATAGATTAAATTTTCAGTTGATTCTATAGCTAAATCTTCTACTGCACTTATTTTTTTTCTTAACCTATTTTTCTTAGACTCTTCAATATCTAAATTTTCAAGTGCTTTTCCTATACCCTGAACTATCTCTTCTAGCTCGTCTGCTATATTCTCAACCTTTAATATTGTGTTACTTGAATCAACCATCGCTTTATTTACTTTTTCCATATAGTCTTTTAAATTTTCTGATACTTTTTTAAGCTCGTCATCTCTAGGGTTTAATATAGCGCTACTGCTTTCTACATTGCTGCTAAGCATTTTGGATTTTTCTATAAATTCTTGCATACCTAAATTTATCTGCCTAGCTAAGCTATATGCATAAAATGCACCCAAAATTGAGAGTATTGATATAATATATAAACTTATAACAAATGTTTTATTTTTAGCCTCATTTTCTTTTGCGTATAAAGATACAACCTCATCCATAGTATTAAGGAGAGTTATATTATTTTGATAAATGTATTCTATGGAGTTATTAATCTTACTTTCAAATTTAATTAAATTTTCTATATAGCTTTTGTATTCTTGCCAATAATTATAGTTATTTGAAACATATAGATATAAAGTTTTATCTTTTTTTATATTTTCGTCATTAAAAAAACTAGAAATTGTCTCATCATATAGCTTTTTAGCTTCTAAAAATAGAGCATAGTTTTGCTTATCTCCATCTTTTAAATACCTCTTAACAAACATTCCCATTCTTTGAGTAAGCATTCTTTGACGGCCCGATACATTTATATAATATGGTGAAAATTTCTCTTTTTCCATAATTTCAACAATTTCATCAGACCTATTTAAAAGCTGTTCTGTTTTGATGTTTAATATCTTTGTATCATTTTTAATATGGCGGATTATTTCTATAGCACTTAAAATCTCTTTTTTAAATGGAATCCATTTATTTTTAACCTCATCTAATTTGTCTTCCAATCTTTTGTTATCATAACTACGTAAAATACTATCTTTTTTTGTTATTATTGTTAAACTTTCAAGATTGGATTCAAATTCCTCTAACGCACTATTAATATTTCTAAAATCATAAATATCTTTAAAATGTAGAAAAAACATCTCTTTGCTTATCTTTTGAGTTAACATTCTTTGTTTGCCTGATATATTTACTATATATGAATCTTGTTCTGATCTATATGCCATACTAAACCCAGAAGCGATTAAAACAATAACTAAAATTGTAAAAAGCCCTCCTATGATGTTAAGTCTTGTCTTTATTGAGTTAATCTTTACCATTCTTCGTCCTGTTCGTAAATTTCTCGCAAACCTGCTTCGTTTTTAATCTCTACCGTGTTTTTATTTACCTCTATAAGTTCATTTCTTGATAATTTTGCTAAAACTCTTGATAGTGTTTCAGGCTGTATATGAAGCATGGAAGCCACTTCGTACTTTTTAAGTTCATTAAGTTTTGAAAGATCATTAACTATCATAGATGCCACTCTAGCAGTAACATCATAAACAACATGTTTAGTTATAGTTTCTTCTAAAAGTTTTATTTTTTTATGGTCGCATTTTAAAAATTCTAAAGCTATTTTATCATCACATTTTATAAGATTTGATAGATATTTACCATTTACATAAAGCACCTCACTATCTTTTGTAAATTCTATATTTGCATAGCTTCCACTATTAAAATCCAAACTACCATAGTTTAAACTAGTTACTGCAGAACCATTAAAAAGATGATATAAAAAAATCTCATTTCCTAATCTATCTGTTTTATATAGTTTTACTTCTCCACTTAAAAGATAGTAAAAATAGCTTTTAACTTCATCTTCGTATTGGAGTATTTCTCCTTTTTTATACTGGGTTATTTTAAAATTACTAGCTAGTTTTCTAATAGATATATCGTCTAAATGGAGAAAAAAAGGTAAACTTTTTAGTGTTTGAGCTACTTTTTCGCTACTCATTTAAATTCCTTAAGCATATTCATCTATATACTTATACCCAAATAAATTTAATGTTTTTTTCTCATTGAGATATTTATCATCTCTACAGCCAAAGAAAAAGCCATAGAAAAATATATATAGCCTTTTGGTATATGAACTCCTAAGCCTTCTGCAATTAAGCTAACTCCGATTAGTATCAAAAATGCTAATGCAAGTATCTTTATAGTTGGGTTGTTATCAACAAATTTACTAATTGAACCACTTGCAAACATCATAACTCCAACAGCAACAATAACAGCTATAATCATAATCTCTATATGCTCAGCCATACCAACTGCGGTTATAACACTATCAAGCGAAAAAACAATATCTAAAATTGCTATTTGAATTATTACACTGCTAAAACTAATAATTTTTGTATTTTCAATATGTTTTTCTTCTTCGCCTGATACATTGTGATGAATTTCCATTGTGGATTTTGCAAGCAAAAACAGACCTCCACAAATTAAAATTATATCTCTTCCTGAGATTTCTAAACCCATTATAACTATAAGTGGTTTTGTTAACTTCATAATTAAAAATAGGCTAAAAAGTAGCAGTATTCTAGTTAGCATAGCAAAAGCAAGACCTAAAATTCTTGCTTTATCTCTTTTTTCTTCTGGAAGTTTACCACATAAAATTGCAATAAAAATTATATTATCAATACCCAAAACTATCTCAAGCCCAATTAGTGTAAAAAGACTTATCCAAGCCTCAGGATAAGCTAACCACTCAAACATTTTAATACTTTAGTAAAGAATATTAAAATGAATTTGCATGAACGAACAATAAGAATTGTTGTTAATCCTAATAAATTTTATATCATAGTTCATATCTATCCATTTTATCGCAAAATTCCGGATCATCACTCTCATCACATGCTTTTTCTATATAAATTAAAGCCTCATGTGTGCTATGCTTTACTCCTTCTCCATTATGATACATCGTTGAAATAGCAAAACATGATTTTGAAGCTCTGCCATCACAACCTTTTTTAAAAAACTCATATGCTTTTTCAAATTCTTTTTTCTCATAATGAAAAACCCCTATATTATGACAAGCTTTTGCATTGCCAGCTTCGCAATCTTTTATCAATAAAGTATCATCTGCAAAAACAAAGCTTAAAAGTAGCCCTAAACATAAAATAATTTTTTTCATTTTCATCCTCTACTATAGCTTATATCTATCCATTTTATCGCAAAATTCTGGATCATCGCTTTCATCACACGCTTTTTCTATATAAACTATAGATTTAAGCGTACTTCTTTTTACTCCTTCTCCATTATGATACATCGTTGAAATAGCAAAACATGATTTTGAAGCTCTGCCATCACAACCTTTTTTAAAAAACTCATATGCTTTTTCAAATTCTTTTTTCTCATAATGAAAAACCCCTATATTATGACAAGCTTTTGCATTGCCAGCTTCGCAATCTTTTATCAATAAAGTATCATCTGCAAAAACAAAGCTTAAAAGTAGTCCCAAGCATAAAATATATCTTTTCATCATCATAACTTTTAGGATTAACCAAAAATTCTATAGATATCGTCTAAAAGAAAATATTTTTTATCAGCTGTGCCTTTGTAGAATGGATTTAGTGTATTCTCATATGCTTCTTTAAAAAATCCCTCTTTGCTTAAATTAATAAGCTCTTTATTTAAAGCACTAAGTAAATCTTTATTGCCTTTTTTAACACCAATAGCATAATAACTAGCAGTTCCAAAACTTTCGATATTTACCTCTAGCTTTTTATCTAAGATAGGATAAGCTAAAACAATTAAATTAGCTCCAGCAAAAGCATCGCCCCTTCCAGCTTTTAGCTCACTATAACAATGAAACATATCTTCACAACCCTTTACATTAAAACCAGCTTTTTTAAGATCTTTTTCAGCCTCAGTATCGGTTTCTACAAGAATAATTTTACTTCTTAACTCTGATATTTTTTTGTAATGATCATCTTTTTTAGTTAAAATTCCTGTATTTACAGCAAAATATGGCATAGAAAAATCAACAAGATTTTCTCTTTCAGGGTCAATTATAAACTCAGCTATTACTAAATCTACTTGATTGTTTTGAAGTGCTTCAATACGGTTATGAGTGGTAACTTCTACAAGCTCAACTTTTCCATTTTCTCCAACTATATCTCTTACTATACGTTTAGCAAAATCGATATCAAATCCAGTGAAATCCCCATCTTCAACACTACTAAAAGGTGGTTCATCACCTAAAACACCAACTCTAATAACACCATTTTGTTTAATTTCTGCCAAAGTGTTGCCAAAAAGAAACCCAGCCAATATACATAATGATAAAATTACTTTTTTCATAAAAATCCTTAATTTTAAAAAATCGTAAAGTATAATTTAAAAATTTGATAACCAATCTCCAGTTTAAATATAAATTTTACAATTGATTGTATATTATTCTAACTGAAATTTTATTTAATTTATATTATCTATATAAATCTATAACACTAATTTTTAATTTTCTAAAAATAAAATATATTTAAATATGTAATTATAAAAATTATAATTACACTATTTTAACCACACAAAATCTCTATTATCGCCTCAGACAATAACTCATGCTCTATTTTATGGATTTGCTCTTCCCATTCATCTAAACTCATATCTCTAGTTCGTTCAAATGCCCTTTGTTTTATAAGTTTACCGCCATCAAGTTCTTCACTTACATAATGAACACTAACACCACCTAACATCATACCACTCTCAAAGCTCTCTTTTATGGCATTTGCTCCTTTAAAAAGTGGAAGAATCGAAGGGTGCAAATTAATAGCTTTTATCCTGTTTGTAAAAATAGGGGTTAAAATTCTCATAAATCCTGCCAAAATAACTAAATCCACATTAGCTTTTTTAATTACCTCAACTAATTTTTTGTCAAATTCTTCTCTATTTTGAAATTTATTATTTTCAATAATCATAGTTTCAAGCCCAAATTTTTTAGCTCGTTCTATTCCAAAAGCATCTTTTTTATTACAAATTAGCAAAGCACACTCTATCTTTATTCCATTAAAAACCCTATTATGAACTTTTTGTAAAATATTTTCTAAATTTGAACCATTTCCGCTAAAAAGTATAGCAATTTTTTTTATAAACATTTTATCCCCTCAATTATATCAAATGGCGTAATCGCATACGAATTATACCTACATTTTTTAATGCTTAAAGCATGAGCCAACACTCCATTTATAGCGGCATTTAAAGGTGTGTAGTTTTGAGCTAAAAGTCCACCAATAATACCAGCCAAAGCGTCCCCACTTCCAGCTTTTGATAGCCTGCTATCTCCACAAGGCATGATATATAGTTTTTCTTTATAAGCAATTATGGTATTTGCCCCTTTTAAAACTAAAACATTGTCATAGTTTTTACTATAAAGTTTTGCATACTCAAATCTATTTTTTTGAAGTTTTGTAACACTAACATCTACAATACCGCAAATTTTAAGCAAACTAACAAACTCTTTTGGGTGTGGTGTTAAAACTAAATTTTCATTTTTTGTTATCAAATCCAAAATTTCATCTTTATAAAAAAGATCAGCATCAATTACTACATTTTTATCTATTAACTCTTTTAAATTTAAATGATGATTTCCTAAACCACAACCACAAACTATAGTTTTTGCATTTGCAAAAGAGCTTTTTTGCATGATTATAGGGCTTAGATTTTCTATATTTTCATTACTAACTAAACTAACTAACCCAGCTCCAATACTAACTGCACTCATTGCACAAATTTCAGCTGCACCCTTCATCTCTCCACAAACTATATATAGGTGTCCATAGTCTGATTTATTACTATTTTTTTTCTCCCTAAAAGGTAGTTTTAAATCATTTTTTGTTAGCAAGAAGTAGTTAGTTTGTGTCTCAAAATTTGCTCTGCTAACTCCTAAATTTACTACTTTAATTTTACCAACAAAATCTTTTGCTTCATCTAAAAATAGAGCCAATTTTAAAGCTCCCATTGTAATAGCAACATCAGCCTTAAAAGCAATATTATTAATTTGTCCAAATTTATTTATACCACTTGGGATATCAACAGCAATCTTTAAACCTTTTTTGGCATTAATTGTATTGATAACTTCGTAGATTCTTGGCTCTAAATCTCTATTTAAGCCACTCCCAAATATAGCATCTATATAGCAATCATATTCATCAATCTCATCAATTCTATCAACAATCTTAATTCCGCAGCTCTTAGCAATGCTAAGTTGAAATTTAGTCATTTCGTTTAATTTATCACTAACTAACAGTAAATAACATTCATAATCTTTTGCTAATTTTCTAAGCGTACAAATACCGTCGGCTCCATTGTTTCCACCTCCACAAACAGCTAAAATTTTACTATTTCTTGTTAGATTTTTTCTAATCTCTTTTTCAATGCCACTTGCTGCATTTTCCATCAAAATTTCTTTACTCAATCCAAAATGTTCAATACATTTTCTATCAAGTTCATTCGTGCTTAAAAATATCTTTTTCATATTACACTTCTCATTCTAAAACTAAGACTTTCTAAAATATGAAATTTATTAATCGCCTCTTTATTTTCTAAATCTGCCACAGTTCTTGCAACTTTTAAAGTTTTATTTATGCCACGCTGGGATAATTCAAATTTTGAGATAGCTAAATCCAAAGTATCTTTTGCACTATTTTCTAAAATACAAAATTTGTTTATTTCGCTATCTTTTAGCTTTCCATTTAGATCGTTTTGATTACGATTTTTTTGAATTTTAAAAACTTTTAAAACCTCTTTATACATCTCTTTACTACTAATATCACTTCTATCATCTTTGTTTATCTCCTCCATAGCAACATACAGATCAATTCTGTCAAGCAAAGCAGATGAGATAGCATTTTTATATCTTTTTATTTCAATTTCTGAGCATATACAATTCCCACTTTTATTAAATAGATTGCCACAAGGACAAGGATTTTGTGCAGCTACAAAAATAAATTTTGTTTTGTATTCAATCTTTGAGTTTACTCTTGAAATAAGTATTTTATTATCTTCAAGAGGCTCTCTTAAACTTTCTAAAATTTTCTTACCAAAATGAGGAAATTCATCAAAAAATAACTCTCCTCCGTTTGCCAAAGCAACCTCTCCTATCTTTGATCCACCAAATATTGAACTTCTTGTTGCTGTATGATGTGGGCTTCTAAATGGTCTTAATGGCGAAAAATCTATATCTTTATAGTTTAATGATTCATAAGCCGTGGTTAATAAAATATCCTTTGTGCTTTGTGGTGGTAAAATATATCTAATTCTTTTAGCACACATACTTTTTCCACAACCAGGACTTCCTTCAAACAAAATATTATGCATACCACAAGCTGCAATCAAGCTTGCTCTTTTTGCCCTAGTTTGCCCTTTAACATCCTTAAAATCTAATTCATAATTAAAATTTGGAATATAATTTTTTCCATTTATGGTAATACTATCTCTAAAAAGCGGATGAGTTTCATCTACATAACTATTTTTAGCAAATTCCTCATCTTTAAAAAACATAATAGCATCTTGCAAACTATCTACTGCATGAACATCTAAATTTGGTATTGTAGCTGCTTTTAGGGCTATATCTTTTGGAACTAAAACTTTTGCGATTTTTACTTTCTCGCTTAAAAAAAGCAAAGTTGAAAAAAGTGAGCTTGTGCTTTTAACCTTACCATTTAGCCCAAGTTCACCAAAAGCAAAAAAATTACTGTCGAAATTATCTTTTTGTAAAGCTATCAAAAGAGCTATTGGCAAATCAAAAAAACTACCATTTTTAGGCATATCCGAAGGAGATAAATTTATAACAATCTTTTGTGGAGGAAAAGAGAAATTTAAAGAGAGAAGTGAAGATTTTATCCTATTTTCACTCTCTTTTATAGTAGTACTTGCAAGACCTATAATGTTAAAAGATGGAAGTCCTCTTAAAAATGTTGATTCTACATTTATTATATGTAGTTCATCTGTAAAAATTGCACACTTTAAGGACTTCATTTTTTCTTCAATTTTTTCTTCAACTCTTTATCAAATTTTTTTCTTTTTGTATATCCTATTTTTTCTATAAAAAGATGTCCATTTAAATGATCTATCTCATGTTGTATGCAAACAGCTAAAAGTTCATCTGCTTCTAGTTCTTTATGATTACCAAATCTATCTTGATATTTTAATACTATATTGTTTGGCCTTGTTACCTCTTCATAAAAATCAGGAACAGACAAACAACCCTCTTGAAAGGTTATCTCTCCATCTTTATATGTTATAACAGGATTTATAATCTCAATCAAATCTGCTTTATCTTGGATATTCTCTTCGTTAACTAAGTTTATAATTAAGGCACGAATTGGCTTACCAACTTGAATAGCAGCTAATCCAATGCCTTTTTTTGCTATCATAGTTTCATACATATCATCTAGAAATTTATGTAAATTTTCATCAAATTTAGTAACTTCTTCTGATTTTTCAAATAATATCTTATTTGGGTATGTTAAAACTTCTAATATCATTATTTAAAACTTTTATCCAAAACTTTATCAATCATACCATACCTCATAGCCTCATCAGCACTCATAAAAAAGTCTCTTTCTGTATCTTTTTTAATCTTATCTAGTTTTTGACCTGTGTTTTTAGCCAAAATTTTATTTAAAGACTCTTTTATTCTAAGTATCTCTTTTGTTTGAATTTCAATGTCAGTTGCTTGACCTTGTGCTCCACCTAGTGGTTGGTGTATCATAATTCTTGAGTTTGGCAAAGCATATCTTTTACTTTTTTCTCCACAACTAAGTAAAAATGCACCCATTGAGGCTGCTTGACCTATGCAAATAGTGCAAATATCAGGTTTTATATAGTTCATAGTATCATATATGCTAAATCCACTTGTAACAACTCCACCAGGGCTATTTATATAAAGATAAATATCTTTTTCAGGATCTTCTGCTTCTAAAAATAAAAGTTGTGCAACTATCGCACTTGCAACAGCGTCATTTATCTCGCCACTTAGCATTATAATCCTATCTTTTAAAAGCCTAGAATATATATCATAACTTCTCTCACCTCTGCTAGTTTGTTCAACTACATAAGGTATATAAAAACTCATTTATTCGCCTTTTTCTTCTTTTTTACTTTTATCAAATAGATCATTGAATAATTTTTCCTCAATCAAAGCCATTTTAACAGCTGGCAAAACTCCTTGATTTTTATAAGCCTCTAAATGTTCTTTTGGATCAATGCCCGATCTATAAGCTTCAAAATAAATAGCTTGAAGAACCTCCTGATCACTAACATCTACATTTCTAGCTTTTGCAAGAGCATCAACTATAAAAGTAAGTTTTACACTTTTTTCAGCCTCTTCTCTAAACTCATCTCTTTTTTTAGTTAAAGCATCTTTATCTTCTCTAAATTTCTTCATATCATCTTGCGAAAATGTATTCCATGCATTTCTAAACTGAAGGTCTATCTCTTGTTCAACAATTGTTTTTGGAAGATCAAAAGTTACTTTTTCAACTATAGCATCTACAAATTTTGGTTTTAACTCTTCATATAAAAGTTTTTGAAATTTATCTTCTCTAATTTGAGTTTTGATTCTCTCTTCAAGTTTTTCTTGACTTACATCTTCTTCATTAGGCATAAGTTTTTTTAAATCTTCTTCTTCAATAGCATCTTTTACTTTTTTAGTTTGAATTTCATGAAGTTTTACTTTAAAAACTACATCTTTTCCTGCTAAATGCTCAGCTTGATACTCTTTTGGAAATGTTACTTTTACATCTTTTTCTTCGCCAACTTTTATTCCAACCATCTCATCTTCAAAACCTGGTATAAATTGGTTTGAGCCAATTTCTAAAACATAATTTTCAGCTTTTCCGCCCTCAAATGGCTCACCATCTAAAAAGCCTTCAAAGTCAAATTTAGCAAAATCGCCTTTTTCTAAAGCTTCTTTTTCTGCTTTTTCAAGTGGAGCTATCATTGTCAATAGTTCTTTTACCTTTTCTTCAACCTCTTTTTTAGTAACTCTTGGTGTTGAATACTCAGGAATTACATCTTCATAACCTTCTACAGATAATTCTGGTTTAAAAGATATCTCCATTTCTACATCTATATTTCCATCTTTTTCATCAAACTTAGAAAAAGCTGGCTCGCCCAACATATCTTCTGTTTTTTTATCTAGCTCTTTTAATGCTTCGTTGATAACCTCTTTAAAAAGATCTTGTTTTGCATCTTCTTCTAGTTCTTTACCATATCTTTGCATAACAATATTTACAGGAACTTTTCCTTGTCTAAATCCGTCCATTTTGACATTTTTTGCAGCTTTTTGTGCCATTTC
Organism: Campylobacter blaseri; assembly: GCF_013201895.1. NCBI lineage: Bacteria > Pseudomonadati > Campylobacterota > Epsilonproteobacteria > Campylobacterales > Campylobacteraceae > Campylobacter > Campylobacter blaseri. The sequence continues at coordinate 130,628 of NZ_CP053841.1, read as the reverse complement.
TTTTGTCTTTTTACTTATGCTATCTGCATCAAGTTGTGCTTCTACTAAAGCATTTGCTGAATTTAATAGTTTTGAAGTAACTTTCATTATTTTCCTTTTTTATTTTAAAGTATTAATTTATTAATATACCAAAATTTACCTTATTTTTAATATAAATTTTAAAATTTATCCTCTTAAAAGAGAACTTATTATAAAATTACTAGAAAAAATGAGGTAGTTATGTCAAATCAAGAAAATTTTGAAAATGCAGTTAAAACAATGCTTAAAATAGTCGGAGAAAATATAGATAGAGATGGCTTAAAAAAAACACCTACAAGAGTTTTTAAAGCTTTTGAATTTCTTACAAGTGGCTATAAAGAAGATCCTAAAACTGTTTTAAATGATGCACTTTTTGATAGCACAAATAATGAAATGGTGCTTATTAAAGATATAGAATTTTACAGCCTTTGCGAACATCACCTTTTACCTATTATAGGAAGAGCTCATGTTGCATATATTCCTAATGGAAAAGTTGTTGGGCTTAGTAAAATTCCAAGAATGGTAAATATATTTGCAAGAAGACTTCAAATTCAAGAGCAAATGACAGAACAAATAGCCCAAGCGATTCAAGATGTAATCAAGCCACAAGGCGTTGGTGTAGTTTTAGAAGCAAGGCATATGTGTATGGAGATGAGAGGTGTAGAAAAAATCAACTCAAAAACCACAACTTCAGCATTAAGAGGCGGCTTTATATCTGATCATAGAACCAGAGAGGAATTTTTCTCTTTAATAAATTCTCCAAAATATTCAAGGTTTTAATATTCAATCTAATTTATTTGTTAAAGCTAAAATTTAACTAAATTGATGTATCATTTTTAATAAAGATAAAAATTGTCCTAATTAAAAATGGATATCAAAAACTGAAAAGGTAATTATGAAAAAAGTTTATTTAGATAACAATGCAACAACAATGATGGATCCAGAAGCATACGAAGAGATGCTTCCATTTTTCAAAGAAAAGTATGGAAACCCAAACTCACTGCATGATTATGGAACACAAACTCACAAAGCTCTTAGAAATGCAGTTGACACTCTATATAGGTGTATAAATGCTGGTGATATGGATGATATCATAGTAACTTCCTGTGCGACTGAAAGCATTAACTGGACACTAAAAGGAGTATATTTTGATAAAATTTATACAGGCGAAAAAGACCATATAATAACAACATCGGTTGAACACCCTGCTGTATCTGCAACCTGTGCATTTTTAGAATCTCTAGACACTAAAGTAACAAGGCTTGGTGTAGATGGAGATGGTCAAATAGACCTTAATGAATTAAAAAATGCAATGACTGATAAAACTGCACTTGTGAGCATAATGTGGGCAAACAACGAAACAGGAACTATATTTCCTATAAAAGAGGCTGTACAGATAGCTCATGAAGGTGGCGCATTATTTCATACAGATGCAACTCAAGCAGTTGGAAAGCTAAAAGTAGATGTCAAAGATGTTGGCGTTGATTTTATGAGCTTTTCAGCGCATAAATTTCACGGACCAAAAGGAATTGGTGGGCTATATATAAAAGATAGCATAAAGCTTACTAGCTTACTTCATGGAGGTGAACATATGGGTGGGCGAAGAAGTGGAACTTTAAATGTTCCTTATATTGTAGCAATGGCAAAAGCTCTTGATAATGCAACTAAATTCATAGAGATGGAAAATGTTCATGTAAGAAGATTAAGAGATAAGCTTGAAGATGCACTTTTAAGCATTCCTGATGTTGCTGTGATTGGGGATAGAAAATATAGAACCCCAAATACAATACTTGCTTCTATAAAAGGAGTTGAAGGAGAAGCTATGCTCTGGGACTTAAACAAAGCTGGAATTGCTGCTTCAACAGGATCTGCTTGTGCTAGTGAAGCGCTTGAAAACAACCCTATAATGGAAGCAATTGGAGCAGATGTGGAATTAGCACACACTGCACTTAGGTTATCACTTTCAAGATTTAATACAGAAGAAGAGATTGATTATGCTATTGATGAGATTAAAAAAGCCATAACAAGACTTAGATCAATTTCTAGCACATTTGCCTATACGCCATCATGGCATAAAAGCGGATTATAATTAATAAAAAGGATAATAAATGGCAAAAAATACACTAATAGGTGGTTCAATTTGGGATGAATATTCTCAAAAAGTTCAAGATAGAATGAATAACCCTTTACATATGGGTGAAATCACAGAAGAAGAAGCAGAAGAAAAAGGATTAAAATTAGTTGTAGCTGATTTTGGTGCTGAAAGCTGTGGCGATGCTGTAAGGCTCTACTGGTTAGTAGATGAAAAAACAGAAATCATAAAAGATGCTAAATTTAAAAGTTTTGGTTGTGGGACTGCTATTGCAAGTAGTGACACAATGGCTGGGCTTTGTATAGGTAAAACAGTAACAGAAGCTGTAAAAATTACAAATATTGATGTTGAAAAAGCGATGCGTGATAATCCAGACACTCCAGCTGTTCCGCCACAAAAAATGCACTGTTCTGTTATGGCTTACGATGTTATAAAAGCAGCTGCTGCTAGCTACAAAGGAGTTAACCCTGAAGATTTTGAAAATGAGATAATTGTTTGTGAATGTGCAAGAGTTAGTCTTGGAACAATTAAAGAGGTTATAAAAATCAATGATTTAAAATCTGTTGAAGAGATAACTCAATACACAAAAGCAGGTGCGTTTTGTAAAAGCTGTATAAAACCTGGTGGACATGAAAAAAGAGAATATTATTTAGTTGATATCTTGGCTGAAACAAGAGCTGAAATGGAAAAAGAAAAACTTGAAGCTATTGCAAATGCAAAAACAAGCGATAGCGGTATAGATATGAGCTTTGAAGAGCTTAATACCATTGGCCAATTTAAAGCAGTTGAAAAGATAATGGATAGTGAAATTCGTCCTATGCTAGCAATGGATGGCGGTGATTTAGAGATAATTGATATCAAAAAAGATGAAAAAGGAATTACAGACATTTATATAAGATATCTTGGTGCATGCTCAGGCTGTGCTAGTGGAGCTAGTGGAACTTTATACGCAATTGAAGCTGTATTAAAAGAAAATCTATCTCCAAACATAAGAATTATGCCTATATAAAATTTAACCCATTTTTTGGGTTAAATTTCTTAAAGTTTCTTATAGTGCTCGTGTCCAAAATATACAAATTTATGATTATTTATCTCATAAAGAGTTAAATCCATATCAAAAAGCTCTTTTAGATCATCACTTTTTATATCTTGCCTTAATTTAACTCCTAAAATTTTACCTTTTTTTAGCATAACTAAACTGTCTGCATAGTGTAAAGCATGATGAATATCATGTAAAACAACTAGAGTGATCATATCTTTTTCTTTTGTGATTTTCTTTACTAGCTCCAACATTTCATGTTGATTTTTTGGATCTAAGTGAGATATTGGTTCATCAAGCAATAAAATTTTTGGCTCTTGAAGTAAACAAGATGCTATTAAAACCTTTTGCCTCTCGCCTCCACTTAAATTTGACACTGGTATGTCAAGCCATTCATTTAAATTTAATAAATTTGATATCTCTTCTATTTTTAAATGATCACCCTTAGATAAACTCCCATTGCTAAGCGCTCTTCTTCCAAGCGCTAAAACTCCTTGAACGCTTAAATTTGAAGCATTAAAAAACTGAGACATATAAGATACTTTTTTTGCTATTTCTACTCTATTTAATTCAAGTAGACTTTTTTCATCTAATTTTATTTCACCCTTTATATCATCTATTAAATTGATGATTGATTTTAGCATGGTGCTTTTCCCTGCACCGTTTGGACCAACTATGGCATAAAAATTACCACTTTTAAATTTTAAATTTATTTTATTTAAAAGCTCTCTTTTGTCAATTTTTACATATAAATCCAAACACTCAAGTATCACTTTTTTTCCTTATAAGTAGGTATAAAAATAGTGGTACACCCATAAAAGATGTAACTATTCCAATTGGCATAATAATTGGCGGTAATATAAATTTTGAGATGACATCAGCTGTTATTAAAAGAATTGATCCAAATATAGCTGAAAAGGGTATAAGAAGCCCATAAGAAGTTCCTATAACTAACCTTGTTATATGTGGTGCTACAAGACCAACAAAGCCTATAATTCCAAAATAAGCAACAACAACGGCTGATGATAATGTTGCAAAAATTAGTATAGTTATTCTTAATGCTTTAACATCAACTCCCCTTGCTTTAGCTCCCTCATCACCAAAACTAAGAGCATCCATTTTCCAATGATTTTTCCATAAAAACAAAATTGATAGAAAAAAACAGATGGATAAAATAGTTAAATTATTCCAAGTAGCTTTTCCTAAATCACCAAATGTCCAAAAAATTGCAGCAGCAGCATTTAAATCACTAGCAAAAAATTGAAGCATCATCGTAGTAGAGCTAAAAAGAGCCCCCAAAGCAACACCAGCTAATACTAAAGATGATGAGTCCATCGTAGATAACTTAGTTCCCATATATAAAATCAAAATCATACAAACCATACTTGATATAAAAGCACAACCGACTATGCCTACACTTTGTAAAATACCGCTGTTTTGCTCCAATACACCAAGAGCTATAATAGCAAAGCTAGCACCAAATGCGGAAGCTTGAGCTATCCCTATAGTGTATGGTGAAGCTAGCGGGTTTCTTAATACTCCTTGCATAGCACAGCCTGAAATTCCTAAAAGAGCACCACCTAAAATAGCTGCAATTGTTCTAGGAAGTCTAATAGAATAAAGTATCATACTTTTTTGTGAATCCAAAAAAAGATGTGGAATTATACTAAAATCTAACTTTCCATTTCCGCTACTTATTGCAAAAATAGCACTTAAGGTTAATAAAAATATAGAAAGTATGGTCCAAAGAAAAATTTTTTTATATCTTTTTTGTTGGAACTCTTTATATTGCATCTACTATATTCCTAAAAACTGCCTGTAAATCTCGTCTTTCTTTCCTTCTAAATCAACATTTGCACCTAAAGCTTTAGCCACACTCCATGCATTAATGAATGTATTATCTAAGTTGGTATTATAAAAATTAAAAGGTAAAAGCCAAAATACTTTATTGTCATTAAAGGCTTTTAGGCTATTAAAAAAATCTTTCTTGTTTTCCATTTCAAGTTCAACATTTTTTCTACCACCTTCGTCTATAAATATAACATCTGGATTTACACTTAAAATTCTTTCGATATCAATAAAAACGTGTTTATTGGATCTATCAACTAAAGAATTTTCAATTCCCAAAATAGAAAATGGCAAATAGTCTCCCTCAGTGCTTCCAATTCCCCATGAGCCTTTATAGTTTACTCCACCAATATATACTGATTTTTTATTTATAGGCAGGCTTCTTAGCTCTTTTTCTTGCTCTTCCATATATTTTATAAGTTCTACTGCTCTATCTTTTGAATTAGTTATCTCTCCTAATGCCATGAGAGATTGTTTCATAGTTTTTAAATTATTTTCACTTAAATCATCACTAGAACTGTAACTTATAACAAAAACGGGTAATTTAGTTTTTGTTTCTATAAGTTTAACTTGATCTTTGCTCATAGCTGAGGCTATAATTAAATCAGGATTAGCCTCAATCAAAGCCTCCATTGATGGTAGTTTTCCACTTCCTCCCTCGCCTATTGTTGGTTTTTTATCTAATTTTTTATTTTTTATTACAATATTATAAGGAGCATGCATATCATCTCTTTTTTCTCTATTTTCAATGCCAACTATCCTATCTTCAAGCCCTAAATAGACCCCAAATCTAAGTGCACCAGAGCCAACAAAAACAAGATTTTGAGGATTTTCAACCACTATATCTCTATTAAAAGCATCAACAACCCCAAAAACAAAGCTATGAAGCATTAAAACAAACAATGCAACTCTTACCATACCACAACCTCCAATTTTACATCTGTTTTATTTAATATTTTATTATCTTTATCTATAAACTCTTCTAAAGCCCTCTTTATGATCTCTCTATTTGGACTTATTTTATGCATTTTAAGATGCCAAGCTTGATCATCCACCATATCTTCAAAACTAAGCCTACTTTCCCATGTTGTTTCAAGTGGCATGCTTTTATGTTTAATATTATTATCTCCAAGCCACTGTTTTAATAAATTAGAAGTATTATTAATACGAAGTTTGTGATTATGTGCTTGAAAAACTTTATCCATGATTTTTGAACTTCTCTTTCCTGCCCAGCCTAACCAAATTTTACTTTTAGCTATTTTATTAAATTTTAAAAAAGAGTCATTGTTTGCAAGAGCTGGTGTCATGGCTCCAAAAGCTATATCGTAAATTTTTTTACTTTTAAAAGATAAAAAGTCATCATTTATGCAAGTTATTTTATCACTTAAGCCGAGCTTTAGGGCATCTTTTTTTAAAACCGCTAACATTTGTTTTGAAAAATCTAATGCATCTACGCTTTTAGCTATTCTAGCTAATAAAAAAGTATATGCACCAGTACCACACCCAATCTCTAAAATTTCTTTATTTAAGTAATTAATGCCCCATTTTTTAGTTATATCTATAAGATCTTTTTGAAAAATACTCTCTTCGTCTTTGAATCTTGGGTAAAATTTCTCTTTGGTATCCCATATCTGCGATAGTTTTGTAGTGTCTTGTTTCATATTATCTCTTTTATTGATGCTATAAAAAAACATATTATAACAAATTTAAAAGAAAAATAGATGGTTAAAATTTGGTAGTATTAAAGTTTTGAGAGCCTAAGCTCCCAAAACTAATAACTAAATGGTGATGTTGATTTAGAGGGTAGTATAGTAGTGTCTGAGTTTAAGATATTTTTTGTTTCATTATCATCAACTTTAAAACCGCCTCCAAATGCCTTATAGACTAGAACAATACTATTAGCAACATCTAAATTACTAGCAGCAAGTCCTAATTTAGCATCTAAATAGCTTCTTTGTGCGTCTAAAAGCTCTATATGATCACTATATCCAGCATTATATCTTTTGTTTGCTAAATTATAAACCTCTTTTTGTGAGTTTTCTAAGTTTTTCATGCTTTCTTGTTTTTTAATTGAGTTTTCTCTTGAAACAAGCGCAGTTCTAACATCTAAAAATGCATTTTTCAATGCCTTGTCATAGTTTATAAAACTTGCATTTTGCTCTAAATTTGCTATTTCTACTCTCTTTTTAGTTCTGCCAAAATCAAAAAGTGGACCCACTAAAGATCCTCCAATATTCCAGCTGTCTTTATTATCAACAAAAAGCCTATCTAACTCAAAACTCGTATATCCAAGAACACCTGTTAGAGAAATACTTGGAAAATAGCCAGCTTTTGAAACCCCAACTAAGAAATTTGAAGCTCTGAGTTGTTCTAGAGAGCTTGCAACATCTGATCTTCTAAGCAGTATATCTGAAGAGATGCTACTTGGAACTTTTGGTATATGAATAGAAAAATCTTCTGAAGTATCTATATTTTTATATAAAATTTCATCATAACTCTTTCCTGTCAAAACAGCTAAAGCAGCATTTGCAATATCTATATTGTTTTCCACCTCAACTAATCTTGCGTTTGCATTTGCAACTAGACTTTGTGTTTGGGCATAAACTATAGAGCTTATAATACCTGCATCAAGCTGATTTTTTCTATATCTTAAAGTATTTTTATAACTTATAAGAGTTTCATTTAAAATTTCTTTTTGTTCTTCTAAAAATAGTAAATTAAAATATCTATTTACAACCTCACTAACTATACTTAGTTTTGCGGTTTGATAATCATAAACACTAGCTTGAAAAATAGACTTTTTAGTCCCTACGCTATTTCTAACTTTTCCCCAAAGGTCTAACTCATAATCAAAAAGTGCGCTTGCGCTATATACACTCCTGGTGCTTGAATGAGAAGCACCAGGAGTGTTGTTTGTTCTAATAGCACTACCTTGATAAGATATATTAGGTAAATATTCCAATTTTTCTAATCCAAGTTTTACCCTTGAAACCTCAATGTTATTTAGTGCTAAAGCTAAATCCGAATTATACATTAATGCATCATTAACTAATAAATTTAACTTAGGATCATTAAAGTCTTCCCACCACTTATCTTTTATATTAATATTTTCATATGTAGCTCTAAAACTTGTATCTTTTTGTGGAGTTACTGGTTTAAAAGAACATCCGGTTAAAAATATAGTCATAGCAACTATATGTAGAATTAATTTTTTATTCAACATGGTTTACCTTTTCGTCCTTCTTTATTGTATTTTGGCTACTTTTTCCTAACCATTCATTAAATTTCTCTAGTAGATAATAAAACATCGGTACAAAAAATATAGCTATCGTTGAAGCTGCTATCATTCCACCAATAACACCTGTTCCAAGTGAAAATCTACTTGCTGCTCCTGCTCCTGTGCTAAATACCATAGGCAAAACTCCTAAAGTGAATGCTAAAGATGTCATAACAATAGGTCTAAATCTAAGTCTAGCAGCAGCTATACTTGCATCAAATATATTTTTGCCTCTTTTCGTATGCTCTTCCATCGCAAATTCCACAATTAAAATGGCATTTTTAGCACCAAGTCCTATAAGTAAAATAAGCCCTATCTGAAAATATACATCGTTATTTACATTTGCAAAATATATAGCTATCAATGCCCCAAAAACAGAAAATGGAACAGCTGTTAGAACAGCTATTGGCATTAGCCATCTTTCGTATTGTGCTGCTAATATTAGATAAACAAATATGATTCCAAATATAAAAGCAATCTTTCCTGTTCCTGTTGCAGCAACCTCTTGATAAGATGATCCAGACCAACCTATATGATATTCTTGTGGATTTAAAACATCTCTAAATACCTCTTGAATTACCTCTAAAGCTTGCCCTGAAGTATAACCAGGAGCTGGATCTCCCATGACTTTAGCTGCTCTAAGACCGTTAAATCTGTTAACACTATCAGGACCAACACTTCTTTTTAATTCAATTAATGAGCTAATAGGTATCATATCTCCTGTTGTCTTACTTTTAACAAAGATATTTCTAAAAACTGTTTCAGAATTTCTAAAATTAGAATTGGCTCTAAGTCTTACTTTAAAAGTCTTTCCTAAAATATTAAAATCGTTTACATAGTAAGTTCCAATTGTTGAGTTTATAGTGATAAAAATATCTCCTATATCTACGCCTAACATTTTAACTTTATCTCTATTTATACTAAGATCATATTGAGGAAAATTAGTATCAAGCGTTGTTCTAACCATAGTTAACTCTGGTCTTTTGTTTGCTTCTATAACTAGTTTTTGCATATCTTTTTCTATGTCAATATAACTTTTTCCAGTTAAATTTTGAGCAAAAAATTCAAATCCTCCAGTAATAGATAGCCCGTTGATTGGAGGTGGATTAACAACAAAACTCATCGCATCTGTATTGTTATAAAATATTTTATTATATTTATTAGCAACCGCAAAAGATGATTGTGCTTTGTCTTTTCTCTCTTCCCACGGTTTTAAATTAATAAACATAATAGATGCATTTTCTCTTAAAGAACCAGAAATTACATCATACCCTGACATAACACCAATTGTCTGAATATTTTCATCTTGTTTTGCTATTTGATAAAGTCCTTCACCATGTTTTGTAGTTTTAGTAATAGAAGTTGCAGATGGAAGAGTATTTATAATCATTAAACTACCCTTATCTTCACTTGGAACAAGTCCTGAAGGAATTGATTGAAAGAGAGTAAAAACACCAAACATCATAATAGCAACAGCTATAATAGATGGTATAATATGCTTTAATATTTTTGCAACTCCTGTTGAAAATATATTTGTGCTGACATCAAAAATTTGGTTAAATTTCTTAACTATCCACCAAGGTTCTTTTCTCTCCCTATTTAACATAGTAGCACATAAAGCTGGTGTTAAAGTAAGGGCTACAAATCCTGAAATAGCAACTGAAACAACGATAGTTAGAGCAAATTGTTTTTGAATAACACCAACAAGACCATCCATAAATGCCATAGGAGCAAAAACAGCAATTATAACCAAAACACTAGATATAACTGGTGCCATTATTTCACCCATTGCTTGAGAAGTTGCCTCTTTTACACTAATTTCTAAATTTTCTTCTAAAATTCTTTCAACATTTTCAATAACTATAATCGCATCATCCACAACTATACCAATTGCCAAAATTAAAGCAAATAAGGTTATCATATTTATGGAAAAGCCCATAGCTAACATTCCTGCAAATGCCCCTATAATTGAAACAGGAATTGCAATCATTGGTATAATTGTAGCTCTAATATTTCCTAAAAATAGATACATAACTATTAATACAAGAATTATAGCCTCAATAAATGTCTTTACAATCTCTTTCATTGTAGCTACAACAAACTTGGTTGTGTCATATGCGGTAATATAAGTAAGTTTGCTTGGAAAATCTATCGATAATTCTTTTAATTTCTCGCCTACTGCATTAACTACTGCTAAAGCATTTGAGCCAGTTTGTGCAAATATTAAAATAGGAGCTGTAGGATTTCCATTTACCTTACCATCAAATACATAACTATCTGAACCAAGCTTTATGTCGGCTACATCTTTTAATTTTAGCATTGAGCCTCGCTCATCACTTCTTAAAATAATATTTTCAAATTCTTTTGCGCTTTGAAGTCTTCCTTCAGATTTTATAGTATAGACATATGGATTATCTGTAGAGGTTGGTTGCTCTCCTAGCTTACCTGTTGCATATTGGGAGTTTTGTTCTCTTATAGCACCTATAACTTCTGGAATTGTTAAATCATATTTTTGAAGTAAATCAGGTTTTATCCAAATCCTCATAGCATACTCTTTACTTCCTAATAAAATAGCATTACCAACACCAGGAACTCTTTTTAATTCATCTAAAACATTTATATTTATATAGTTGTTTAATTCAACTATATCAAGTTCACCATTTGGATCATAAAATGTTAAAACTTGAAGCATGTTTGGACTAGCTTCAAAAGCATTAATACCAACTCTTCTAACCTCTTCAGGAAGACTCGGTTCGGTAGATCTTATTCTATTGTTTACATCAACTAAGGCTTGTTGCGGATTTGTTCCAACCTTAAAATAGACATTTAAATCCATATTCCCTGATGAACTTGAGGTTGATTCCATATAAATCATTCCATCAACACCATTTATGGCATTTTCTAAAGGAGTTGCAACCGTATCTGAAATAGTTTGTGCATCTGCACCAATATATGTAGCCTTAACAGCAATTCTAGGAGGTGTTAATTGAGGATACTCTTCAACAGGAGATACCTTCATAGATACAAGTCCTACAAGAACTATAATTATAGATAAAACGGCCGCAAAAACAGGTCTATTTATAAAAAATCTTGAAAACATTATTCAGCCTTTGCTTCCACAGCAGGAGCCCCAGGTCTAATTTTCATAAAATTATTTATAATAATTTTATCTCCTTCGCTTAAGCCCTTTGAAATAATTGCATACTCACTTGTTTGATATGAAATTTCTATTGGAGTTGTAGTAACTTTGCCATCTTTTAAAAGAAAAACGTAAGAGCCTTGCACATTTTGTTTAATTGCAACTTGAGGTATTTTAAAACCACCTTTTTGATAAAACCCACTGAGTTTTACAGTGCCAAAATAACCCGGTAATAACTCTTGTTGTGAGTTCTCAAAAATAGCTTTAGCATCAATAGAGCCAGTTTGATTATTTACAACTTTATCTATAAATATAAGTTTTCCATTGTATCTTTTGTCGTTAATAATTAAAGTAGCATTTGTATCTTTTTGAAGCCATTCTTTATTTTCTTTTTTTTGATTAATATTTAACATATCAACATCTGCAATAGCAAATTTTGCATGAATAGGGTTTAGATTAGTAAGCCTTACTAATTTATTATTTTGTAAGGTTATAAATGTGCCTTTATCTTGATAAGTATCCCCTATAATGCCATCAAATGGAGCTCTAACTAAGGTATAGTTTAAATCTATATTTGCATTTTTCAAAGTAGCTTGTGCACTTTCTATATTAGCTTGTGCGCTTTTGTATTCAGAAACAGAGTTATCAAATTCTTGTTTTGAAATAGAATTTGTCTTTTTCAGCTTTAAGGCTCTGCTATAATTTAATCTTGTTCTTTCAAAATTTGCTTTAGCCATTTGTAAATTTGCATTTGATATCTCTTGTGCAGCTTTATATTTTTTAGGATCAATTAAAAACAGTTTGTCCCCTTTTTTAACACTATCGCCTGGTTTAAAATACTGTTCAAGAATTGTTCCACTTACCTTAGATACTACATCTACGCTTTGCTTACTAACAATTTTTGCTGGGTAACTAAATGTTATAGGAATATCTTCTTTTTTAGCAACAAATACTTTGACTTGTATTGGTGGCATTTGTTGTTGTGTGTTAGCTTTACTTTGTTCACTTTTATCATTTTTGCTCCATGGCATATTGCATCCTGATAATAACATAACCACCGTAATAAAAACAAAAACTTTAGTAATTTTGTTCATCTTATCTATCCTTTTTATAAAAACTATTTTATAATTGTAATTTAAATTACAAAATAGCTACTAATTTTACTATTAAAACTTTAACTTGTCAACAAAACCAATTAAATTTTATTTTAAAATACCATATAAAAATATTTTTATATACTTTTTTAAATGTTGATCTAGTTCTTTTTTATTTATTTCAATGTTTTCATCATAAAATAGAGCATTAAAAAAGTATGGTTCTCTAATTAAATTTAAAAAATTAGAGGCGATTTTCCCAAGCTCTTCTTCGCTAAATTTACCTATTTTTTCATCTTTTTTAAAAAATTCCACTAAATTTTTTTCTTTAAACTCTGATAGCTTCGAGCAAAAAATATTTCTCATATTGCTATTTTTTTGTAAAAACGCTTCATTTAATATTAATCTATGAAAAAGTATGGAGTTTTTACTAAGAACCAAAGTTAAATAAATTTGCCCAAATTTAAATAGATACTCTTCAAGATTTAAGTTTGAATCTACTTTTATATTCTCTTCAATATCTTGTGTAAAATTCTCTATACCATTAATAATAATAGCTTTAAACAGTCCCTCTTTATTTCCAAAATACTCATATATAGTAGAAAGAGATCCTCCGCTTTTTTCAACTATATCATTTAAGCTAGTTTTTTTATATCCGTTTTGTAAAAAAAGTTCTGAAGCTGAATTTACAATTTTCTTAAATCTATCTTTTGTTTTAAAACTATTTGAATGGGCCACTACTTCTCCTATATAATCTAATTGTTATTTTACCTCTTATCTTTTAACATTTAACACTAAAATTATATTTTAATACTTTTTATAACAAAATAACTAAAAAATTTGTAATAATATTTTTTTTAATGTATAATGACTTCTTACATTTTATGAAAGGTGGTGAGGATAGTGCCAGGAATTAAGGTATATCCAAATGAGTCTTTTGACGAAGCTTATAGAAAATTCAAAAAACAAACAGATAGAAATCTAGTTGTTACTGAAGCAAGAGCAAGAAGATATTTTGAACCAAATACTGAAATCAGAAAAAAACAAAAAATTTCTGCTCGTAAAAAAATGCTTAAACGTCTGTATATGCTTAGAAGATATGAATCAAGACTCTAACCATGTGGGCACTAACTAACTCAAGTTAGTTAGTGCTATTTATTGCAATATCCCATTTTATAATACTTTTAGCCTAAATTTGTAATAATATAACAACTATTATTAGGAGTTAGTTATATGCAAAAGCTAAGTGTTCAAGAAGCAGCTCAAAAATTAGGAATTTCAAAAGAAGCTATTTACAATAGAATACGTAGAAATACCATTGAGAGCGTTGAGGAAGATGGGGTAAAATATGTAATATTAGATAGCAATGTTAAAAAAATAACACCCGCAAACACAACAAGAAAAACAACTAACAAAAGTAGTAATAGTGAATTTATAAAATACTTAACAAATGAAATAGAGTATTTAAAACTAAAAAATAAATCCCTAGAAGAGGATAAAGAGAATCTTTTTAGAGAAAAAGAGGAGCTTTTAATTTCAAGTAAAAATGAAATAAAAAATATGTATAAAGAAAGAGATGAAAAATTGCAATATTTTTTATCTCTTCTTGAGAAACCAACAATGACTAAAAAAGATCAAATAGAAGCAAAAGCTATAGATATAAAAGAAGATGGCAATAATTGGCTTAAATTAAAAGAGTATCTAAATTTATTTGAATTTAAAAAAAAGAAGAGGAAAAAAGTTAAAAAAATAATTGTGGAAAGTGCATATGATAATCCTGACATTAAAATTATAGGAGGAATGCTTTTCATACATAAGGATTTAGACATAAATAGCTTTACAAAAAAGGATGAGATTGAAAAGAATTAAAAAAATATCAAAAAGAACCCTTGCTAGTGGTTTTGGGCTTATTTTAGCTGGTGGTTTAATTGGAGGTTGCACATCAGAGTCAAAAGAGCAAAGCAGACTTGAACAAAACCAAGCAGCAGGCGCATTTGTAGTAATTGAAGAAACCGCCCCTGGAAAATATAAAGTTTCAGAAGAATTTCCTAGCAATGAAACAAGAATTGTCTTAAAACAACTTGATGGCACTGAAAAAGTTTTAACAAAAGAGGAGATGGACACACTAATAGCACAAGAAAATGCAAAAATAGATGCAGGAACTTCAAATTTAACAAACAATAATGCACAACTTTCAAGTGGTGGAATGAGCCTAGGTGAAGTAATTCTTGCAAGTGCAGCTGGAGCAATAATTGGAAGCTGGATAGGCGGAAAACTTTTTAATAGTCCTGCTTATCAAAACCAAAGACAAAGTGCATACAAAAGTCCATCAGCATATTCAAAAAGTGTTAATAGCTTTAATAAGGCAAAAAGCACAGGATCAACCTCAAAAACAAAAAGTGGAAAAAGTGGATTTTTTAGTGGTGGGTCTAAAAGCTCTGGTTCAAAAAGTTCATTTGGAGGCTAATAATGTTAAAATTTAAAGAGATAGAGCCACTAGATACAGATTATCTACAAAACATAGGGTTTGAGTGGCACACAGATGAAGATAACACACAATATGTTAGTAACAAAGTGCTAGAAATATCCCAAAATGAGGCAGAAAAATACTATGAAGCTGCTAACGAACTCTATGGTATGTTTGTAGAAGCTGGACAATATGTAATAGACAATGATTTATTTCATGAGCTAGGAATTCCTTTTAATCTAGTTGATTTGATAAAAGATAGCTGGGAAAATGATGTTCATTGGCATCTATATGGAAGGTTTGACTTAGCTGGCGGGATTGATGGAAAACCTATAAAATTAATTGAGTTTAATGCTGATACCCCAACTGCTGTATTTGAAACATCTATCATCCAATGGGCGCTTTTAAAACAAAATGGTATGGATGAAAACTCGCAATTTAACGATCTTTTTAATGCAATAGTTGAAAATTTCAAAAGACTTGTAACTCTTAGCGAATCTACTGAAAATTTTAATGAGCTTTATAATGGGTGGAAAATTCTTTTTAGCTCAGTAGCTGGAAATAAAGAAGATGAAATAACAACTAGATTTTTACAAGCTGGGGCAAATGAGGCTGGTTTTGAAACTGAGTTTGCATATGTAGATGAAGTTATTTTTGATGATGATGAGGGAATTTTTTATAATGATAAAAACTATGAATTTTGGTTTAAGCTTATACCTTGGGAACAGATTGCAATTGATGAGGGTGAGCTTGCTTTAATACTTAAGAATATAGTTAAAAATCAAAAAGCAATCATTCTAAACCCTGCTTATACACTACTTTTTCAAAGTAAAGGAATTTTAAAAATACTTTGGGATCTTTATCCTGACCATCCACTTTTATTAAAAAGCTCTTTTGAGCCGTTAGCGGGAACAAAAATGGTTAAAAAACCATTTTTTGGACGAGAGGGTGCCAATGTTACCATTTTTGATGAAAATGGTAAAAAAATAGCTCAAGAGAGTGGCGAGTATGAAAATCAAAAATTTTTATACCAAGAGTACTATGAGTTTAACAAAGATGAAGCTGGTAACTCATACCAAGCAGGAGTGTTTTTTGCCTATGAAGGTTGTGCCTTAGGCTTTAGAAAAGGTAGTGAAATTTTAGGGAATTTTGCAAAATTTATATCTCATTATATAAGATAATTTTCTTAAATTTCATTATAACCTTTAGAGTTTTTATTGTGCAGTAAATTAGCTAAAATCTCTATGCAATTCTTAAAAAAATCTTTTAATTTAATATATTTTTTAATATATTATTTAATATAAGGTATAATTAATAAAATTCAGAAGGAGATTATTATGAAAATAGTATGTTTAGATGCAAAAACTTTAGGATTTGATGCTAATTTAGATGTTTTTAAAAAGTATGGTGAGTTTGTATCTTATGATTACACAGCAAATGAAGAGGCTATTGAAAAACTAAAAGATGCCGATGTTGTTATAACAAATAAGGTTTTAATTACAGATGAAGTTATGGCTAACACAAACATAAAGTTAGTTTGTATAACAGCAACTGGAACCAATAATGTTGATTTAGAGGCAGCTAAAAAAAGAGGTGTTGTTGTTAAAAACGTAGCTGGATACTCTACTAACAGCGTAACACAACTAACATTTGCTGGACTACTTTATATGGTTAACAAGCTAAATTATTATGATAACTATGTAAAAGATGGCAAATGGGCAAAGAGTGAAATTTTTACCAACCTAGATGAGATAATAACAGAGATAGGTGGTAAAAAATTTGGTATTATTGGGCTTGGAACTATTGGAAGAAAAGTAGCTAGCATAGCACAAGCTTTTGGTTGTGAAGTAAGTTATTACTCAACTAGCGGTAAAAATGCTAACAAAGAGTATAAAAGCGTTAGTTTGAATGAGCTTTTAAAAGAGTGTGATATTATTTCTATACATGCACCACTTAATGAAAATACAAAAAATTTAATTGATGAAAAAGAGCTAGCAAAATTAAAAGAAAATGCAATTATAATGAACTTTGGTAGGGGTGGCATAATAAATGAAGAAGCTTTAGCTCATGCTATAGATAATAGTTCTATAAAAGCTGTTGTAGATGTTTTAGAAACAGAACCTATGGAAAAAAACCATCCATTTTTAAACATTAAAAATAAAGATAATATATTGATAACACCACATATTGCATGGGGTAGCAAAGAGGCTAGAAAAACACTAATAGACATGGTTGCAAAAAACATAGAAGATTTTATAAGCAGCAAGTGATTTTATCACTTGCTAAACCCATTTTAAAATGTATTAATATTTATTATGTTAGACTTACTAAATTAAAATAAATAAAAAATTCAAAAGGCTTTAAGATTATGTCGTATTTTAAAAATATTGCACAAAATTTTGCAATAAACTATGCCCATAGCAAAATGAAAGACTCTTTATACAAAAGTCTAAATATTGATATTATAGATAAAAACTATCAAAAAATTCCAGATGATGGTAAAAAATACATGCTCTATGCCCATGTTCCATTTTGTCATGTATTTTGTCCATATTGCTCTTTTCATAAGTATAAATTTGAAGAGAGCTTATGTAGAGATTATTTTATAAATTTACGTGAAGAAATGAAGCAGATAAAAGATGCTGGATATGACTTTGAAACTATGTATATAGGTGGCGGAACGCCTCTAATAGATCCTGATGAGCTCTTTAAAACAGTTGAGCTTGCTAAAGAGTTGTTTGGTATAACAGATGTATCTTGTGAAACTGATCCAAATAATATAGATCCTAAAATTCTAAAAAGATTTAAAGGTTACATTGACAGAATTAGTGTTGGCGTTCAAAGCTTTGATGATGAAATCTTAAAAAAAGTTGCAAGATATCATAAATTTGGCTCTCAAGAAGTTTTAATAGAAAAATTACAAAATGCTATAGGGATACTTCCGGCAACAAGCCTAGATCTGATTTTTAATCTACCTTTTCAAACAAAAGACCAGCTTATAAAAGATATAGAAATTTCCAAAATGCTCTCCCCTGAACAGATAACGTTTTACCCTCTTATGAAATCATCAATAACAAGAGATTCAATAGCAAAAACCTTGGGTATAAGTGATGAAGATAATGAAAAGTATTTTTATGATGTAATAAGAAAAGAGATGGATAGTTATTTTCAAAATAACGCTTGGGCATTTTCTAAAACAAAATCCAACTTAGCTGATGAATATGTAGGCTCAAACCACGAATATGTAGGTGTTGGAAGTGGTGCATTTAGCTTTTTAAATAAAAAGCTTCTAGTAAATGCCTACAATCTTGAAGATTATGGCAAAAGAATAAAAAGTAAACAAAGTCCAGTTATAGCGACTTGTGAGTTCAAAAAAAGCGAAATACTTAAATATGTGTTTCTAACAAAACTATTTGATGGTAGCGTTGATATAAAAAACTTTAACGAATCTAATAGTGCCAATATTAAAAAAGATCTTTTTGTTGAGTTAAAGCTTCTTAAGTTAGTAAATGCAATTTATGAAGAAGATGGTGAGATCAAACCAACTGAGTTTGGAGATTATCTATCGTTAGTACTAATGAAGGACTTTTATACAGGAATGGATAAAGTTAGAGCTGCATTTAAAGATGATGCAAAGATAAAATCAACTAAAAAACTAAAAGTAATGGAAGAAGATGATGTAAATTACCTTAACCTAGATGAGAAAGCCCAAAAAAGGGCTTAATCATCTCCAAATTAAAACATCTTCAAGAGAGTGTCTTATCTTAGGAGTTGCCTTGTCATCGCTGTATCCAAGTGGTATTACGATGCAAGGTTTTAAATGTTTTTGAGTATTTGAAAGTTTTGCATCTACAAACTGAGCCAATTTTTCATAATCAAATCCGCCTATTATACAACTCTTAACCCCTTTTGATTCTGCTATATTTACCAAATTTGCAGTTGCCATGTAGCACTGTAAATCAGCATAATGCTTTAACTCTTTTTCATCCATTTGACCAGTTCTATTACTAACCATAGCATGATACATTTTTATCTTTTCTTCACTTTTGCCTTTAGCAGCAATAGTATCTAATAGATACGGATCTTTGTTTTGAAGGTCAATTCTAGATATTACAATAACAGCATGAGAGCAATTAGAAACTTGTTTTTGGTTATTACAAATTTCACCCAATTTTTGTAGATCGTCTGATTTTGAGATAATCATAAATTTCCAAGGCTCTAACCCTAGCGAACTTGGAGTTAGTCTTGTTAAATCAATTATATCTTTAACCACCTCATCATCTATCTTTTTATTATTAAAATTTCTGCATGAAAATCTATTTAACATTATATCTTTCATCTTTTCTCCTTTTATAGTAATCCTACTTTTTTATCTTTATCAAAAGATGCATTAAGTTCTTGACTTATCTCCCCCAAGAAATCATCCATTGTAAAAATATCATTTTCTCTAACCGCCACCTTTAAAGCAGTGTTTTTTAACACCAAAACTATTTGAGCTCCACTAAGCTCAAATTTAGCAAGCTTTTTTACATCAAATTCATCTTCAAAATTTGCATTTTCAGGTAGTACTTTTTGCCAAATTCTAACTCTATCGTTAAAATCTGGTTTTTTAAACTCAATTTTAAAGTCAAATCTTCTTGAAAAAGCACTATCAAAGCTTTTTAAAAAGTTTGTAGTTGCTATTAGAACCCCTTGAAACTCTTCAATCTGCTCTAAAAATATATTTTGCATTTGATTGTGCATTTTATCTACACTACTAGAACTATTCTCAAGCCTACTAGATAGAAACTGATCCGCCTCATTTAGTAAAAGAACTGGCTCACTTTTACTATCTTTACAAATTTGCTTGTAAGTATCAAAAATTTTCCTAACATTTTGTTCACTCTCACCAACATATTTTGATAGTATTTTTGAACAATCAAAACTAATAACTTGTTTTTTAAGACTTTTAGCAAGACTAACCGCACTCATAGTTTTACCTGTCCCAGGAGGCCCATAAAATATTATCTTAGCATCAACACCTTTTCTAGTCTTAATACCCCAACTACTAAGCTTTGCTATAACCTTTTTATCAAGTTGTTTAAGTATGGCCTCTAAAATCTCTTTTATCTTATCATTTAAAACAACATCATTTATATCTGTTTTTGGCTCTATGAGTTCAAAAATTTCACTATCTTTAACTATAGTTTCAATAAGCTCTTTCTTGCTAACTTTTGCAGCTTTTGGATGTATTATATCTTGTAAAACATCTTCGTTTATAAAAAAGCTTTTAATTATATTTCCAAAATTTGATATAGTTTCATCATAATCAATCAAACCGCTACTTATAAGTCTTCCGCCCTCTTCAAAAAGAGCTCTATTTTCTATCCTCTCTATATCATTGTTGCTAATTAAATCAATTAAGGTATTTATATCTCTAGCTAGATTAAAGTTATTAGAGTATTCTTCTCTAAGAAGGGCTAAAAAGACCGTTTGCTCTTTTTTATCTAAAGAATTTGTCTTAAAAATTTGCTCAACCTTTAAAGGAAATTTGCTTATTTCAACTCTTTTGCTAATTATCTCTTCTATCCTAGATATATTTTCATCTACTCTTTTTTTGCCAAGTTCTGATTTTATAACAAGTTTTTTCTGATAAAGCTCTATCCTATAAAATTGATCTTTTAGGTATTCTAGGTGATCTTCATACGCAGATACCTCTGGAAAATTATACTCTATCTTTCCATCTTCTAAAATCTTCAAAAAATACTCACTCAGCTCAACCTCAGCATGTAAAAGACTTAAATTTGAAGATTTTAATGAGTTATTTGTGTTTGAGCTATCAAAAAAACCTAAATTTTGATCAATATACCCTAGTTCTAATAAATTTTTTATATTCTCTAAATTGTTTATATATCTATAGTTATCATCTTTAAAAACTGATTGTAAAATAGAGTAAACACTGCCTGTCTTGCTCCCCTCTAAAAAGTTTTTAGTTAAAAATTGTAAAATTTTAATCTCATCATCATTACACTCAAGTTCTTTACAAAACTTGCAATTTTCCAACCTATTTTCAATAAAATTTATAATATTTTGCATTTTCTATCTAAAATCTATAATTAAAACTTACATTTGCAAATGTTATGGATGATCTTTTAAATGTTCCAACAACATTGTTAAAAGGTACTTGATCGTCAGAAGATTCAACCTTTCTTTTTTGTCTATCTTGGTATAAAAAACCAACACCAATATCTAATTTCTCATTGACTTTATAATTTCCACCAAGTGAGTATACATATGCTTTAGTATCAGGAAGCTCAAATCTTACTTTATCGTTATCTGTAGCCTTTTCATCTATTGCAAAACCAGCCATTAAGCGAAGTTTTTCACTATAATCATATGCTAAACCAAATCTAAAAGTATTTGTATCATGCCAATTTTTCTCCACTGGTCTATCAAATATCCCACCAGCTGGATTTTCTACAGCATAGTTAAAATCAAACTCTTTTAATGCTGACCAATATGTTCTATCATATGCAAACAAAAATGTAAAATCATTATATCTATATGATGTTGCAAGGGTTAAAATAGCAGGTAGTGGCACTGTAATACTTGCCGACCCATCATAGTCAGGTAATCCTGTAAGGTTTTTTGACTGAATTTGAGCATCCCCTTTTAGAGTCATATTTATTTTTGATCTATATATAGCACCAAAGGATAGATTAGAAGTTGGCCTATAGCTAAGTGCTAAATTATAACCAAAATCAATACTATCGCCTTTTATATCTCTTTTAGCAACTATGATATCTTTTGGAAGTCTTGGGTTTACAGCCGCTCCCGTAACCTCATTTCTAGCCTCTCCTTTAGAGTAAAGCATTCTAACCCCACCAGCGATCGAAAGTTTATCATTTATCTCATAAGATATACTAGGCGCAGCTTCAATAACCAAAACTGTAAATAACTTAGATAGTGATCTTGGGTATGGATCCCTCCACTTCATAGTAAGTCCAGCTGGAGAAGTAAGACTAAAACCAACTCTAGTTCTATCATTTATATATGGAAAAACCATATGAAAAGTAGGAAGTAAAAATGTATTTGGTCTAGAGCTTGTGTTGTAGTTTAAAGGCCCATAGGCATTTGACTTATTTTCAAAATCAAGCTTACTTGCGCGTATAAAAGAAAAAGATCCTGTCATATGGTGCTCTGGGCTTAATGTTGCCATGTTTGCAGGGTTATAATAAGCAGCGTCTGCACCAAAGCTAGTTGCTATATTTGTAGCAGCTAGTGCAACACTATCTCCACTTTGCTCAGGAACCCTAAACCCAGATCCATAACAAACAGCTGATACCGTCAAAGCTAAACATATATGTTTTATTTTCATTACTAATTGCCTTTTATAAAATTTCTTAAAAGTTTTATCTCTTCATCCCAAATACTATCATCTATAGTTTCTAGTATCAAAGGGATTTCATCTATATTTTCATCTTGCATTATGCATTCAAACGCCTCAAGCCCTATAGTTCCTTTTCCTAAGCTCTCATGCCTATCTTTTCTAACTCCAAGTTCATTTTTAGAATCATTTAAGTGCATACCACTTAAATATTCATAACCAACTATTTTATCAAACTCAGCCATTGTCTTTTTATATGCACTTTTATCTCTTATATCGTATCCGCCTGCAAAAAAGTGACAAGTATCTATACAAACTCCAATCCTATCTTTATCAACACATTTATCAATTAAATAGGCAAGATGCTCTAACTTATAGCCTAAATTTGAACCTTGTCCTGCTGTATTTTCTATAACAAGTTTGATATTACTACTATTTAATAAAGCATAATTTATAGACTCAGCTATATTGTTTAGGCATTCCTCTTCACTAATTTGCTTTAGGTGAGATCCTGGGTGAAAGTTTAAAAGCTTTAATCCTAGCAAATTCACACGCTCTATCTCATCCATAAAAGCATCTAAACTTTTTTCTCTTTTTTCTAACTCTGGATGTCCTAAGTTTATAAGATAGCTATTGTGTGGTAAAACATGTTCTGATTTAATATTTGCTGTTTTTAAATTCTCTTTAAACTTTGCAATATTATCATTACCAAGTGGTTTTGCACTCCACTGTCTTTGATTTTTAACAAATAGTGCAAAAGCATCAGCGCCTATATTTTTAGCATTAATGGGGGCATTTTCAACCCCGCCACTGGCACTAACATGGGCTCCTACTCTTTTCAATGAATGTTCCTTATTAGCATCTTTATTTTGTTTTTACTGTCTTTATAAAAAGTTTCATTATTGCAAATTTTATATGTTAAATAGCTTAAATTTTGCTCAAATCCACAGTCTGTTGTAACTAAATTTCTACTACTATAAATTGGATTACTTTTTAATATATCATTTAAAAACCCTCGATAGTGTAATCTTCCAAAAAACTCTTGATTAAATTTAAGCTCATCTTTGCAAACACCATTCATACATATCCTATCTATTATAGAAATTTCAAATATGGCCATACCTGAGCTATAGACTTGCAGTTTTGTAGAGTTTTTAGTAGTTTTTATAAACCCAGCATCATTTATTTTAATCATGGGTGATATGATAGTAAAGTTTACAGCTTGTGGCTTTACTGGTTCTTTTATGGAGCAACCTGTTAAAAAAATAGCTGTAGCAAACACTAAGCTTTTTAAAATTTTTATTCTCATTTAATCTACCTTTAAGTTTTTATGAAGTATAATTACACTTCCTGTTTAGGAAATGGCCCCTTCGTCTAGCGGTTAGGACATCGCCCTTTCACGGCGGTAACACGAGTTCGAGTCTCGTAGGGGTCACCACCTACTTTTAAACACACTTTAACACTTAACCAAAACATATAAAATATTTTGAAAATTAAGTTTAGCTAAAAATTTTAAATATCTCCTAAAATTTAACCTGTTTATACAAATTCATATCCAATTCATTAATTTATCTATTTTCACACTACAAATTTTTAACAAAAATATACCTAAACATATTAGCAAGATGTTCATTGATTAACTAATTAGTATTAATATTTCAGCTCATAATTAATCAAAAGGATGCTTTGTTGAAAACCATTTCTCAGTATAAACTTATAGTTGTTTCCGCTCTATTCTTAACAATGTTTTATAATTTTTCATTTATAAAAAATATCATTAATACATACTCTATAGAAAATTTTAATTTTATATATATCTTTTCTATATTGCTAGTTTTAACCAGTCTTAATGTTTTTTTATTTACTCTTATCTCTTCAAGATACACAACGAAGCCTATTTTAATTGCAGTATTAATAATCTCTTCTTTTACAGCATATTTTATGGATACATATCATGTTGTTATTGATGATAGTATGATAAGAAACACTTTTCAGACAGATATAAAAGAATCATCTGATTTATTTTCATTAAAATTATTAATTTATCTATTTTTTCTTGGATTACTTCCATCTTTTTTGATATATAAACTAGATATTCAATATGGCTCTTTCAAACAAGAACTATTTTCTAAACTTAAAATACTTTTTGTCTCTATTGCTATTATACTGATAATTTTATTTTCATTTAG
The DNA here is from genome assembly GCF_013201895.1 of Campylobacter blaseri. Classification (NCBI taxonomy): domain Bacteria; kingdom Pseudomonadati; phylum Campylobacterota; class Epsilonproteobacteria; order Campylobacterales; family Campylobacteraceae; genus Campylobacter; species Campylobacter blaseri. The sequence continues at coordinate 106,099 of NZ_CP053841.1, read as the reverse complement.
TAAATTTTACACATCATTTTTTAGAGAACATAAGCCTCTTAGATATCATGCAAATCCTGATTATTGGATATATAGCATTGTAAAATACTTTGCTGAATCTGCCGATGCCGGAGAGGTTGCTCTTAAAGAAATAGGCAAAGATATAAAAATAGATGAAAATTTTAGTAATCCCGAAAATAAAACAGAGTTAATAATTATGGTAGTAGGCGAAGCTGCAAGAGCTGATAGATTTTCAATAAATGGGTATGAAAAAGAGACAAATCCCTTGCTGAAAAAAGAAGAAATTTATAGTTTTTCAAATTTCTACTCTTGTGGAACTTCAACAGCCGAATCTGTTCCTTGTATGTTTTCTATTTTAAATAAAAGTGAATATAGCGATAAAAAGGCTAAATCAACTGAAAATGTAATAGATATTTTAAAACATACAGAACATGTAAAAGTATTGTGGAAAGACAATAATTCAGACTCAAAAGGAGTAGCTCTTAGAACAGAGTATGAAAATTATAAAGATCCACAAAATAATCCAATCTGCGATGAAGTTGAATGCAGAGACGAAGGTATGTTAATTGGTCTTGAAAAATTCATAGAAAAAAATAAAGGTGAAGATATATTGATAGTTCTTCATCAAATGGGAAATCATGGACCAGCTTACTACAAAAGATATCCAAAAGAATTTGAAAAATTTACACCTGTTTGTAAAACAAATCAGTTTGAAAAATGCACCTCAGAAGAGATAAGTAATGCTTATGATAATGCTATTTTATATACTGATTATTTTTTATCAAAAGTAATAAATTTTCTAAAACCATACTCTAAAACCCATGAAACTGCAATGTTTTATATGAGTGACCACGGAGAAAGCTTGGGCGAAAATGGAATTTATTTGCACGGACTCCCATATTTTATGGCGCCAAAAGAGCAAAAACATATACCTGCATTAATGTGGTTTGGAGAAGGAGAGATAAGAGAGGATATAGATATTGAAAAAATACCATCTTTGTTAGATAAAAAATTTACCCATGATAATCTTTTTCATACTTTATTGGGTATATTTGAAGCACAAACAAAAATTTACAACCCGAATATGGATATATTGCATGATATTAGAAAATAGCAACAAACAGCTAATTTTAACAGCTGTTTTGTTTGTTTTTACTATATTGCTGTTTGAACTTACAAACTTAGATATATTGGTTCAAAACTATTTTTATAACTTTGAAACAAAATTATGGACAATTGATAGCAAAAATACTTTAATAAAATTTTTTATGTATGATGGGTTTAAAAAATTATTTATTGTGTTTGGAATTTCTATATTAATATCTCTTCTTTTTTTTAGAAAACATAAGTTTATTAAAGAACACATACAAGGTCTTATCATAGTTTTATTATCTATAATTTTTGTACCACTAATTACTGTTTGGCTAAAAGATATTACAAATATGCCATGTCCCTATAAAATAATAAATTATGGTGGAGAATATCCTAACATAAAGCTTTTCGAGCCATATCCTATAGAATTTAAACAACTATCAAGAACAAAATGTTGGCCAGCAGGACATGCTAGCATTGGTTTTTCTTTAATGTCTTTATACTTTTTATTTAAGCAACCAAGGTTTAAAAATATAGCTTTAATAGTTGCATTAATACTTGGCTGGAGCACAGGTGGATATAAAATTTTAATAGGTGATCATTTTTTTAGTCATAATATAATAACTATGTTACTGGCTTGGATGATTATTTTGATAATATATAAAATAACAAATTTAAAGGTAAAAAATGAGAAATCAACCAAAATATAACTTCTTTAAAAATACCGCTTATGCCTTAAATGGGCTAAAAGATATGGTAAAATCAGAGACATCTTTTAAAATAGAACTTTTAGTATGCATTGCATTATTGCCCATAATTATCTTTATAGATACAAGCCTAACAAATAAACTTTTAATGTTTATAACTCTTTTTGGAATGCTTATAGCTGAGGCTATTAATAGCGCCATAGAAAGAACGGTTGATCTTGTAACGCTTGAATATCATGAAATGGCAGGTAAAGCAAAAGACGCTGGAAGTGCGATAGTTTTTTTAAGCATTTGTGTGTTTGTTATAACATGGCTTTCAATATTAATTAATGTTTTTAAAATTTTATAGTACACAAAAAAGGATATTTAATGAAAGAGATTATAGAAACTAGTGAACTTCAAGATGTATTTTGGCTTATGAATGAACTTCGCCCAGAGTTAAAGGCTAATGATTTTATAGAAAAAGTTAAATTTCAGCAAAAAACCATGAACTATAAACTATTTGCTTTTTATGAAGAAGGTGAGCTAGTAGGATTATGTGGCATTATGCCTTTTTTTGTTTTGTATCATAGTAAATGTCTATATATTTGTGATTTTGTTGTTGATTCTAAAAAAAGATCAAAAGGATATGGCAAAAAATACTTAGAGCAAATTCAAAACTATGCAAAAGAGCAAGGGTTTAATGAGATTGAGCTAAGCTCAAATTTTACAAGAGTAAAAGCACATGAATTTTATGAAAAAAAGATGGATATGGATAAGACAGGATTTGTATTTAAAAAGGTATTAAATTGAGTGTTTTAAAACAAGTTATTAAATGATATTTGATATACTTCATTAAATTATTTTAAAAGGAGTAGATATGGAAATTTTTAAAACAACTTTTTTAATGGTTGGACTTATGCTACTTTTTGTCTTTGTGGGATACGCCGTTGCTGGAACAGGCGGTATGGTTATAGCTTTTTTAATGGCTTGTGGGATAAATTTATATAGCTATTTTTTTAGCGATAAAATAGTTTTAAAAAGATATAACGCGATAATGGTTGATAGAAATAGTGCAAGCGGGCTTTTTGAAATGGTAGAACGACTTACACAAAAAGCAAATTTACCTATGCCAAAAGTATGCATTATACCTGATAAAACTCCAAATGCTTTTGCAACAGGAAGAAACCCAAATAATGCAGTTGTAGCTGTTACCGAAGGACTTTTAGATCTTATGAACGAAAAAGAGGTTGAGGCTGTTTTGGCTCACGAATTAAGCCATGTAAGACACTATGACATCTTAACAGGTTCAATTGCCGCGGTTTTTGCTGGAGCTATTGCAATGCTTGCAAATTTTGCTCAATTTGGTGCAATGTTTGGCGAAAGAGATAGTAACCGCTCAAACCCTATAGTATTATTAATCATAGCCATAGTTGTCCCAATAGTTGCTTCTATAATTCAAATGAGTATTTCAAGAAGTAGAGAATTTGAAGCTGATAGAGGGGCTGCCTTACTAACAGGAAGTGGAAAATGGCTAATATCAGCACTATCTAAATTAGATAGCTATGCAAGAGGTGGTCATATGCTAAAGAATGCTAGTGAAAGTAGTGCTCATATGTTTATCATAAATCCATTTAGCGGGGTAACAAAAAACTTTTCATCTCTTTTTAGAACCCACCCTAGCACAGAAGATAGAATCAAAGCTCTAAAAGAGATAGATGCAAGATTAAATGGCTAAAAATGCATATAAGCGAAGGTATTTTAAATCAAGAGATAATTATCTCTACCTCTGTGATAGCTCTAGCTTGTGTTTTTTATACAGCTTACAAGCTAGATAAAAATGATATTGCAAAAACTGCTTGTATGAGTGCAGTTTTTATTATAGCCTCTTTTATACATGTGCCTATTGGACCTGCTTCTATTCATTTAGTTTTAAGCGGTTTAATAGGTGCTTTTTTAGGGATTAATGCGATTTTGGCTATATTTATAGCTTTAACACTTCAAGCTTTTTTATTTGGTTTTGGTGGGGTTAGCGTGATTGGGGTAAATTTGATTATAGTTGGTTTTCCTGCTTTACTAGGAAGATATTTTCTAAGGCTTTCTTTTAAAAAATACAAAAAAACAATGTGGTTTTTAGCTGGTTTTACCCCTATTTTAATCTCATCTGCGCTTCTTAGTTTAATTTTAGTTTTAAATGGTAAAAGCTTTATAGCTATAGCAGCTTTAATATTATTCTCAAATTCTATACTTATGGTTGTGGAAGGGGTTATTACAATGTTTGCGTTAAATTATATTTATAAAATTGATAAAGGAATTTTAAAATGCTAAGAGTTGTTTTTTTAATGTTTTTATTTTGCTTTGCAAATGCTCATAATTTGGAAATTTTTCCTGAAAAAGATGGAGATATCCTAACCATAAAAGCATTTATGCATGGAAGTGATCCTTGTGCTAACTGCTTAGTAAAGATAACTAGTGATAAAAATATATTAGCCACAACCAAAACCGATTATAAAGGCTATGCTAAATTAGAAGTTAAAGAAAATAAATTTGAAATTACCGTAACAGATGAGCTAGCTCACAGTAAAACAACTCTTTTTCCGCTAGATAGAAACTCAAATCTTAGCATATTCACTAAATTTATTATCTCTTTTGTTTTATTATTTTTAATTTTTGAAATATTTTATCTCATAAAAAGGAAAAAATGAAAAATATATCTTTTCTTATAATTTGCTTTATTGTGTTTGCCTTTAATGTGGCACTATCTGCAAATATATATTTAATTTTTTTCTTGCCTATTTTAATTTTACTAACAATTAGGTATAAAAATATATTTGATATCTTAAAAAGGCTTTTTTGGTTAAATATATTTATAATTGCCGTTGTTCTAAGCCTTGCCTATCATAAAGATTATCAAAATGCTATGCTAATATTTTTAAGATCAAATTTGATAATAACATTCATGTTAGCGGGATTTTATAATATTGATGAGTTTAAAATAGTATCATCAATATCAAATTTAGGAGTAGGAGATAAGCTTAGTTCACTATTTTACTTTACAGCTAAATTTCTATATATAATAAAAGATATTTTTGTTCGCTTTAAAAAAACTCTAAAATCACGCGGTTTTAATCCTAAATTTTCACTATTTTCTTATAAGGTTTATGGAAATTTAGTTGCTATGATTTTTTTAAATGCTTTTTATAAGGCAAATATACTTGAAAAAACCATTTTAGCAAGAGGATATAGGGGAAATTTGCATAGACAAAAGGAGTGTTTAAAATTAAGTTTTTTTGAAATTTCATTTGGCATAATAATTTTTCTTACTATGATATTTAAAAAAGGGGGTTTAATTTGAGTTGCTCTGTTAGTTTAAAAAATATATCGGCAAAAAATGGCGAAAAAGAGATTTTTAGAAATGTAAATTTACAAATATCACATAAAGAAAAAATTGCCATAATAGGCTCAAATGGTTGTGGCAAAACAACACTTTTAGAAATAATCGGTGGACTAAGAGGACCTAGTGGTGGCGAGATAGAGATATTTCACGAAAAAATACCAAGCTTAGATGAGTATCAAAAATACCGCTACTTAGTTGGATATCTTTTTCAAAACAGCGACGATCAATTTATATTTCCTAATGTTTTTGAAGATGTTATGTTTGGACTTTTAAATAGTGGAGTAAGTCGTGAGGAAGCTAAAAAGAGAGTAGAGTTTATACTTAAAGAGCTAGATATTTGGCACCTAAAAGACAAGATTGTTTTCCATCTTTCTGGAGGCGAAAAGAAAATTGTTGCAATAGCTGGAGTTTTAGTTACAATGCCAAAGATAATCTTGCTTGATGAACCTACAACTGGGCTTGATTTTAAAATGCAAGAAAAAGTGGCAAATATTATAAAAAATCTTGATTTAAGTGTAATTATAGTATCTCATGATAAAAAATTTTTAGGTGATATAGTAGACACTATTTACTATTTAAATAAAGATGGATTAGAAAAATAGTATAATTTTTATGCTATCATAATAGCTATTACATACAATTTAAAAGGAATATTATGAAAAAATATATATTAGGAAGTGCGGCACTTAGCTTACTACTTCTGGGCTGTGCCCCAAAAGGTAATGATTTAGGAGGTAATGTATATGACCCATATGCATTAAACTCAGAGCAAAAAACTAAGGTAGTTACTATTTTAGATACCTTGCCTGCTAAAATCGCTGTAGATAACTCAGATAACAAAATAATGGCACAAACTGTTGGTGTTGTTGTTGGAGCTGCGACTGGCGCTATTATAGGCTACAATGCTGGTGGCGGTAAAAGTGGTGCTGGAGCCGGCGCTGGTGGTGCCATAGGTGGCGCACTAGGTGGCGCTGGTGGTGGCATGGTTAGTGATAAAAAATTAGTTGAAGGTGTAACAATTATATATCAAGACGGAGATAAAAAACTTAGCTCAACTCAAGTAGGTAGGCTTTGTGAGTTTAAACCTGGAAATGCTATTATGATTATAACTAGTAAACATGATACTAGAATTCAAGCTAACTCAGCATGTCAAAATAGTAAAAAATAGCCTTAATTGGAGGATAAATGCATATAGATATAAATAGGGTTCAAATCGAACCTACATGGAAAAAGGTTTTAAAAGATGAGTTTTTAAAACCATATTTTGCCTCGTTAAAGCAAAATTTACTTATTTCCAAAAAAGAAAATATAATTTATCCTCCAAGCAATTTAATATTTAATGCTTTTAATTTAACCCCATTTGAAAAGGTTAAAGTTGTTATTTTGGGGCAAGATCCATATCATCAACCAAACCAAGCTATGGGACTTAGTTTCTCTGTGCCAAATGGCATTAAACTACCACCTAGCTTAAAAAATATCTACAAAGAAATTGAGGATGATTTGGGTGTAAAAGAGCCAAATAGTGGAGATTTGACATATTGGGCGAAACAAGGTGTTTTACTTTTAAATTCAACTCTTACAGTTGAGGCAAACAAGGCAAATTCACATTCAAATTTAGGTTGGCAAACATTTACTGATAGTGTTATAAAAAAGATAAATGATGAAAAAGAAAATATTATATTTTTATTATGGGGAAATTATGCAAAAGTGAAAGCAAATTTAATTAATCAAAACAAACATTTTATCCTAACTGCACCTCATCCTAGCCCCTTAGCAAGAGGTGGCTTTTTTGGTTGCAAACATTTTTCAAAAACGAATGAAATTTTGTTAAAACTTAATAAAAAGCCAATTGATTGGAATTTAAATAATAGTCAAAATATTATATAATTTAAATTAAAAAACAAAGATTACGAAGGTAACACAATATGAAATTTAAAAATTAATTATTATACTTTTAGTATTTTGCAGTTTTATTTTTACTATATACACTCTTATTTTTTTAAATTACTATTTTCATAGATATGATAAGGCGAGAATTTTATTATATGAATCAATAATGAATGAAGAAATTAAATTTTGGAAAATCATTGACATAAAAAAAGACAAATTAAGTGTTGATAGTTTGTTGGAACTTATAAAAAAGCAAGAAAAATATAAGTATAAATTTTATAAAGATTGCTTAGAAGTTATAGAAACTGAAAATAATAATTCGCAATGTGAGTTTAGATTTAATTTTAATTTTAATTATTTAGATGAAATGCAACAAATAATGCTTGTTTATAATTTTGATAAAGAAACAGTTGAATTTCATAAATCTTTGTCATTAGATTGGTATTTTAATGATAATAATCAAAGATGCAGGAACTACCAAACAATGGGAGAATATTATATGTATAACTATATAGGAAATGAAAAATATCCTAGGTTTGATCTATATCAATCTTGGGGTGAAACTTATTGTGAAAATTTAGAATTTAATAAAAAGGATAAACTATCATTTAAATAACCAAAGAATAGTTTGCTTATGAATAGAAAAGATAATAAACAAAAAAGATTATTTTTATTGCAATGCCTTAGCTAGTTATAAAATGTTGTAAGTTTATACAAAAAACTATTTGATATTTTTATAAAATCTTCTAAAATAAATCATAAAAATTGTTATAAATATACTAAAATATTGAATTGCTATAAAGATAAAATCTTGCAAACTACAAAACTATACCAATTTCAGTCAATACTTATAATTTAGGTAATAATTACCATTGTTCTATGAAATTAAAGTTAAAAATTTAAATATTAAATGAAATGTAATCTAGTTTAATATATTTTAAAGCCAGAAAGTTCTGGCTTTTTAATTACATTAAGTAAATTCTTAATTAAAGGCTTTGTTGCTATAGAGCTTGTTTTGCTTTTTCAACAACTACGCTAAAAGCGGCTGGATCGTTCATAGCCATATCAGCTAGAACTTTTCTATCAAGATCTATTTCAGCTTTTTTAAGTGCATTTATAAATTTAGAATAGCTTATACCATTTAGTCTGCACGCTGCATTAATTCTTACTATCCAAAGTTTTCTAAAGTCGCGTTTTTTACTGCGTCTATCTCTATATGCATAACACAAGCTTCTTTCAACTTGTTCTTTAGCTTTTCTGAAGTGTTTTCTTCTACCGCTATAAAAACCTTTAGCTAACTTTAAAATCTTTTTATGGCGTTTTCTTCTAACTACGCCTGTTTTTACTCTTGCCATATTTATTCCTTTACAAATTGGCGTCCATTAATGGATCTTGCCCTTAATCTTTATTTAGAATAGGGGAGTTTAAATGACTCTTGTCAAAACCTTAAGTGACTATACTTATTTACAAAGCATTTTTTTTACAGCTTTAAGATCTGAACTATCGACATATTTTTCTTGTCTTAGATCTCTTTTACGCTTTTGAGACATTTTTGTCAAAATATGGCTTCTAAATGCTGAGCCTCTTTTGATCTTATTCTTGCCTACATTAAAACGTTTAGCTGCACCACGAACCGATTTCATTTTTGGCATGCTAATCCTTTTAAATTTTAAGAATGAAAATTAATTATATCCAATTTTTCTTTATTTATAATTAATTACCTGTGTTTTTATGATGTATCGCTCTTTTTTGCTTCTTAATATTTAGCTCTTTTTGAACTATTTGCATAAAATTTTCTGTTAGAAGAGCAAACCCTCTATAAAAATTTGTATTTGAATGGGTTTTAATATTGTTTAAAAAGTAAAATATATATGGCAACATCTCATCTTTTAAAAATATTTTTAATTCGTCTATTTTTTGGTTTTCAAAACAAAATGCTAGAAATGCAAACTCATTTGCTACGCTGTCACTTGGTAAGGCATCAAATGGTTTTTTAAATTCACTATTTAAAAAGTGCTTTTCTACTTTTGTACTATTTTCTGAAATCATATCACCAAATATGGAGTAATAATACGATGCATAGGGTGGAGCTTTTAAAAAATAATCATCACATAAAAATAACCTTGTAAAGTCCACCTCTATATCTTCAAATTTCTCTTTTTTAGCAAGCTGTAAATATTCTAACCCTTGCTTTAAATTTAAATCACTATTTTCATAAAACCATGATAGTGCTAAATTTTCATCATTTATTTTTAAAAATAGCTCTTTTCTTGGCTCGGCAAATACCTGCATAAAAAGTTTTGATATAAATGCAGGTATCTCTTTATCAGTGCATAACATTAGTGTTAATCATTCCATAAAAAATTGCTCTTGTAAAAAGAACTCCCGCTAAAGCACATAATAATGCAATAGTTGCAATAAATTTGCTTTTATTTCTTAGGTAGTTATTCAGATACCATATCATTATACCGGCACCTATAAAGCCTGTTCCATATAGTATATAATCACCATACCTACCACCTAAAAGTTCAAATGGATCAGTTGTTCCTGCAACCGTAGTGCTTCCAAGGTGTAGTGTTTGAAATATTATAGAGGTCATTAGTATTCCAGAACCAAAAAGTCCTACTAAAAATGCCATTTTTTCTTCATGCTCATCTTTAGCGAAAAATAGATGATACATAAACCCACCTAAAAATAACATAGATGAAAAGAAGTAGAAAAATGTTACATCAAACCTCCAAGTTGTAACAGTTTTTTGCATAGTTCCATATGCCCCAACCATAAAAAATATACATAAAAGACCAAATATCAATGTTATAAATAAAAATATCTTCTTAGGCTTTAAAAACAAAACAAAAGCAAAAAGCATAGTTAGTCCACCAGCTGCTACTTCATTGTTCATCCAGCCTATATGCCACTCATTATTTGCATAAAAAATACCCATTCTTCTTATGAAATTTAATGCATGTGTTATATCTCCAAGGTGAAATACAGACGGCAACATTGCTATTGCAAAAGCAATAGCTGTAAAAATTCCAAAAAACTTAAGGTCGCTTTCATCTTTATATCCATTTAGATAAGCTGGAGTATATACAAATATCATACCTACAACTGCTTGCGCTAATACTGTAAAAAGAACTAGTGGAAGTTCATGTCCAACCATCTCAAAGAATGTCATCTTCTACTCCTTGATATTTATGCGGTAAATGCATTTTACCGCTTTTTTCATAGCTTGGTTTCGTATTTTTTTCTGGAACTATTGCTAAATTTGGAAGAGTTGCTGTTTCACTAGGAAGTGGAGAACAACTTGCTAAAGATGTTTTATATTTATCTCTAAGTTCATTTATATCTCCATAGTCTAATGCTCTAAAAGGACAAGAGCTAACACATACAGGGTCTTTGCCCTCATCTAGTCTATCTATACATCCATCGCATTTATTCATATGCCCAGTATGCTTGTTAAATTGTGGTGAGCCGTAAGGACAAGCCATTGCGCAAGCTTGGCAACCTACACACCTTTTATCATTTACCATGACAATCCCATATCTAGTTTTCATCATTGCACCAGTAGGGCAAGCTTTCAAACAAGCTGGATCCATACAATGATTACAGCTAATAGTAGTGTAGTATGCATAGACACTTTGACTATGGATTACATTATTTTCATCTACTGTAAAATCTCCACCTTCATATTCATATACTCTTCTAAAATTTACACCTATTGGGCTATCTTGATAGTCTTTACAGGCCATTTGGCAAGTTCTACAGCCTATGCATCTACTTTGATTTATCATAAATCCAAATTGATCACTTTTTTTCATAGTTTACGCCTTTTCTATTTCTACTAATATTGAATGAACACCGTTTGCTTTAGCAATAGCGGTTGGTTGGTTTGTGGTTAGTGTGTTTACACAACATCCTACATCTACTCCATTTTCATCAAATTTAGCCCAACCACCTTGATATGTAGCAGCTGTTCCTGGAATAATTCTTGAAGTAACCCTAGCTACCCCTTTAATCTTACCTATATCATTTCTTACTATAACTGTATCGCCTGTTTTAATACCTCTTTGTTTTGCATCAAGTGTATTAATCAGTATCTCTTGAGGGTTTATCTCTCTTATGACCCCAGCGTCCCAAAAGCTTGAATGGGTTCTTCCTTTATAGTGATATCCAAAAAACTGAAGAGGATATTTCTTTCTAAGTGGGTCTCTTGCCCCCATTATAACATCTTCAAAAACAGGTAAAGGATTTATCTTTTGTCCTGGCATTAGTTTCCAAGTCTTACTCATATCATACAGAGTTGAAGAAAATATCTCTATTTTTCCAGATGGTGTATTTAAAGGATTTGCATTAGGATCTTCTCTAAAATCCTTAAATACAACTAATGGCTCTACTAGCTCTGGAGATTTCCAAATTTTTCTTCTTTTTATTTCATCATAACTAGGTAAAAATGGATTTTTATCTTTTGCCACATTCCATGACCATCTCATCCAATCTTCCCATGTTTTTCCATCTGTAAATTTATCTTTTAACTCTTTACCCCCAAGTTTTTCTGCTAAAAGTGTGCAAATATCAAAAGCACTTTTTGCTTCACCTTGAGGCTCGATGGCTTTTTCTCCAATAGCAAGATAAGGCATTGTGCTACATTTACCCATAGATGCTTGAAGTAAATCTTCTTGCTCAAACACCATTGCACTTGGTAGTATATAGTCTGCAAAAGAGTTTGAGTGTGTTCTAGTTATGTTTATATCTACAATTAACTCATAAAGACTCTCATCTTCCAAAATCTTACTAATTTCACTAACACAAGCGTGTTGGTTTGTTAGACAGTTTCCAGCTGTATTTATCATAACCTTAATAGGAACTTTTAAATGACTAGCTCCTCTAACGCCATGCTCCAAAGCGCTCATTTTACTACCTAACCTTATACCCTCATACCACATAAAGCACGGTATGGTTGTTTTGACTGGATTATTTACAGAAAGTGAACCTAAACTATATGATTTACTTGAACCAGACCTTGCACCTGTACCACCGCCAAGTATCCCCACATTTCCTGTTAAACAGGCCAAAGTGGCTATAGCTCTACTTTGCTGTTCTCCGTTTTGATGTCTTTGTGGTCCCCACCCTTGATCTATATAGCAAGGTTCAGCAGATGCAATCTCTCTTGCTAGTTTTACAATCCTATCACTTGAAATTTGTGTTATTTTCGATGCCCACTCTGGAGTTTTTGGAGTTTTATCATCCCCCGTTCCCATTATATAATCCATATAAGAACCGTTGCTAGGAGCACCTTCTGGAAGTGTATCTCTTGTAAAGCCTACACAATATTTATCCATAAATTCTTTATTATATAGATCTTCTTTAACCATTACATAAGCAAGTGCAGCAATCAAAGCAGCGTCAGTTCCTGGAGCTATAGGTATCCACTCATCAGCAACACCAACCATAGTATCAGAATATCTAGGATCAATACATATAACTTTTGTATTACCACGTCTTGCCATTTCCTGAAAAGAATATCCAGTTGAAGCACCACCCATTCTAGTTTCAACAGGGTTTGAGCCAAACATAACAGCAAGTTTTGCATGCTTAACATTTTCTATATCTCCTCCCCATGCCCAGCCGTAAAAATGCTCTAATCCATTAGCTATTTGACCGGTTGAATAATCATTATGATAACCCAAATACCCACCATAAACACCAAGAAGTCTATGGAAAGATCCATCTAGCCATCCTGCCATTATAGAACCTATTGTTCCTGTTCCATAAGGATTATAAAATGCTTCATTGCCGTATTTTAATTTGATTTCATTCATTTTGTTAGCTATATCTGTTAGTGCCTCGTCCCAGCTAACCCTTTTAAATTTACCCTCGCCTCTTTTTCCAACTCTTTTTAGAGGGTAAAGAACACGGTTTGGATTATAGATACGGTATCTAGTTGATCTACCTCTAAGACAGGCCCTAACCTGTCTTTGCTCATAACTATCATTACCTGTATTATCTGTTGTGATATGACTAATAATTCCATCTTTAGTATGTGCCTTTAAAAGACATTTGCTTCCGCAATTCACAGGACAAAATCCAACAAATTCCTCCTGTTTTTCTGGGAGAACTGTTTTGCTAAAGGAGGTTGTAGCAGCTAAAGTTCCGCTAATACCACTCCATTTTAAAAAATTTCTTCTACTAACTTGCAAAATAACTCCTTAATATATTTCAAATTAAAGCTAAATAAGGCTAACATTTTTTTACTTAAGGGGCTATTAGCGATAAAAATTTTCTTGATTGTTTTTAAGTAGTTTAAAATATAAAATATTTGATTATTATAAATTAGATAGTGAGAAATTTAGGGGCTATTACCCCTAAGAATTAGCTTTTCTTTGGGGTGACAAGCATATTTACATATCTGCCTTCAAATTTAGGTTCTTTATCTTTATCTCCAATATCTTTGATCTCTTCAAAAACATTATTCAAAAGCTCAACACCAAGTTCGGGACTTCCCATCTCTCTGCCTCTTAAAAAAACACGAAATCTAACATATTTACCCTCTTCTAAGAAATTTCTTGCATGTTTCATTTTATAGTTAATGTCATTTTGTGCAATTTTTACAGAGAGTTTTATCTCTTTAATATCGATAGTTTTTTGTTTTTTTCTTGCTTCTTTTAGCTTTTTTTCTTGTTGGTAGCGAAATTTACCATAGTCCATAACTTTACAAACTGGTGGTTTTGCATCAGCAGAGATTAAAACTAAATCAAGTCCTGCCTTATTTGCTATATCTAGCGCCTCATCACGGCTTATAATGCCATAAGCCTCACCATCATCGCCTATGCAGCGAACTTCTCTTGCGCGAATGTCTTCGTTTAAATATACCTGTTTTTCTTTACTCAAAAGTGCACCTCATTAAGTTTTTCCTTTAGAAATTTTATAAATTCATCTAAGCTCATCTCAGATCTTTGTTTAGCTCTTCTATCTCTTAGAGCAACACTTCTATTTTCAACCTCACTATCACCAATTACTAGTATCATAGGAACATGGGTTTTTTCCGCTGTTCTTATTCTTTTATTTAATGTTTCATTTTTATGTAAAATTTCACTATCAATTTCTAGCTTTTGAAGCATTGTAGCAATCTCTTTTGCATATTCATAGTGGTTATCACTAATTGGAATTATGCTAACATTTGTAGGAGCTATAAAAAATGGAAGCTCTCCTGCTGTGTGTTCTATTAAAATTCCTATAAATCTCTCAAAGCTTCCTAGTATTGCACGATGAATCATAACAGGTCTTTGTTTTTCGTTATTTTCATCAATGTAACTTAAATCAAATCTTTCAGGCAAATTAAAGTCAACTTGGATAGTTCCACATTGCCATTTTCTATTTAATGAATCTTTGATTTTTATATCAATTTTTGGTCCATAAAATGCTCCACCGCCCTCATCAATTCCATAACTTAAGTTATTATCATCAAGTGCAGTTTTTAAAGCATCTGTTGCCATTTCCCAAATTTTATCATCACCAATAGCTTTTTCTGGTCTAGTTGAAATTTCCATCTCATAATTAAATCCAAAAAGTTTCATGATATTGTCTACAAAATCTAGTATCTCAAGAATGTTCTCTTTTATTTTAGAAGGTTCGCAAAATATATGCGCATCATCTTGGGTAAATTCTCTAACCCTAAAAAGACCATGCATAACGCCACTTTTTTCATGTCTATGAACAACTCCATACTCAAAAAATTTAAGTGGTAGATCTCGGTAACTTCTTATATCGCTTTCATAAACCTTAACATGCCCAACGCAGTTCATAGGCTTTATGCCGTATTCTTGCTCATCAATTGTAGTAAAATACATATTTTCTTTATAATTTGTATAGTGTCCACTTATTTTCCATGCATCTGATTTTAAAATTTCAGGCCCCCTAACAGGCTGATAACCCCTTTGTCTATGGATTGGAAATAAAAACTTCTCTAATTTCGATCTAAGTCTTGCACCATTTGGTAGCCATATTGGAAGTCCTGCTCCAATTTGCTCATCAAATGTAAAAAGCTTCATCTCTACACCAAGTTTTCTATGGTCGCGTTTTTTTGCCTCTTCAATCATCTTTACATGTTCATTTAAGGTTTCTTTATCTGCAAATACAACACCATAAATTCTTGTTAGCATTTCGCGTTTTTCATCACCGCCAAGGTATGCTCCTGCTATCCTTGTTAGTTTAAAAAATCTTAAATATCTAGTATTTGGAACATGTGGCCCTCTGCAAATATCTTCAAAACTGCCTTGCGTGTAAAGACTAACTTCTCCATCGGGAATTCTTTTTAAAACCTCTTGTTTTAAATCATCATCTTTAAATTTTTCTGATATTTCTTTTTTCGTAGATACTGTTTTTATGATGTTTTGCTTAGAGTCTATAAGCTCTTTCATCTTTTTTTCAATATCTTTTAAATCACCCTCACCAAGTTTACTACCATCTTCTTTAAAAGCTCTAAAATCGTAATAAAAACCATCTTCAATAGCTGGTCCAACAAAAAATTTAGCGTTTGGATAGAGTGAGATGATGGCTTCCGCCATAAGGTGAGCACAGGAGTGGCGTATAACTTCAAGTGAATCTTTGCTGTTATCAAAATAAATAGGAGTTGCTTGGTCTTCACGTCCATTGATACTTTGAGTATCAACAATCTCTCCATTTAATTTATATGCGATAATATCGCTATTCATGCATCATTTTCCTTTTTTAATTTATTTCTTATTAAGTACATTTTAATATTTTAGCTTATTATGATTTAAGTTAAACTTAATGTTTTAAAATAGATATCCTTATTTTAGCCATCTTTGCAAGACTAGTTCTTTTATCTATTTTTAATTTTAATAAGCCAATCTTGCAATGTTTTTTCAAACCCTATTCCACTACTTTCATAAAATTCCAACTCTTTTTCTAGATAAACTTGTTCAACATAGCCATTATAATCATGTGGATAAAGATAGTTTTTCTTTTCTGGATCTGTATTAATTAGATATTTTGGAATTTCTAAAGCTCTATTTTCTTTAACATATTTGATTGCTCTTTTTATAGCTTTATAGCTAGAGTTTGACTTTGGAGAACTAGCAAGATATACAACGCATTGTGATAAAATAAGCATAGCTTCTGGATAACCTATTTTACTAACAGATATTAATGTGTTAGTTGCTAAATTTAAAGCATTTGGATTTGCATTGCCTATATCTTCACTTGCAAAAATCACAAGTCTTCTTCCTATAAAGTCTGCACTCTCTCCACCATCTATAAGCTTTGCAAGGTAATATAGTGCCGCATTTATATCACTTCCCCTAAGGCTTTTTATCATTGCGCTTGTTAGGCTATAGTGAGTATCTTGTGAGCTAACACCATCTTTAATAGGCATAGCTCTTAGCTCTTTTAATGTGGCTAATTCTATTTTAGAATTAATCTTTAAAGCATAATCAAGCAAATTTAACATAGCTCTAGCATCTCCGCCACTTGAGTTTATTAAGTAATCTTTAGCCTCTTCTTCTATGTTAAATTCTAGCTTCTCTTGAACCCTATTTAACAATTTACTTAAATCTTCATTTGTCAAAGGCTTAAACTCAAAAAGCATAGAGCGAGAGCGAATTCCACTACTTAAAACAAAAAATGGATTTTCAGTGCTAGCCCCTATAACAACTGCTCCATTATTCTCCATAGGTATTAACAAAACCTCTTGTTGTGTTTTTGATAGTCTATGAACCTCATCTATGAAAATTAGTGGTTTTATAAGATTGCCTTTGTATCTATCTAGAATTTTACGGATATCTTCTACTTTTAAACTACTTCCATCAAGCTCAAAAAAATCCATATTAAGCTCGTTTGCTATAACTTTTGCCAAAGTTGTTTTTCCACTTCCTGCTGGTCCAAAAAGCATAATATGTGGAATTTCACCCATTTTAATTAACTTATATAAAGGCTTATCTTCTCCTACTATATGACTTTGTCCGCAAATTTCTTCAATAGTTTTTGGTCTAAACTCTAATGCTAATCCCATATTATTCATCCATCAAATGCCCAAAACCAACACCAAACAAAAATGGCAAAGCAAAACTATCAGCACCAACTCTTTTTTGAATTATGTATTTTGCTATTTTATTTTCAACTTCAACATTTGGAGCAAATACTACCTCTGTTCCACCAATTCCAAGTATCGCATTTTCTAACTTTTCACACCAAAGCATATAGTCATTTAGTATCTTTTCTACAACTTTTAAATAAATTTCTTTTTCCAAATTTTTACTAAATTTACTGAATTTAATCTTCTCATAAAGATCTAAAATATCCTGAAGGGATGTTTTTATATTTTTAAAAGACTTTTTAACCTCTTTAAGCATAGCTTTTTTATCATCATGGCTTTTTAAAAAAACAGGGGATTCTTTTAACAGTGTATTTCCTAAGTTCATAGAATACTCTATAATATTTTCAGTAAATCCATATGAGGTTAAAAAATCTTTTTCTTGCTCCTCTTTATCAAAAAGTTCTGTTATCTTTTTTTTACTATCTTTGATAATTAGCAAAAGCCCTATAACAACCTCTTCATTCATATTTAACCCCTAAATTTAACCATAAAAAATAGCATCAAAACTATGTATAACTTTGCCTTTGAAATAAATTCTATCTTCAACTACTCTAAACTCAAGCTCCTCTTTGCTTGTTGGATAGACTTTCATTTTGTTGCTTAGTGATTTATGTTTAAATCCTGCATAAAAACAAGCTGCCATACCAGTTCCACAAGCCATTGTTTCAGCCTCAACTCCACGCTCAAATGTTCTTACAAAAATATTGTCATCTTTAATTTGTGCAAAATTTACATTTGCATTATATTTTTCTCTCATTGCCTTTGCAAGTTTAAAATCCACACTTTCAATATCACTAACAAAACTAACTAAATGTGGAACTCCAGTATCATAAAAATACCAAGTATAGCCATTTTCCTCAAATTTATGTGCTAACTCTTTTGGCTTTGTTAGTTCAATTTCTACAATAGAAATTTTATCTTTAATATCATAAATTTTACCATTTATCAAACCTGCATTACTTAAAAAGCTCATATCTTTTTTTGCTAAATTATTTTCGTAAGCAAACATACAAGCCGCTCTAGAACCATTGCCACACATTGATGCCAAACTCCCGTCGCTATTATAAAATTCCCATTTAAAATCATATTTTTCATCGGGTAAAATAACTATAAGTCCATCAGCTCCAATGCCATTAAATCTATCACAAATTTTTCTTGCCAACTCACTTCTATTTTTACTCACCAAAGAGACAAAAATAGCAAAGTCATTTCCACTTGCACTATATTTAGATATCTGCATAATCTTCCTTTAATTTTTGTAAAAACTCACTAACTAAATTTTCTAAATGTTCTAAATCGCCACTATTGTCAATTATATAAGTTGATAAAACTTTTTTTTCTTCAATATCAATTTGCAAGTTTAATCTTTTTAAAACTTCATCTTTACTAAGTGAATTTCTTTTCATAACTCTTTTTATTAAAATGTCTTTTGTAGCATAAACTAGGAGTATTTTATCAAATTCTTTATACTTTTTACTCTCAAAATAAAGTGGTATATCTAAGAAGTAAAGCTTTTTATTCTCTTCAAAAATATTAGCTTGTCTGTAAATTTCAGACTCTATTTTAAAACTAAGCATATCTTCAAGTTTTTTAAGTAAATTTTTATCCGAAAAGACCAGTTTTCCAAGTTGTTTTCTATCTACGATTCCATTAATTACAAATTCATCTCCAAACTCAAGTGCTATTTTTTGGCTTATTTCATCTAAAGCTTTGTGGCTTATTTTGTCTGCATCAATTACATCGTAACCTTTTTGTTTTAAAATATCACAAACGCTACTTTTTCCACTTCCGATGTTTCCAGTTATAACAACACCAAAAAAATATTTTTCTCTACTACTTTTCATATTTAGCACCATTTTATCAATTTTTAGTTAAAATTATACCTAAATTTTAAAGGATGTTTAAATGATAAGCTATAAAGATGCAGGCGTTGATATAGATGCTGGAAATAATTTTGTAAATGCCATAAAACCATTTGTAAAATTAACTCTTAACAACAATGTTTTAGGTGGGATTGGTTCTTTTAGTGGGGCATACAAGCTTCCAACAGGTTATAAAAATCCAGCACTTTTAGCAGCAACTGATGGAGTTGGAACTAAACTTAGACTAGCCATAAAAGCAGAAAAATATGATACCATTGGTATTGATTTAGTAGCAATGTGTGTAAATGATTTAATCTGCAATTTCGCAACTCCTCTTTTTTTCCTAGACTACTATGCAACCGATAAACTTATAGTAGAAAAAGGTGTTGATATAGTAAAAGGTATAAGCGAGGGTTGTAAGTTAGCAAATTGTGCATTAATTGGTGGCGAAACAGCTGAAATGCCTGGCGTTTATCAAAAAAATGATTTTGATTTGGCTGGATTTGCTGTAGGAATGGCTGAAATTGATGAGATAGATAGAACAAAATTTGTAAAAGAGGGAGATATTTTACTTGCACTTCCAAGTAGTGGAATTCACTCAAATGGATACTCTTTAGTTAGAAAAATACTATTTGAAAACATAGGTATGGACATTAATGATAAAGTAGACGATAAAAGAATTATTGACACGCTTTTAACTCCAACTAGAATTTATGTCCAAGAGTTTTTAAATTTTAAAGATAAAATAAATGCTTTAGCACATATTACAGGTGGAGGAATTAAAGAAAATTTACCAAGAGTTTTTCCAGATAATTTAGGTGCTGAAGTTAAATTAAGTGCTATAAAGACTCCTGAAATTTTCAAATTTTTATCAAAATATGTTAAAACTGAGGAGATGTTTAAAACCTTTAATATGGGTGTTGGTATGATTATAGTAGCTAGCAAAGAAAATGCTAAATTTATAACTAAAAATAGTGATGCTTACGAGATTGGCAAAATTATAAAAGGTAATCAAAAAGTTAAATTTGTTTAACTTTTAAATATTAAAGTAGCTAAATTTAGTTACTTTAATAATATTTTATATTTAATTTAAGAGTAAATAAAGTATCTTGCTACTCTTAAATTTAAAGCCAAATGGGTCTTTTACTTTATGGTATAATTGACGAATTACTATACTAATCTTAATAAGATCATTGAGTCCTAAGATTTTTATCTTAGGACTCAATCAAAAAAGGATAATTTTGACTACATTCTTTAATGTATTGGATATAATAAGAATTATTGTAATTATTGGAACTATTTTATTTTGTATATCATTATGGATAAACAAAAAGAAATCTTTTGGGCAAAGCTTGTTTTATTTCGCTTTTGCCCTGTTTTTTCATATTTTAATTCCGACTGAAGATATTTATTCTATAGGACAACTAGGAGAACCAGGTAGGGGATATCCTTTTTATACTGCTTCAGTATTTAATTTAGCATTTTTTGTATTTATATTCTTGTCTTTTATATATCATTTAAATTTTAACAAGATAAAAAAATAACTATGTTTTATATAGCTATTTACTTGAAAATTTATATTTTATGAAAAAATTACTATTCATTGTAGCAATAGCATTATTTTTAATAATTCTTAGTGGAGATCCAAATTCTTTGTTAATGGAAAATGGAGTATATCATTATATGTTTATGATTTTATGTGCAATTATAGGACTTATATTAGCAATGTAAATTAAATTCTCTTCAAATTCTTGGTCTTAGTATTAATTATTTATCTAAAAAATTTACCTACTCATACCTCTATCACTTGATATACATCTTTCTAATTCTCTTTTGTTTTGAGTTGCAAATTTTCTAATTTCAGAGATACTACTTTTAATACATCATTTGCCTTGCTTTTTAAAATATTTGATAGAATTTGGTATTTCTTCTGTGAATTTTCTAATTTTCTTGAAGCAATGGTGGCTCCGATTGGACTTGAACCAACGACCCCCACCATGTCAAGGTGGTGCTCTACCAGCTGAGCTACGGAACCAAAAAGGGTATTATACTTAAAATAGATAAATTTGGCTTAAAACCAAATTTATCTATATAATTGTTATTCTGCCTCTCTAGCTAATTTTCTTCTGCCTACTATCTTAGCTACAACAAATCCAACTATACCAGAGATCAAAGATGCCATAAGTATTGCAAGTTTATCAGTTCCTTTATAAAGTTCTATTGAAGCTTCCCCATAAGCAAGTCCATCAACAAACAAACTCATTGTAAAGCCTATACCGCAGATTATACCAACTGCATATAGTTGAGCCCAATTAGCATTTTCAGGCAAGCTTGCTATTTTTAGTTTTACAATAATCCAACTAAACAGGAAAATACCAATCTGTTTTCCAAAGAAAAGTCCGAAAAATATACCCATGGGAACAGTTCCAAAAAGGTGTCCAGCATCAAGTCCTTTTAGACTAACTCCTGCATTTACAAATGCAAAAAGTGGAAGTATTATGAAATTTACAGGTGTTACTAAAGCACGCTCCATATCATGAAGCATTGAGTTACCAGGTGTTGTGTGAAGCGGTATCGTAAATGCAGCTACAACCCCAGCAATAGTTGCGTGAATTCCTGAGTTTAAAATTAAAACCCAAAGGATAAGACTTAAAATAACATATGGGGTTTTATTAAATATTTTTTTCTTATTAAGAGCTATCATAGCACCTAAAACAACAGCTGCTAAAAGAAGATATAGTAAATTTAAGCTACTTGAATAAAATAAAGCAATAATTAAAATAGCACATAAATCATCAATTATCGCTAGCGTTAAAACAAATATCTTTAAACTAGTTGGAACTTTTTTGCCAAGTAGCGCTAAAACCCCAACTGCAAATGCAATATCAGTAGCTGTTGGAATCGCCCAACCTTTCATAGCAACAGGGTCACCCCAGTTAATAATAACAAAAATTACTGCTGGTAAAACGACCCCACCAAGTGCTGCAATACATGGAAGTATAACTTGAGATATTTTACTAAGCTGTCCTTCTACCATTTCACTTTTAAGATCTAGTCCAACTATGAAGAAAAATAGAACCATTAAAGCATCATTTACCCAAAAATGTAAAGATTCATCAAGCTTAAAATCACCTATTCCCATAGTGATTTGCAAGTGAACAAACCAATCATAAAATTCGCTGAGACCTCCAACGTTTTTAAAAATAAGCGCAAACACTGCCGCAAGCATTAAAAGAACACCTGAGCTACTTTCGTTAGACAGTAATTTATCTAAAAATTTTTTCATAAATTTCCTTTTAATTTATCTTAAATTATAATCTACCATAATTAGAATTAATTGTAGTTTATTTTTAATTATTTACTCTTTTTTAACCTTTTGTTTTCTAAAAAAAACTGCAAAATTATTAAAAAAACTGCAAAATTTATAATTACGTCTGCAAAATTAAAAACAGCAAATTCAAACCACTTATGCCAAAAAACATAATCAACAACACCTCCGTGTATAAATCTATCAAGCAAGTTAGAACTACCTGCACCAATAAGTAACGAAAAAGCAATTAAGTGATTTTTAAAAAGTTCTTTTTGAAAAATTAAATATAAAAATAAAACAACTATTAAAATGAGCTGGAGAAATTTTAAATTTTCTCCTAAAAACTCAAACATAGAAAAAGCTACACCTTTATTATATGTAAGAATTAGTGAAAAATACTCTCCATTCCATCTAAATCCATCTATAAAAATTTGCTTAATTGCCTGATCTAAAACCATAACAGCTATAAAAATAGCTACGAATTTAACTAAACTCTTAATCATTTAAAGCTTTTTTGAAAAAATTTACAACTTCTTTCATTTTCTCATCTAAGATTTTTTGATCTTTTCCTTCTAATAAAAGTCGTATTAATTTTTCAGTTCCTGAATATCTAAAAAGTGATCTAATCCCTTGCAATTTTAAAGATTCCTCTAATTCTTTTAACCCCTCTATGCTGTTAAGATCTTTTTTTACTGATATTGTTAAATTTGTTAAAATTTGAGGATATGGTTTTATCATTGAGCCTAGCTCGCTTGCTGTTTTTTTATTGGCTAACATACAAGCACTAAATTGCAACGCACTTGTTATTCCATCGCCTGTTTTAGCGTAATCTCCAAAGATAACATGGCCGCTTTGCTCGCCACCAAAATTTATATTTTTTTCTTTCATCATTTCTAAGACAAATTTATCACCCACGTTGCTTCTTAAAACCTCAATCCCATTTTCTTTTAAATGATCATCAAGTGCAGCATTACTCATAACAGTTGCTACTATTTGATTGTTTTTTAATCTATTTGTATTTTTTAAATATATTGCTAAAACACCGAGCAAGACATCACCATCAATAATATCCCCATTTTCATCAACCACAACTACTCTATCAGCATCACCATCAAAAGCAAATCCAACATCAGCTCTTAGTCTTTTAACCTCGCAAGCTAATTTTTCAGGGTGTAGTGCTCCACAATTTTCATTAATATTTTTTCCATTTGGATTATCGTTAATTGTTATAACTTCTGCACCAAGTTCTTGAAATATAGTTGGTGCAACCCTATAACTAGCGCCATTTGCAACATCAAGAACAATTCTTAATGACCTTAAATTTAACTCTTTTGGAAATGAGTTTTTTATATGAACAATATATCTTCCTATAACATCATCAACTCTTTTGGCAGCTCCAATTTCCATCATTGTTTTTCTTGCTTCTTTTATAAGCTCTTCATTATGCAAAATTTCTTCTATCTTTTGCTCTTCATCTGTGTCAAGCTTAAAGCCTTGATTGTCAAAAAATTTAATACCATTATCATAGTAAGGGTTGTGAGAAGCGCTTATCATAATACCCGCATCACATCTCATATCCTCGGTTAAAAATGCAACCGCAGGAGTTGGCATAGGTCCAATTTGCCTAACATTGTAACCAATTGAAGTAAGACCTGCAACAATAGCTGTTTCTATCATATAACCACTTCTTCTAGTATCTTTACCAACTAAAATCATATTTGTAGCGGAGTTTTTGCGGAAATATATGCCAGCTGCAATTGCTATCTTCATAACAAACTCAGCAGTTAACTCTTCTCCTGCTTTTCCCCTAACTCCATCTGTACCAAAATATTTCATCTACAATTCCTAAATTTTAAGTTTGGAAATTTTAACATATATTTAGCAAACCTATTCTTAAAAAGGGTATTAGTTTTAATTTATACTTAAATTCAGTTCTTTTTAAAAAAAAAGTGTGTATAATCCACATCTTATAACTATATAAAATTTAAAAAGGTGTATAAATGGCAAATCACAAATCTTCTGCAAAAAGAGCAAGACAAACTGTCAAAAGAACAGAAAGAAATAGATTTTACCGAACAAGACTTAAAAACATAACAAGAGCGGTAAGAGAAGCAGTTGAAGCTAATGATGTAGAAAAAGCAAATGAAGCATTTAAAATAGCTAACAAAAACATACATGGCTTCGTTAGCAAAGGTATTCTAAAGAAAAATACTGCTGCAAGAAGAGTTTCAAGACTTTCAAAATTAGTTAAAACATTAGAAAATAACTAAGTAAAAGATAAGATGTTAGCTGGCAAACTTCAAACATTTCTAGATAGATATAGTGAATTATCAAAACTATTAAGTGAACCAGATATAGCCAGTGATATTGAGCGAATGACAAAGCTCTCAAAAGAGCAAAGTTCACTAGAAGATATAAACAATGTAGCTATATCTTATCTTAATGTCTTAAACGATATTGAAGAAAACAAACTTCTTTTGGAAGATCCTGAGTTTACAGAACTTGCAAAAGAGGAATTAAAAGAACTAGAACACCAAAAAATAGAACTTGAAGATGAGATAAAAATTCTACTTATCCCAAAAGATTCAAATGATAATAAAAATATATTTCTTGAAATTCGTGCAGGAACAGGTGGTGATGAAGCTGCTTTGTTTGCTGGGGATCTTGCAAATGCATATTTAAGATATGCAGAGCTTAGAGGGTATAAAACAGAAGTTGTATCACAAAGCGAAGGTAGTGCTGGTGGCTTTAAAGAGATTATTCTTTTAATAAAAGGCAAAGGTGCTTACTCAAGGCTAAAATATGAAGGCGGAACACATAGAGTTCAAAGAGTGCCTGAAACTGAAAGCCAAGGAAGAGTTCACACAAGTGCTATAACAGTTGCAGTAATGCCTGAGGCTGAGGATTCCGATATACAAATAAATCCAAATGATTTAAAAATAGATGTTATGAGAAGCTCGGGAAACGGCGGACAATCAGTGAATACTACCGATAGCGCTGTAAGAGTCACTCACATTCCAACAGGTCTTGTAGTTGTAAATCAAGATGGAAAATCTCAGCATAAAAACAAAGACGCCGCTATGAAGGTTTTAAAAGCAAGACTTTTTGAAATACAAGAGCAAGAAAGACTTGAAAAAGAGAGAGCCCAAAGAAAAGATCAAGTAGGGACTGGCGATAGAAGTGGTAGAATTAGAACTTACAACTACCCACAAAATAGAATCAGCGACCATAGAATCAACTTAACACTTTATAGACTAGATGCCATTATGGGTGGTGGGCTATTTGATGAAATTATAGACCCATTAATCACAGAAACACAAACACAAGCGCTAGAAGAAGAGGGTCTAGCCTAAATTTTATTTTAAAATTATTCTTTACTTGCTATAATTAGCACATTAAGGAGAGGTTATGAAAAAAATTATTGCTTGCCTGGATGGAAACTCATTAGATAACTCAGTTTGTGATTATGCTATTTTTATATCTAAAAGTCTAAATTTAGAGATAACATTTTTACACATTATACATATGCAAGCATACGCTCCAAATTTCTTAGGTCTTGCAGCAGGAAGCCTAATAGTAAATGAAACTAGTGACATCCCTTATAATATAAACTATAAAGAGCCATCAAAAGAAGAGCTTGAAAATGCTAATGCGCTTTTAGAAAAAGCAAAAAAATATGCAGATAGTAGAGGTATAATCTCAACAACGCAAGCAGTTCATGGAGATTATTTAGACACACTGCTTGAATATGAAAATGTCCACTCTTTTGTGATTCCTCTAGAAAAAGATGACGAAGAGATAAGAGATAATGTAGCTGTATTACTTAGAGAAGTTAAAGCTCCTATTTTATTTATAAATAAAGCCTTTACTCCTATAAAAACGGTTTTACTAGCATTTGATGGACATGAGGCATCTATAAGAACTTTAAATTTCATACAAAATAGTAAAATATTTGGCGATGATTTAAACTATCATATTATAAACATTAATAAGAGCAAAGAAGATTCTGAAAAGATACTCTCAAAAGCTAAAACAATTTTAAAAAATAAAAATGCAAAATATATAACTCTTTGCAGTGGAGAAATCGCAGAAGAGATTATAAAATACAGACGAAGTAATAATATAGATATTATAGCAACAGGTGCATATACAAGAGGCATAATATCTAGTTTTTTCTTTGGAAGTACCTCAAAAGAGATAGTAAACAACGCTATTGTGCCGATTTTATGCGTAGGTAAACTTTGATAAGCTCACTTGAAATTTATAAAAAAATTTTAGGTGACAAGAAAGTTGATATTATTGAATTTTTAGTTTTAAAATGCGATAAACGTGGGTTTATAACACTAACAATAGATGAAATATCCAAAGAACTAGATACTAGTAAACCAACTATTATAGCCACCTTTAACCTCTTAAGAAGTAAAGGTACTTTAAAACGCATCAAAAATGGTGTTTATAAAATCACTCTTTAAAGCCCTTTATATAAATTAACAAAGCTATAAATGTAGAGCTCCCCATAACTATACTTAGAAAAAGTGGATTGTTTGCTTTTAAAAACCCCACACTAAATGACGCACCACCTGCAAAAGCAAATTGCATAGCACCAAGCACAGCAGAAGCAGCGCCGGCTGATCTTTCTTTATAGCAACTCATGGCAAGCGATGTAGCATTTGGTATTATAAAACCAAGTGTTGCTAAAGTTAAAAAGAGCATTATTTCAAAATACAAAAACTCCACTTTAAAATATCCTAAAGCTATTAAAATGATAACAAAAAAACTAGCTAAAAAAAGACCTATTTTTAAAAAATTTTCAGGTGAATGTTTTAGCACTAGTTTACTGTTAATTGCCGATACCAAAGTAACACCAAGAGCATTTAAGCCAAAAATTATCCCGTATTTATATGTACTAAGTCCAAAATACTCTACAAAAACAAAAGATGAACCTGTAATATAAGCAAACATCGCCGACATAGGCATGGCAAGAGATAATGCATATACTATAAATTTTCTATTTTTTAAAATTTCAATATAAGTTATAGCCATTTTTTTAAAACTTAGTTCATCTTTTTTACCAACTCTAGAGCTGTCTTTTAACCAAAAATATATCATAAACAAAAGCATAACTCCTAAACTAAAAAGCATGATAAAGATAATTCTCCATGATACAAAATGAAGGATTAAACTACCAAATGTAGGTGCTAACATAGGAGCTAAAGATGCAACTACCATCATTATGGCAAACATTGAAGCAGCTTCATTTAATTCAAATTTATCGTTTATAACAGCTCTTGCAATCACAATTCCAGCAGAACCGCCTAAGGCCTGTGTGAATCTAAAAAATATAAAAGCGTAAACACTATCTACCATAGCACAAGCAAAGCTTGATATTACAAATATTGTAATTCCAAAATATAATGGTTTTTTTCTACCATATATATCGCTTAGTGGTCCATAGATTAATTGGCCAAAAGAAAAAGCTATGAAAAACACAGCCAAAGATAACTGCATGTAAAATTCATCTGTTTCAAAGATTTCTCTTATCTGCGTTAAAGCTGGCAAATACATATCAATAGAAAGTGGCGCAATGGCACTCATAAATGCCAGAACTAAAACTAGCTTGATTTTATCAAATTTATAAGTTGTGTTTATTGTTTTCATAATTTAAATTTTATATATTTATATTAAATTTTATTTTAATATTTTATTTTAATAAATAATTACAATTATATCTTTTCTAATGTTAAATTTTAAGTATTTTTTGTTAAAATCACAGATTAAGGGGTTTTTTATGTCTAAAAGTTTAATGTCTGAAATTGCTTTAATATTTGTAGCTATTTCGTGGGGTGCTACATTTTTACCTGTTCAAAGTGCCATTGAAAGCATAAATGTTTTTAGTTTTTTATTTTTTAGATTTTTAGTATCTACAATCTTAATGTATCTAATATCTTTAAAATTTGGTATTAAATTTACCAAAAATTCTATCTTATATGGAGCCTTGCTTGGTCTGTTTTTGTTTGGTGGATTTTCATTTCAAACATATGCTTTAAAGTATACATTAAGCTCAACTGTGGCATTTATAACTGGATTATATGTTATTTTAGTTCCTTTTATAATGTTTGTATTTTTCAAACAACACGTTAAACTTACTACAATTTTTGGTGGTATTGTAGCTCTAGTGGGACTTTACTTTTTAAGTGGTGCAAATAGTTTTGATCTAAATTTAGGCGAGCTTTTAACTATAATTTGCGCTGTATCGTATGCGCTTCATATAAGCTTTACAGGCGTTTATGTACATAAAAGTAATATCTATGCCTTAGTTACAACACAATTTGGCACAACGGCTCTACTCTCTTTAATATTTGCAATATTTTTCTCTAATAATAATCTAAACACAATGGCTATCTTAGGTGGGTTTGAAATTTGGCTAAATATAGAGCTTCTATATGCCATAATTTTAACAGCAGTTATAGCAACTGTTTTTGCCTTTTTTGTCCAAACTTTAGCACAGCAATACACAACAGCTGCTAAAACTGTTTTAATATTTACGCTTGAACCTGTTAGTGCAGGTGTCATTGGATATCTGTGGGCAAATGAAATTCTAAGCAAACCCCAGATATTTGGAGCTATCTTAATCCTTCTTGGAATTTTAATATGTGAAGTTGCCCCTCTTTTAATAAAGAGAAAAAATTAAAGACTTTTTAGTCTTTTAAAAATTACAACCATAAAGAAAAAGATCGATGCAACCATTATAATGCTAGCGCCACTTGTTATATCAAATTTATAACTAAGAAGTAGACCTACAATGCAAAAGATTGATGAGATAATAGCCGAATAAACCATCATTTCCCCAAGTCTTTTAGAGAATATCTCAGCAATGTATGGAGGAATAGTCATCAAAGATATTACTAAAATTAGCCCAACAACTTGAATGGTTCCAACTACACAAAGTGCCATCATAGCAACTAGTACGTAATAAAATAGCGTTGAGTTTACACCCTTTAATCTAGCAAACTCACTATCAAAACTTATAGCACAAAATTGCCTATAAAACACGCACATCATTATAATGAATATGATATCAACCATAGATACAAAATAGAGCGTATTTTTATCAATAGCTAGTATAGAACCAAAAAGATAGCTCATCAAATCAACATTATATCCTGGCGTTAAATCTATCAAAATAATACCAAAAGCCATACCAAATGCCCATATGGCTCCAACTATTGAATCAAACCTCTCTTTATCTTTTAAGGTTATAAAAGCCACTAAAAGCGCTAAAAATATTGAAAATACAGTAGCGCCTAAAAGTGGAGCTATGCCAAAATAAAAAGCAAGACCTATGCCACCATATGCAGCATGAGAGATACCTCCTGCTATAAATGTCATTCTATTTATAACAACTAACGATCCAACAATTCCACAAGCAATACTTACTAAAATTCCGCCCAAAAAGGCGTTTTGCATAAAAGTTAAACTCAATAATTCTTGCAAGAACACTCCCTTAAAATAAGCTCAACATCACAAATATGAGTATGCTCTTCTCTTAAATGGTTAAAAAAGTTATCTTTTTTCTCTATATCAATTTCATGCATAACTAGTTTTTTGTTTATGTGCCCTACTTTTGTAGCGTAGTTTATGGAGATATTAACATCGTGGCTTATTACTATTATGCCTTTTCCGTTTTTATTTATCTCTTTTAATAGATCATAAATTTCAATTTGCCCTTGCGTGTCAATACTAGCTGTTGGCTCATCTAGCAAAAGTATCTTAGCGTCACTACAAAGGGCTCTTGCTATATAAACTCTTTGTCTTTGACCACCACTAAGCTCACTAATTCTTCTTTTTGCGCAAGCTTCCATCCCAACTAATTTAAGTGCTTCCAATGCATCTTCTTTGCACTCTTTTGTATAAAAACCAAATTTCTTTTTATCAATTTTACCCATTAAAACAACATCTAAAACACTAATAGGGAAATTTTCATTTATAGGTATGAATTGCGGAACATATCCTAATATAGATGAAACATCTTGTGGTTTTTTACCATAAATTTCAATACTTCCTTGCTTAGGGGTGATTAATCCTAGCATTATCTTTAAAAATGTACTTTTTCCACCACCATTTGGACCTATTATAGTTAAAAAATCATTTTTATTATATTCTAAATTTATATCTTCTAAAACTAAATTTTCATCATAACCAAAGCTTAAGTCTTTTACTACTATCTCACTCATAATATACCTATTTTATCAGCAATTAAAAACATAAACACACCTAAAATTAGCATTAAAAATATGCCAAAAAACTCAATATATATTTTAAGGTTTTTAAATTTACTAGTTCCTATTTTATTGGCTTTAAATCCTATAACAGCTGCTAAAAATATAACAACTGACATACCTAGTGCCATAAAAATAGCACTTATAAAGCTTAAAAAGTAACTTCCTATATTAAAAGCCACAACAAACACAAGTATAGTTCCAGGGCATGGAATTATAGCCGCACTTAAAGCTATGAACCACTCATTTTCACTCTTTTTATGCCCACAACAACTAGAGCATTTACAACCTGTTTGATGTGTATTACCCTTAATCTCTTTAATCTTATCAGCAAACAAAAACAGACTAACAAGTATTATAATTATAGCTGAAACCTTGGTCGTTAAAGAGATGTTGTTACTTGAAACAGAAGATGCCACCAAATCAACTCCAAACATACTAACAACAACTAACAAAAAGGCACCTATAACATGAAAAATTCCGATTTTAAGTGAAAAAATAAAGCTTTTTAGATAGTTTCCACCATTTGCTAAAAAGTAACTCGTTGTTAGCATTTTTGCATGTCCAGGTCCTGCTGCATGAAAAAAACCATATAGAAAAGATATTGAAATTATGCTAAAAATAGTTAAAAAGCTAAACTCTGCACTATTGGCAAAAAGGGATTTAAGTTTTTTAAGTGTTTTTAGTCCATACTCATCTATGAAATTTTTACTTACTTTTTCGCTATCTATATTGCTATTTTTAATTAAAGATTTTAAACTCTTTTGTTTTTGAGTGCTAATATTTCCTTTTTTAAACTCAATAAATGTAGCATTTAAATTTGAATTATAAATAGCATATAAATTATCCAAAATCATACTTTTGCCACTATTTAAAAAGCTAAAATTAAAATATCCCTCATCATCATTTGCAACTATTTTTAATATTCTATTATCTTTTATAGGGAGTTTTACCTTTTTAATAAACTCAAAAACATATCTTCCATCAACCAGACTTGATTTTGAGTCTATAATCTCGCCTTCAAGTTCGTGCGTTTTTCCATCTGGCATATCATAATATTCATATTTCATTAGATAATTTTTTCTTTGAAGATAATCAACCATAGCAAAATTTACCTCAGCTAATTCATCCTCATCAAGCTTTAAATTTCCATTTAAATCATATCCTTCTAATGTTAAATCTGTGAAGTTTTTTGAAAAATGCCACGATACTTTTATGCTGTTAAGCTCTTCTTGTGTGGTATTAAAATCTAGATAGATATGCGCTGTTGGGGTCATTAAAGCACATAATGCACAAGCTGATGCCTGTGTTGTAAAAAACACAGACACCAAAAAAATCAAAATTCTTTTAATCATATATTGTTTTCAAAGCTTTTAACTACTTTTTCCATACCTTTCATCCAATCTTGTGGAAGTGGATCTAACTCAACTACTTTTATACCACTTTCCTTTGCTATAATATTAGCAGATTTTTTTGAAAATTGTGGTGCTACAAATATAACTTTTATATTTTCTTCTTTGGCTAGTTTGATTAGTTTTTGAAGCTCTGCAGGTTTTGGCTCTTTACCCTCTTTTTCAACTGGAATTTGTTCAAACCCATATCTTTTTGCAAAATATCCCCAAGATGGGTGGAAAACCATAAATTTTCTTCCTTTTAGATCTTTTAATCTATCTTTTATATCATTGTGTAATGCATTTAGCTCTTTTATGAAACTTGAAGTTCTAGCCTTATAAAGTTCCTCATTTTCAGGATATGCTTTTATAAGTGCTTTTTCTATATTTTGGGCTTGTACTATAACAAGTCTTGGATCTAGCCAAATGTGTGGGTCAAGTCCTCTGTGAGTATGGCAAAACATTTCTCCATTTTCATGTTCGTGGCAGTAACAATCACTATCTTTTTTAGGATCACATCCAACCTCTTCTTCAATCTCATGCTCATTATGTGTAGCGTGTTCGTGATCTTCATGATGTTCGTGCTCTGCCTCACCGTGTTCATGATGTTCATGGTGCTCGTCGTGATCGTGATGATGCATAGATCTCTTAACCACTCCCTCATCAGTAGCAACTATGTTTAGGCTTGGAATTTGTGATTTAAATTTCTTAAGCCAAACTTTTTCGAAAGGAACCCCTATTGAAAAATATATATCTGCATTTTCAAGATGTTTCATTTGTGATGATTTTGGCTCATAACTTGCTGGACTAGCCCCTGGAAGCACCATAACATCAATCTTTACAGTATCTCCTGCTATCTTTTCAACAAAATATTTTTGTGGCAAAATGCTAACTACTACATCTCCCTTTGCAAACAAAGAGATAACACCAAATAATAAAGTTAGAAGAATTCTCACCTTTAATCCTTTAAAAAAATTTATGAAAGTATAACAAATGCAACTTAGTTGCAACTTATAATTATACACTTTTAGTTTATATTATGTAAAATTTGTTATCATTCCCACAAGGATATAAATATGGATATTAAAAAATTTTTAAATGAGCATGGCATAACCCCAACTTCTTTAAGAGAAGAGATTATAAACATACTCTCTAATATAGAAAAACCTATTAGCTGTGATGAGTTAGTAGAACAAACATCTGCTAACAAAACAACTATATATAGAAATTTAACTCTATTTGAAGAGAAAAATATACTTATCTCAAGTGAAACTAACAGAAAACACTTCTATGAGTTAGCAAAAGAGGCAAAGGCGTATTTTGTTTGTGATAAGTGCCATAAAATGGAAGAAATCACCATGCCAAATTTAGATAAAAAACATGTTAAAAGTGTTGTTATAAAAGGGATATGTGATGAATGTTACAAATAACAAATGGGATAAAAAGTCAAAAACATATAATAAATTTAGTGGAAATTTGAATGATTTTCAAAAGAAATTTTTTAAAGTTTTAGATGAATTTGGTGTTGATTTTAAAGGTAAAACAATGATAGACATAGGGTGTGGAACAGGTGCGTATACACTATATCTAGCCAGATTGTGCAAAAATATACTAGGTATCGATAGCTCCATTAAAATGCTTGAAGAGTTGGAAAAATCTGCAAAAGAATTTAATATAACAAATGTAAAAACTAAAAATTTTAGCTTTGATGAGTTTGAAAGCAGTGATAAATTTGACATTGCTTTTTTAACTATGAGTCCGGCACTTCAAACAAAAGAGCATTTTCAAAAATTTATCGATCTAGGTGAGCTTAAAATTTATCTAAACTGGTATAAACCAAGACATTCGACACTACTTGAACCGTTTTTTAAAAAATATGGTAAAAACAGCCTAACAAACAGAACTAGTATGTTAAAATCTTATTTGGAAATATCTAAAATTCCATACAAAAGTGAAATTTTAACAGAAATGAGAATTCAAAACAGAAGTTATGAAGAAGCGGTTGAAAATGTGCTTTGGCATCTTGATATAAATAACTTAAATTTCAATGAAGACGAAGTTAAAGATGAGATAAAAGCTATGCTTGAGGGTGGATTTATAAAAGATACCATAAACTCAAAAATGCAACTTTTAGTCTTTTAGAAAATTATCTTTGAATTTTATATAGATAGGTCTTAGTGCATGTCTATCTTAACGGTTTCATTTGTTTCTTTTTTCATATCTTGATGATTGTTGTTAAAAAAATCATTTATTTTACTATTTCTAGTTAAAGCGTTTTTATGTTTTTCTTCATCTTTATGCATATGTGCTTTACTAGATCTTCTTTGATCTACTACCTCACATGGTGTCATCTCTTTTTCATCACTAACAACCATGCATTCGCCCATTTTTCTAGCGTTGTTTTGAGCATTTAAACTAATACCTAAAACAAATGCTAACCCTAAACCAAAAAATAATTTTTGCATTTTTAGTCCTTCAATATTGCTAATTTATCCAAATGGAACTCCATATATAAAGCATTATAATTGATTTATATATTCTGTATCTTATATCAACATTTTTAATGTAATGATAATTTTGGGTTAATCATTTTTGTTAGTAGTTGTTAGCAATTAGTTTTATTACCATCAAATTTTACACAACTCTCAAACTATTAATCTACAAAAAACAAAAAAATATCTGTTTTATTACCATCAAATTTTACACAACTCTCAAACACTTTAGAAGATTTAATCAATTACAATAAGTTTTATTACCATCAAATTTTACACAACTCTCAAACGCTGTTGTTAGTATAACAAGCAATGAAGGTTTTATTACCATCAAATTTTACACAACTCTCAAACTCACTATTCGTTAGAAAGATTATTCTTAGAGTTTTATTACCATCAAATTTTACACAACTCTCAAACTATCGGAGATTAAGTTTCCCTCAGCAATTCGTTTTATTACCATCAAATTTTACACAACTCTCAAACACAGGGTAGGATAATGTTTTTCAACATTTAGTTTTATTACCATCAAATTTTACACAACTCTCAAACTATATAGTAGCCATCTTTATTCACATTTTGGTTTTATTACCATCAAATTTTACACAACTCTCAAACTCGTTATTGTAATTAATCAAATCTTCTAAAGTTTTATTACCATCAAATTTTACACAACTCTCAAACCTCAAATGAGATTTGAGCTTGCAACGCATACACAACATGCGATATTTGTACTAGATAATTGCCATATTTTACCACAATCTTATAAATTTAACATCTTACCTCGCATAAGTCTTCGTCTATTATTACAATTTCTTCATTTTCAAGTTTTATTTTATAATTTGATTCAAGCAGTAACACATTAAATTTTCTAAGGATTATCTCTCTATAAAGCTCTAAAAGCTCATTATTAGAAAAGATTGATTTTAAATTTACAAAAACAAAAATTTTAATGTCTAAAACTTCTCTTTCTATATTCATAAAATCAACTATATTTTCTAGCAAAGTATCGCTTTGAATTATCTGTATATTAAGTATTTTAACAAGATTTTCTATACTAATATCTGCTCTAAAAATGCTATCATAAGAGCTTAATATCATATTAGAAAAATCGTTTAATTTATTTACTAAGCTTAAGCTATTTTCATAAAATTTGGTTTGACAATCTTTAATTATGTTTTTTTGAATTTGAGTTATGATTTTTCTTTCATTTTTGAAAAGATCTAAGACATCTGGATTAAAACTTAAAGTTTTGTCATACTCAAAGTTATCATTATCATCGCTTATTATAAAACCGCTTCCATAGTTGAAATCTTTTAAAATTTCCCTATAAATTTCTGGTTTTTCTATATATAAAATTTGAACTTTGTTTTCATTAAATTGAATTGGTTTGCTTAAAATTTCATGATATATCTTCATAGTAAAACAACTCTATCGCTTGAACTTACAACACTATCTTTTTGCTCTCCTATTATATATTCCATTTTATTAAATTGTTTCTCTGTTATGCTAAGAAGTATAATGTTTCCTTTTTCTGGTGAATTAGCTCTTACTCTTGAACTTAATAGGTTTGCACTAGTTTGATTTAAGACAATCTTTGAATATACAGAATTTTGAAGCATCATAAATCCATTTTTTAGTAAAAATTTATGAAATTTACTATAATTTTTTATATCTTTACTAGTTTTAGTCGGCAAATCAAAAAATACTATAACTCTCATATATCTAAAACTCATCATAAATTTCCAAAAGCATATTGTTTTCATTTAATGAATCAAGCACACTTTTTACATATACATTTATAGCACTCATTAAAAATTGCTCCTTATTTTCTATCATAACTTTTTTGTTAAAAAGTTCTAGCATACAGATTTTTTCCTCTTTTTCAAAAACTTTTGGTTGTAATTCATAAACCATTTTATCAACGATTGGTCTAAAAATTTCCATTAAATCACAACTTAGATTAAAGTAGTTAAATCTATTGTCATGAAAAAGCCCTATTTGAGTTATATATCCATTTGATGAAATTTCTTTATTAAAAGTTGAAAGAAGCAAACTATAACCATAGTTTAATGCTGCATTTATAGAGTTATCACTATCTCTTGTAAATTTCATACCAAAAAGTGCATTAAAATAAACCTTAGCAGCATGTCCTTCTCTGTTTGTTTCATCATTTAGTTTTATTTCTGATATGTATTTTTCTAGTAATTTAGCCTCTTTTTTATAATCAAAGATTATTAAATTATACATTTGTTTATATATTTTCTCTTTGATGATTCTAGTCCAAATTTGAGCTTTCATTTCATCTTTCCATAACATTTGCTTTTTGATTTTTAAACTAGAATCATGACTTCCATACATTGGAGCAAGTTCGGAAAATGGGTTGTGAAAAGAGTCACAAAATATAACTTTAACTTTCCTTTTTATTAGCTCGTTTAAAAGTGCTGTTGTTAAAGATATAGCGGTTGAATCAATCACCAAAACCGCTATTTCATTCAATGCTATTTTACTAATGTTTTCTTTTCTAACTACCAAGTAACCAAACTTTAAATCAAGCTTAGCTATTCCATTTATACAAACAGTTCTCCAGCTCATAATTTATTTAAATCTATCTCCTTTTTATAAAAACCTGATATTGACTCAAAGATAATTTTGTATGTTTTATTATCAGATAGGTTTTTAACAAATTTTACTGATCCAGCATTAGGACTTCCGCCAATAAGACTTAAATTTGCATTCTGAGCGGTTGTATCAAATAGCTTTAAAAGCTCACTTAATAATAAGCATTTATCTTCTAAACTAAGAGATATAAATTTTTCTCTTCCATCTTTTAAAGTTTCAATTTGACTTGCTGGCTTGTTTTTATAAGCAGTTTCATGCTTTTTAGTTAGCCTATCATAAAGCTCTAGCAACTCTTTATCTTCTATATCAAATTGATATTTGTTTATAAAATACTCTTTTTTAAATCTCTTAGCTTCATTTATTTTATCTACTATTTTAAGAACTTTTTTAAGTAAAAGCTCTTCTTTGCTATTTAATATAAGCTGCACAGCATTTCTGCAAAGTATTTTATCTTCATTGTTTCCTGTCATTTTCATTAAATAACCATCAACTTTTATGAGTGAGTTTTTAAGTAGTTTTGGAAGCTTTATAACAACATCTTCAAAACCTAGATTATTTTGACAATACTCTTTAAGAGTCAATTTTCCATTTTCAATATCTTTTTTCAAATAAATAGGAATTGTATCAATTCTTAGTTGTCTATTTTTACCTTTTTTATATTCAAATATAAAAAAATATGCCATAGATTTGCCATTATATCCGCCATATCTGCTAGTGTTTTTAAGTCTTGGATCGGCTTTTAGTGGTATTAGCCCCTCTTTTGCCTTAACTGGTTGTTGATTAAAAAGTCCTCCATTTGCCTCATAGCTCATATAAGTTACCAAATATGGATTTTTATTTATCATTGTGTCTTTTACAATTTTTATACTCTTTTTAGCATCCCAGCCAAACTCCTGACCTCTTATAATATCCCTTTCTAAAAGCTTTTCAATCTTTAAGTTATAATGTTCACCTTTATACTTTTTGAAAAAGTTTCTTGGATTTTTAGTAAATTTGACATTATATGCATTTCCAACAGCTATATTTAGATAAGCATCTTTTGCATGGT
Source organism: Campylobacter blaseri (assembly GCF_013201895.1). Lineage (NCBI taxonomy): Bacteria > Pseudomonadati > Campylobacterota > Epsilonproteobacteria > Campylobacterales > Campylobacteraceae > Campylobacter > Campylobacter blaseri. The sequence goes on along the minus strand of NZ_CP053841.1, from coordinate 67,913 downwards.
GTAAATCATTTAAATCTCTACATTTTATCAAATCAAATTTTTGCCTAAACTCACTAACAATTCCTGCTTTTACATACACAATTTCACTATTTTTGTATAGATCTTTTAAAAGAGTAGCAACAGCTTTTGTGCTTTGTCTAGTTTCAACTAACTGCCTAGCTATAAACTCTGCCTTTTCATCTTCACTTAAAGGGGTAGTTCTTGTAAGGCTATGTAGTTTTTTGCTACTCATTAAACCTTTATCTTTTAGCATTTTCCAAAAAGATCTCATTTTATTTTGAACTTCAAATGATACAGGAAAAACATCTGTTTTATCTTTATTGCTTATCTTGTTAGTAAGAACTAAGTTATCAAAACTATCATCTTTTTTAATAGATCTTGGTATGATGTGATCTATATCATAAATATTTTCATCAAAAAGCTTACTTATATCTATATTATTACCTGCATAAATGTCTTTTCCAAATTGCATATAATAAAGATATAATTTTTTTGAGTTAAGTCTGCTTTGCTCCTCTTTTTCAAGATTAGTTTTTACTTTATCAAACTCGATCCCAAACTCTTTAACCCCGTCTTTTTTAATGCTTTTATAAAGCTCTAAAAGTTGATCTTTTCTAGATTTGGTTCGTTCTTTTCTACCTTCCTCTCTTGCCATTTCTATAAATATCTTTTTAGGTGGATATTTAAAAGCAGATATTATCTCATCAATCAACCTAAGTGACTGCCAAATTCCCCTTTTAACAGATGGTCCAACATAAAGATTGTCTAGTAAGCCATAACTAAGACCAACATCTAAAAGATTATTTTGCTTTTTATATTCATTGTTATGCTTTTCTATCTCATTTTTAAACTCATCACTAACTAACTGCATTAAATTTTTGTTAGTATCTTCTAGGATTTGTATAAGGGTTTTATCATTACTTTTTATGCCAACTAAAAGTTTTTTACTCAAACTTCCAAAACCACTATATTTAAGGGTGCAAAGCCTATCTAATGTTTTTTCATCTAGACTTGGTGATATATCTAAAATATAGCTTTTAAGCATTTTCTTATCATAGCCAAACAAAGCTATATATTTTATAATCTCCTCTTTTTCTTCATCGCTTAAACTATTTCCAACTATTTCCTTTAACTCTATATATGATTTTAAATTTGATGTTAGCTTGTCATCAACGCCTTCAATTATTAAATTTTTATCATAGTATCCATTGTTTATAAGGTGTTTTTTAATGCTACTTTTACTAACACTTTTTTGTTTTTTAAATAGATTTTCATACAATTCTTTCTTTAACTCAACAGATATATCTTCATCATTAACTTTCAAATTATTAAGCTCATTTAAAACGCAATATTTTGAAAAAAGTAGTGAGTTTTTAGGCAAAACATCCTCTCCTAACAGATATGAACATTTGTTAGTCATTTTTGTTATGAAATTTTGTGCTGATTGTTTTATATTTACAACTTTATCAAAATTCCAAGGATAAATTTTTTCATTGCTATTTTTTACTATCCATGCATTGCCACCCTTATCTTTGTGATAATCATTTAATGGTCCTACATAAAATGGAATTCTAAATTCAAAAATAGAAATGATCTTATCTTTAATATCTTTCAAAAATGGATAAAATTTTGTTTGGTTATCTATGATTTTTATAAGTTCAGATTTATGAATTTGATGTGGAATAACTGAATTTCCATCAATTAATCTTGGTAAAAAATTTCCTAATTCAATATCATCTTTTATAGTTTTAACTATTTGGCTATCACTTTTGTTTATAATTTTTTTAATGTAAGCATAGAAATCATCTTTTGTAGTTTTTTTATGCTCATCTTTTAATTTTTTAGTTTTAAAATGCCCTACATAAGCTGGATAATTATCTTTAGTACTACTTTTAAATACCTCATTAAATTTATCTTTACCATACTCATTTAGTATTAAATCTTTAAGCTTTTTTAAATCTTTTTTATGCTTTTTATAGCTTTTTATCTTTGATTCCGAAATTGTGCTTGAATCTTTCATGATTTTTTGAAGTAATATATAATCAAAAATATCTTTTAATGGCTTAATGAAGTTTGCATCTTCTCCAAATTTAGCTAATAAATTATCAAAATTTTCATCAAAACTATCACTCAGTAGAGAAATTTCTATCTTTTTTTCTTCACTTTCTGGAAAAAATATCTTTAAATTTCCTTTACCACATAGTAAATTTACTATTTGTGTTAATACCTTTTTCTCATCAAATTTTTCTGAGCTAACAGTTATTATCTCTTTTAATTTTGCTTTTTTATCACCTAGCCTTAAACTCTCATCTTTTAATACTTCTTGAAAATTATCTAAAAAGTCTACATTAATATCTAGCGCAAGAAGTTCATCTATTAGATTTTGAGTTAATTCGCTAAAATTATTTTTGTTATCGCCTATTTCACCGTCAAATAAAAAATGTCCTCTTTTTTTAACGATGTGGTGTATTGCTAAATAAACTAATCTTAAATCAAATTTTTCATCTTTTGTTATAAGATCATATCTTAAATGATAAATACTATTATACTTTTTATGAAAATCTCTATCTTTAAATTTTATATCATTAAATAGTGTATTTGTTTGGTTCTCGCCTTTATCATCGGCAAAAAATTTACTATCTTCTAATCTTTTAAAAAATTTATTATCAACTTCGTCTATTTCGCTAGAAAAGAGATTTCTTAATAGCCCTAATCTCCATTTTACCCTATCGCCTCTTCTTCTAGATGAGCGAAATCCTCGTCTCTCAGCAGCAGGCATAGCGTCATCAAAAAGTCTAACACCCCAAGTTTTTTGACCTTTAATTTTTAAAATATTATAAAACTCATCGCTAACAGCCCAGCCAATTGAATTTGTTCCTATATCAAGCCCAAGATAGTAACTTTTCTTATCTAGCATTTATAGCTCCTTATTTAAATTACTATAAATTCTAGCTTATTTTAATATAAAATATCATTAAAAATTTAGGTATTATTAAATTTATATTTAAGAAATATTTGCTATAATTATTTTGCATTAGGTTTGAATTACCATCAAATTTTACAAAACAAGAGAATCGCTCGGCTTTAACCGATGTTTCCTTGACAACGAGTTCAAATAAACATTAATGCAAACCACCCGCAGGGGTAAGCAGTGTGCTTATTTAAGAAGTCTTAAGACTTCTTAATATCTTACATTATTTGTTTCCATAAAATTTCTTAGGTCATCGTATTCTGAATTTGTTAGGTATCTCCATTTACCAGGTTTTAACATCCCTAAATCAACCCGTCCAAAGCTAACTCTTTTTAGATCCACAACCTCTAAATCAAAATAGCCAAAAAATCGTCTAAGTTCTCTGTTTTGACCTTCACTTATCATAACTTTAAGTTTTGTATATCCGCCACTTGAACCAAGTACAGAATATACTAAAAATGGTTTAAATTCCATAGATTTAATCGTAGTTTTTTCGTGAGCCCCCTTTGTAGCATCGGCTGCAAAAAAACCTTCTTGCATAGCTTTTACAACCTCATCACCAACCAATCCTTTTACTTTTAGATAGTAAACTCTTTCAATATCACTTTGCATTAAAGCAGTTGCAATAGCCGGTGCATCTGTTAGTAAAAGTAGTCCCTCGCTTGCAAAATCAAGTCTTCCTATGCTTACAAATTTCCTAAACCCATTAGGTAAAGAGTCATATATAGTTTTACGACCTCTATCATCTTTTTTTGTTACTAACTCGCCTTTTTGTTTGTGATAAACTATAACACTAAATTCTTTTTTAAGCTTTATGAAACGACCATTAATTCGAACTTTATCCTCATGAGTAACTTCACAAAAATCAGTTATAACTTTTCCATTTACGCTAACCTTTCCATCTTTTATAAGCTCGTCAGCTTCTCTTCTTGAATACCCAGTATTATGTGAGATAAACTTATTTATCCTAATTTTTTCCATTTTATAATCCTAAATTTGTTAAATCGTGTATATGTAGTGTACCTATGGGAATATTTTTTTTATCAACTACCGCGATAAGTTGAATTTTATAACTCTCTATAATCTCTAATGCTTTTGAGGCTAAAATTTCGATATTATTAATAGTTTTTGGGTTTTTGGTTGCATATTTTATAGCACTATCTTCTATATCAAACCCATCATTCATCAAAGCTCTTCTTAGATCTCCATCGCTCAGTATAGCTACTAACTCACCTTTTTTGTTTGTTAGTAAAACAGTTCCAAGTTTTCCGTGTGTCATAACATCTATTGCATTTTTTAATGTTGTATCATCGTTTAATATAGGCAAATCAGATGTTCTCATAACATCTTTAGCTTTTAGATAAAGCCTTCTTCCCAAGCTTCCACCCGGATGGAAATTTGCAAAATCTTCAACTTTAAAATTTTTCATTTTCATCAAACAAACTGCCAAAGCATCGCCTAATGCAAGGGTTAAAGTTGTGGATGTTGTTGGTGCTGCACCTATGTGGCATGCCTCTTTTATTATATTTAAAAGAATTACTTCATCTGAAAATTTAGCAAGAGAACTCTCCGAGCTACTTGTCATTGAGATAATCTTAACACCATATCTTTTTAAATGTGGCATTATTTTTATAAGCTCATCACTTTCGCCACTAAAGCTAATCGCTAATATAATATCTTCTTTTTTTACCATACCCAAATCGCCATGTAAGGCCTCAGTTGGGTGCATAAAAAAGCTGGGCGTTCCAGTACTTGCAAAAGTGGCTGCCATCTTTGCACCTATATGTCCACTTTTACCAACTCCAGTTACCACAACCCTACCTGTGGAGTTAAAAAGGATATTTAAAGCATTTTCAAATCTATCGTCAAGTAGATCGATCTGCCTTAAAATCTCCTCTCCTTCTATTTTCAAAACCTCTTTGGCTACATTTAAAATTTCACTCACATTTTTTCCTACATTAGGTATATAACTGGAACAATTGTTGGATACTTTTTAAGTCTTCTAAAGATATGTTTTCTAACTGCTTGTCTTATTTGACTCTCTAAAGCCCTTGGATCTTTTAGAAGTTCAGTTTTTAGGTTGGCTAAGAACTGCATTAAAATAGCTTCCATCTCTTTTGTTAGTGTTTGTTGTTCATTTTGAGCAACTATACCATAACTAACAACTCTTGTTTTTATTAAGTGTTTATCGTTACTATCTATTTGAGCTATTATCATCACAACACCAGCATCAGCTAGATTTTGACGATGTTTAACGATATCATCCGCAATCTGTTTATTTACTTGATTATCTATATAAACTTTTCCGGTTCTAACAGTTTTTACCCTTTTTAAATAACTATTTGAAACCTCCATTTGATCACCATCGCTCATAAGATATATATTTCTTTCATCGATACCGCATGAGATAGCTGTCTCTTTATGCTTTGCTATATGATTATACTCTCCATGAATTGGCAAAAAAAACTTTGGTTTTGTCAGGCTAAGCATTAGTTTTTGTTCTTCTTGTGCAGCATGTCCGCTTACATGAATCTCACTAAAGTCTTGATATGCAACCTTTGCACCACTTTTAAGTAAGAAATTTAAAACCTTTGAAACACTTGCTTCATTTCCAGGAATTGCTTTTGCAGATATTATAATTTGATCAGTTGGCTTAATTTTAATATATTTATGCTCATCAGTTGCCATTCTATAAAGTGCACTCATGGTTTCTCCTTGAGAGCCTGTTGTGACTATTAAAACTTTATTATCTGGGTATTTACCAACTTCATTTGCATCTATAAATATCTCTTTTTTGAGATCTATATACCCAAGCTCCATAGCAGTATATAAATTTCTTTCCATAGATCTTCCAATAACACAGACTTTTCTGCCATGCTTTAATCCATGATCTACTGCTTGATAAACTCTATGGATATTAGAGCTAAAAGTACTCATTATAACTCTACCTTTTGCATGTGAAAAGATATTATCAAATGTCTTACCAACACTACTTTCACTTTTAGTTATGCCTTCTCTATGAGAATTTGTACTATCACTCATTAAAAGCAAAACACCTTTTTCTCCGTAATATGCAAATCTTCCTAAATCACTTGGATATCCATCAATAGGACTATGATCAATCTTAAAATCCCCTGTATGGATGATAGTTCCAGCTTTTGTTGTTATAGCAAGGGAGCTAGCATCAATTATAGAGTGAGTTATATGTATCCATTCTACTTCAAAATCACCTATTTTATAAATTTTTCTTTTTTCAATCGGTCTAAAAAAACTTCTCTCTGCTTTAAGTCCATGCTCTTCAAATTTATTTGAAATCATTCCAAGAGGCAATGGTGTTGCATATATTGGATATTTGAATTCTTTAAAAAAGTACGGCATAGCACCTATGTGATCCTCATGTGCGTGAGTTATGATTATACCATCAATCTTATCTTTTATCTTTCTTATATAGTCAAAATCAGGTATTAAAATGTCAACTCCGAGCATGCTTTCATTTGGAAAACTCATACCAACATCAACGATAATAGCACTATTTTCTGTTTCAAAAACAGTCATATTGCCACCTATTTCACCAAGTCCACCAAGTGGAGTTACTTTTATCTTCTCATTGTTAGCTTTTTGTAAACTTAGTGGATGAAGTCTTCTTTCATGAACTAGCTTATTATCTACTATTGATTTTTCTATAGCCTTTTGCCATGGCTCATTGCCCACTAGTGTTTTTAGAACATTAGATCTTTTGCGTTTATTGCCACTTTTTCCATTGCTAGCTGATTTATTTTTTTGATTTTTTGTGTTAGCAGGATTGTTAGCAGTAGCCTCTTTTTGTAAATTTTGCTTTCGTCTTGCTCTTCTGTGTGGCTCTTCTTTACCACCTATGTTATCGCCTATTTTCTTAACAGACTCTTGTTTCTTTTGAATTTTCTCTTCCATCGTTTTTTGCCTTTAAAAATTTAAATATATTTATAAATAAGGCGGTATTTAATTGATGGGCTCTTATGTTTGTTTCTAAACTATTTTCAGATAAAAACTCCATTATTGAGCTTTTGTCAAATTTTGAAGATAAATTTTTTAAAAGAGTTTTTCTTGGTTGCATAAAAGCAGTTTTTAAAAAACTTTGAAACTCGCTATATTCTAGCTCAGTTTTAAACAAAATTTCTAATCTTTTAGTTTTAATCAACCTAATAACAGAAGAATTAACCTTAGGAGATGGTTCAAAGCACTCAGGAGGAACATCAAAAAGTAGCTCACAGCTACCTTGTAAATTTGCCAATATAGTTAGTGGGCTAAATTCCTTTTTGCTACTAACTGCTGAGAATTTCTCAGCAACCTCTTTTTGTATCATAACTATCAAGCCACTACACATGTAATCATCTATCGCATTTAAAATGATTCTAGTGGCTATGTAATATGGCAAGTTGGCAACTAAAAAGTATTTTTTATCGCTTAAATTTTTTCTTTGCCATACTTCAAGCACATCACCTAACTCTAATTCCAGTCTATTATCTTGTATCTCTGTATAAAATTTATCTTTTAAAATAGAATAAAGCTCTACATCAATTTCATAACTTTTAACTTTTGAAATTTTTAATAATTCCTTAGTTAAATCACCTAAGCCAGCCCCAATTTCAACCACACTATCAACGTCATTGGGAATCGCTTGGATGATTTTTTCTAATATATGTTTGTCTTTTAAAAAATTTTGACCAAACTGTTTTTTTGCCTTTATCATTTTGTGATTATACACAAATATAGTTAATAAAGCTCTTAATTAGGAAATTTTGGTTAAAATTACTCTAAAAAAGGATGTTTATGGAAACTTTTACAAGAAGAATTATACCTTGTCTAGATGTAAATAATGGAAGAGTTGTAAAAGGAATAAATTTTGTCAATTTAATAGACGCTGGAGATCCAGTAGAGGTTGCTAAAAGATATAATGAAGAAGGTGCTGATGAGCTATGTTTTTTAGATATAACTGCAACTCATGAAAAAAGAAAAACTATTGTTAATATGGTAGAAAGAGTCGCAAAAGAGCTTTTTATACCACTAACAGTTGGTGGAGGCATAAAAACAATTGATGATATTTCTGCCTTGCTTGATGTTGGCTGTGATAAGATTAGTGTAAACTCATCGGCTGTGCAAAACCCTAATTTGATAGACGAAGCTGCTAAGAAATTTGGATCTCAATGTATAGTTGTTGCCATTGATATTAAAAAAATAGGTGATAATTATGATGTGTTTGTTAGTGGAGGAAGAACTAATACTAACAAAAAAGCACTTGTTTGGGCTAAAGAGGTCGAGAGCCGAGGATGTGGTGAGATATTACTAACATCAATGGATAAAGATGGAACAAAAAGTGGGTATGATTTAGAGATTACAAACAAACTAAGCACCAATTTAAACATACCTGTTATTGCTAGTGGTGGTGCAGGTTCTATGGAAGATATGAAAGATGCCTTTTTGTATGGTGCTGATGCTGTTCTTGCTGCTTCTGTTTTTCACTTTGGCGAAATTAAGATAAACGAACTAAAAAAATACCTGCTTGAAAATGGTATTAATGTTAGATTATAAAGTTATTGTTTCACGTGAAACATTATAAAATTTAAAAGGATAAATTTGCAAAATTTACTTGATTATACAAAAAAAGAGCTGGAAGAATTTATAAAACCAAATTTTAGAGCGAAACAAATTTATGAATGGGTTTATAAAAAAAATGCTAAAAGTTTTGATGATATGCTAAATTTGCCAAAAACTTTAAGAGAAGATTTAAACGAAAAATTTTATATAGACCCCTTAAAGAAAATAAAATCAGAAAAAAGCAGTGATGGAAGTATAAAATATCTGTTTGAATTAAAAGATGGAAAAACAATTGAAACAGTTTGGCTTCCTATGAAAGATGAAATTTATGATGAAGATGGAAATTTATTAAGACATAGTAGATATACCGTTTGTGTTAGCTCCCAAGTTGGCTGTAAAATCGGCTGCACTTTTTGCCTAACAGCAAAAGGTGGTTTTGTTAGAAACTTAACTCCGGGCGAAATTGTTGCACAGGTTCACTACGCAAAAAAGGATAATAACATACCATATGAGCGAAGAGTAAATATAGTCTATATGGGTATGGGAGAGCCATTAAATAATCTTGAAAATGTAAAAAAAGCTATAGAGATATTTACTGACAATGACGGACTAGCAATAGCTCCAAGACGCCAAACTATTTCAACAAGTGGTCTTAGTTCACAGATTAAAAAACTAGGAGAAATGGATTTAGGAGTTTTACTTGCCATATCTTTGCATGCTGTAAATGATGAGCTTAGGGAAAAACTTATGCCTATAAATAGAGCCTACAACATAGCTTCTATAATGGACGCTGTTAGAAATTTTCCAATTGATATGCGAAAAAAAGTTATGTTTGAGTATCTAATGATGGATAATTTAAATGATAGCATTAAAGATGCAAAAACTTTAGTAAAGCTACTGCACGGAATAAAAGCAAAGGTAAATTTGATCTATTTTAATCCCCATGAAGGCAGTGAATATAAACGCCCTAGCATGGAGAATATGGAAAATTTCCAATCGTATTTAAGAGATCACGGAATAACTTGCACTATAAGAGAGTCAAAAGGTTTAGATATAAGTGCGGCTTGTGGGCAGCTTAAAGAGAGAGCAAAGATAAGCGATAGATAAAAACTTTAAAAATGGCAACTAAACTTAAAAGGATAAACTATGCCAAGAGCAAAAACAAAAGATGATTTAATCAAAGATTCTAAAGCAAATTTTGAAAAACTTTGGAAATTCATAGATAGTATGAGTGAAAAAGAGCTAAAAAATGAGTTTAATTTTTTAGATGATAAAAAGAAAAAAGAGGCTCATTGGAAAAGAGATAAAAATTTAAGAGATATTTTGGTACATTTATACGAGTGGCATAGACTTACTATACTTTGGATCTATTCCAATCAACAAGGAGTGCAAACAGAGTTTTTACCCAAACCATATACATGGAAAACATATGGTGTTATGAATGAGGAGTTTTTCAAAAAACATCAAAAAACTTCGCTCAATGAAGCAAAAGATATGCTAAAGAAAAGTCATGAGGAGATTATGGAGATAATTAGCAAATTTAGCAATGAAGAGCTTTTTAGTAAAAATGTATTTGTTTGGACTAAAACTACGACTTTAGGGAGTTATTTAATCTCCTCAAGTTCAAGCCACTATGAGTGGGCTTTAAAAAAACTAAAAGCACATAGAAAAAAGGTTGAAAAATTATAAATTTAAGAATGTAAAATTTTACTTGAACTTTTTAATAGTGAATTTAAATACAAAATTTCATCTTGAAATTCATATAAATTTTTAAAATTATACATTTCATCTCTAAATTTAAAACTAATTTCACTAGCATGTAAGCATAGTCTATTAATACCTGTTTTCAAAACTCTTTCATTTTTTGTCATTTTTTGACTGATAATTTTTTCAATATCATCAATTTGTAATCCATAAAGTGGATCGCCTAAAATTCTATGTTTCACGTGAAATAAATGAACTCTTATTTGATGTTGTCTGCCTGTTATTGGTGCAGCTTCAACTAAACTTATATTTAAATTTTCTAAATATTTTAATCTTTTAAATTTTGTATAGGACTCTTTTCCATTTTCACAAAGCACCATTTTTATTCTTATATCCTTATCGCTCTGCCCTATTTTTGCTTTTACTTCAAATTCCTCTTGTGTTTTTCCGCAAACCAAAGCAATATATTTTTTAGATACTTCTCTTTTTTCAAAAATTTTTTTTAACTCTTTTTGTGAGATTATATCTTTAGCAACTACGATAAGTCCGCTAGTTTCTTTGTCTAATCTATGTGCAATTGCAGCATTTTTTCCGTATAAACTCCAAATTTCATCATATAAAGAGTATTCGCAATTTCTTCCATTTGGATGGCTTAAAACTCCACTAGGTTTATTAAAAATAGCAAATTCATTATTTTCAAAAATGGGCTTTAAACCTTTTGGCTTACACTCATATTCAACTAGGTAAATATCTCCATTTATTATCTTATTTTTACCAACTATGATGCCACTACTATCAAACAATCTTTTTTTATCTATTAGCTTTTGTGATTCACTCATACTAAAGCCACTATCTAATAAAACTTGATAAGCTTTTTTAAACTTTACATTTGCAATTTTTCTTTTAATATAAGGCAATTTTTACCCTTTTTTAGCTAAAATAAATACCTTATAAATTTATATAAATAAACTTAAAAGAAGGTAAAAATGATAGATAGATACGCAAGAGATATTATGAAAGAAAAATGGTCTACACAGGCTAAATATGATGCTTGGTTAGAAGTAGAAAAAGCAGCCGTTCAAGCTTGGAACAAAATTGGTTTAATTAATGATGAAGACTGTGAAAAAATTTGCAAAAATGCTAAATTTGATATCGAGCGTATTGATGAGATAGAAAAGACTACAAAACATGATGTAATTGCATTTTTAACAAGTGTTAGTGAAAGCTTAAGCGAAGAGAGTCGCTGGGTTCATTATGGCATGACAAGTAGCGATTGTATTGATACAGCAGTAGCTTTGCAAATAAAAGATAGTTTGGATTTAATTATTGAAGATGTAGAAAATCTAAAAAAAGCTATAGCAAAAAGAGCAAAAGAGCATAAGCTTACTTTAATGGTTGGAAGAAGTCATGGAATTCACGGTGAACCTATAACATTTGGCTTAGTTTTAGCTATTTGGTATGATGAAATAAACAGAACATTAGAACTCATAAAACATGCAAAAAAGACTATAAGTGTTGGTATGATAAGTGGTGCTATGGGAAATTTTGCACATGCTCCAGTTGAACTTGAAGAGTTAGTATGTGAGCTTTTAAAGCTCTCCCCTGCTCCAGCTTCAAACCAAGTAATCCAAAGAGATAGATACGCTCAAGTCATAAGCGCTTTAGCAATTCTAGCTTCAAGTTGTGAAAAAATTGCAGTTGCTATTCGTCACTACCAAAGAACCGAAGTTTATGAGTGTGAAGAGTATTTTAGTCCTGGACAAAAAGGAAGTTCTGCTATGCCACACAAAAGAAACCCTGTTTTAAGTGAAAACATCACAGGACTTTGTAGAATGATACGCTCATATACAATTCCTGCAATGGAAAATGTAGCGCTTTGGCATGAAAGAGATATTAGTCATAGCTCAGTTGAGAGATTTATACTTCCAGATTCATTTATAACAACTGATTTTATGTTAAATAGACTAATAGGTTTGATTGATAATTTAGTTGTTTACCCTGAAAATATGATGAAAAATTTAAACTTAACAGGCGGACTTGTATTTTCTCAAAGAGTTTTATTAGAGCTTCCAAAAAAAGGAATTAGCAGAGAAAATGCTTATAAAATAGTCCAAAGAAATGCTATGAAGGTTTGGGCTGATTTACAACACAACAAACCAGCAATTGACAATGAGGGACATAGTCTGTTTTTACAAAATTTACTAGAAGATGAAGATATCAAAAAATCGCTTAGCAAAGAAGAGGTTAAGGCTTGCTTTGATTATAGCTACTACACTAAAAATGTAGATAAAATTTTTGCAAGAGTTTTTGAGAAATAATATTTAAGGTGATAAATGAAAGTAATTAAAAGAAATGGAAGAACTGAAGAGCTTGATATATCGAAGATAAAAAAATACACAAGTCAAGCAGTTAAAGAGTTAGACAATGTGAGTTTAAGCGAACTTGAAGTTGATGCGAAAATCCAGTTTCGTGACATGATAACAACAGCAGAAATTCAACAAACTCTAATCAAAACGGCAGTTGATAAAATAGATATTGATCGTCCAAACTGGACATTTGTAGCTGCAAGACTTTTTTTGTATGATCTCTATCATAATGTAACTGGCTTTAGCGGATATAATACACTTAAAGAGTATTTTGAGAGGGGAGAGAAAGAGGGACGTATAATTTTAGGCTTAAAAGATAAATTTGATTTAGATGATTTAAATAGCTATATAAAAACTGAAAGGGATTTGCAATTTAACTATTTAGGTATAAAAACTCTTTATGATAGATATCTTTTAAAAGATAAAAAAGGAAAACCCATTGAACTACCTCAACATATGTTCATGGCAATATCTATGTTTTTAGCTCAAAATGAGCTAGATCCACAATACTGGGCTAAAAAGTTTTATGATTTAATAAGCAAATTTGAAGTTATGCTTGCAACGCCTACTCTTTCAAATGCAAGAACTACAAGACACCAACTAAGCAGTTGTTACATTGGCTCTACTCCTGATAATATTGAGGGAATTTTTGATAGCTATAAAGAGATGGCGCTACTAAGCAAATTTGGCGGAGGAATCGGTTGGGATTGGGCAAAAGTTAGAGCTATGGGTGGAAGCATTGACGGGCATAAAAATGCAGCTGGTGGTATAATTCCATTTTTAAAAATAACAAATGATATAGCTGTTGCAGTTGATCAGCTTGGCACTAGAAAAGGCGCCATTGCTGTTTATATTGAGCCTTGGCATATGGATGTAGGAGATTTCTTGGACTTGCGTAAAAACTCAGGTGAGGAGCGAAGAAGAGCTCATGAGATATTTCCAGCACTTTGGATAAACGATCTTTTTATGAAAAGAATTATAGCCAATGAAAAATGGACGCTTTTTGATCCTGTTGATGTTGCTGATTTAACAAATCTCTATGGAGAAGAATTTGAAAAAAGATATATAGAATACGAAAATAATCCAGATATTCCTAAATCAACTATGTTAGCAAAAGAGCTTTGGAAAAAAACCCTAACTAACTATTTTGAAACAGGAATGCCATTTTTAGCATTCAAAGATAGTGCAAATAGAAGAAATCCGAATGACCACAAAGGAATTATAAGAAGTTCAAATTTATGCACTGAAATTTTCCAAAATACGGATCCAAACTACTATAAAATAAAAGTTATTTATACTGATGGAAGTATAGAGTTATTTGATGAAAATGATGAAGTAACAACAGATGAAGGTTATACAAAATTTGCTAAAAAAATAACTGCACTTGATAGTATAAATAATAAAGAAGTTTATATAGTAGAAAAAGAGGTAAGTGAAGGGAAAACTGCAGTTTGTAACTTAGCAAGTGTAAATTTGAGCAAAATTAATACGAAAGAAGATGTTAAAAGAGTTATACCAATAGCAATTAGAATGCTTGATAATGTGATTGATTTAAATTTTTATCCACATATAAAAGTAAAAAATACAAACTTAGAAAGTCGTGCTATAGGGCTTGGAGTTATGGGCGAGGCTCAAATGCTTGCGGAGAAACAAATTGAATGGGGAAGCTATGAGCATTTAGAACTAATAGATATTGTTATGGAAAATATAAGCTATAACGCAATCTTAGCTTCATCAAATTTAGCAATTGAAAAAGGTAAATACCCTACTTTTGAAGGCTCAAAATGGAGCAAAGGCATAATGCCAATTGATACAGCTAATGATAATGCAAAAGCACTTGTTCAAAGAGCTGGGCTATTTAATGATAGTGGATGTGATTGGGATTATCTAAGAGATAAAGTCAAAACAGATGGTATGAGAAATGGCTATTTAATGGCTATTGCACCAACTTCAAGTATAAGTATCTTAGTTGGAACTACTCAAACAATAGAACCTGTCTATAAGAAAAAATGGTTTGAACAAAATTTAAGTGGTATGATACCTGTTGTGGTTCCAAATTTGAACTTAGATAATTTTAACTATTACACCTCAGCTTATGACATAGACCAAACTTTACTAGTTAAAGCTGGAGCCATCCGTCAAAAATGGATAGATCAAGGACAAAGTTTAAATATCTTTATAACCCTAAATAAGGCAAGTGGAAAGGTTTTAAGTGATATTTATACCTTAGCTTGGAAGCTTGGAATTAAATCAACATATTATTTAAGAAGTCAAAGTCCTGATACCATTGAAGCAGAAAAAGATGCACTTGACAGAAGCATAGAGTGCGAAGGTTGTCAATAATAGTTTAAATCCCTACTTTGGGATTTAAACTTAATGCAATTTTTTATAAATTTCACGATTATCTTTATCACTCCTAAAAACTAAAAACGCCAAAATAAAATTTTTTTTATGCTCTTTTTATTTATTTTTATACTACTATTGTTTGAAAGTATCTAGGTTACTTTTACCTTTCCAAGTTACAAGAAATTCTCCAAATTCAAAGCCAGTTAAAGCCTTTTTAGAAAAAGTCCAAGTAAAATCGATAAGGACTAAACTCCAAAACACCCATAAACAAACATTTTTTATAGTAGGTATCCAAGTTTTTATCCAGTTTGTAAAATTCTAAAAACATCATCTGAATTGTCTATTCCAAAAGAAAAGGTACAAATAACACAAAGCAATAAAATTATTTTTAAATTGCTTTTAAACATGATGTTACCATTGTTTGAAAGTATCTAGGTTACTTTTACCTTTCCAAGTTACAAGAAATTCTCCAAATTCAAAGCCAGTTAAAGCCTTTTTAGAAAAAGTCCAAGTAAAATCGATAAGGACTAAACTCCAAAACACCCATAAACAAACATTTTTTATAGTAGGTATCCAAATTTTTATCCAGTTTGTAAAATTCTAAAAACATCATCTGAATTGTCTATTCCAAAAGAAAAAGTGCAAATGACACAGAGTAATATAAAATTTTATATTACTTTTCTTTATATTTTGTTCTATGTAGCTTTTGTCATTTTATCTTTCCAAATTATTAATAACTATCCACAAATTTCTTATTTAAACAAGTTTTTATAAGTATCTAGATTGCTTTTTCCATAATCATTTTTAGGTTTACTATGGAAAAACATTGCATTTTCTGCATTTGAACAATCAATTTGTTCTACTTTATTATATTTTTCTAATTTTTTGCACTCTTCAACTCTTACTTTTGCTTCATCTAAATGTTCTTTATAGTATTTTTTAGTTTTTGCCTCTTGTTTAGTGCAACCACTTAAAAAATCAAAACTGAAAACACCAAAATAAAATTTCTCACATTAACTCCTTTTTTAGTTAAATTTATAATTAATTTTTATCATATTAACACTACTTTATTTATTAAATAATTTAAAAAATACTAATTTATAACTATAAAATTTTGGTAATTTTAAATAGTCACTTTTATATTATTTTTGATAGGAATTATCATAATTTTACTATATTTTAAGCACTAAAACTATATAATTTTTATTTAAAAATAAAGATTTATAGGGTGTTTTATGCAAAAAATTTTAAAAAGAGATGGTAGCAAAGAAGATTTTCACGCTTATAAAATAGAAGATGCAATAGAAAAAGCCTTTAATAGCGTAAATGTAAAATATGACAAAGGTGTTTTTTACTCTGTTATGGATGAAATTGCATTTAAAAGCATTTTGAGCGTAGAAGAAATTCAAGATATTATTGAAAAATCTCTTTTTAAACATAGCTATTTTGATGTTTTAAAAAGTTTTATGCTATATAGACATACTCATAAAATGCAACGAGAGCAAATTTTAGGCTTAGTTGAAGATACAACTTATATTAATTCAACTCAAACCATCAACGAATATATAAGCAAAGAAGATTGGAGAATTTCAGCCAATTCAAATACAAGCTACTCTAATGCAGGGCTTATAAACAACACAGCAGGAAAAGTAGTAGCTAACTACTGGCTAGATGCAGTATATAATCAAGAAGAAGGTGCAGCTCATAGAAATGGGGATTATCATATTCACGATTTAGACTGCCTTAGTGGATATTGTGCTGGATGGAGTTTAAGAGCTCTTTTAAATGAGGGCTTTAATGGAGTTCGTGGAAGAGTTGAAAGCAAAGCTCCAAAACATTTTAGAGAAGCACTTTACCAAATGGCAAATTTCTTAGGCATACTTCAAAGCGAATGGGCTGGTGCTCAAGCATTTTCAAGTTTTGATACATATTTGGCTCCTTATGTTTTTAGAGATAAATTAAGCGATAGAGAGATAAAAAAAGCTATAACAAATTTTATATTCAACTTAAATGTTCCTGCAAGATGGGGACAAAGTCCATTTACAAATGTAACAATAGATCTAACCTGCCCTACTGATTTAAAAGACCAAATTCCAACTAGAAATGACATTCATCTTTTTAGAGATATACAAGATGATGAAGAGCTTTTAGATATTGCTAAAAAACGCGGTAAAAATAATTTAGAAGATTTGACTTATAGTGATTTCCAAGAAGAGATGGAAAGAATAGATATAGCATTTTATGAAGTTTTAACCGAAGGTGATAAGTGTGGACAACCATTTACTTTTCCTATTCCAACTGTGAATATAACTGAAGATTTTAATTGGGATAGTAAAGTTGCTGATATACTTTTTGAAAATACAGCCAAAATGGGTTCAAGCTATTTTCAAAATTTCATTGGTTCTCAGTATATTAGGGATGAAAATGGCAAATTAATAGAAAATCCTAAAGCTTATAAACCAGGTCATGTTCGCTCAATGTGTTGTAGATTGCAACTTGATTTAAGAGAGTTACTTAAGCGTGGTGGTGGGCTTTTTGGAAGTGCAGAGATGACAGGAAGCATTGGTGTTGTAACTATCAATCTAGCAAGACTTGGATACCTGTATAGAAATGATAAAGAGGGTCTTTATAAACAACTTGATTATCTGTTGGCATTAGCAAAAAACACTTTAGAAAAGAAAAGAGTATTTGTAAAAGAGATGTATGATAGAGGCTTATATCCTTACACAGCTAGATACTTGCCACATTTTAATAATCATTTTAGCACCATTGGAATAAATGGAGCCAATGAGATGATAAGAAATTTTACAGGCGATAAAGAGAATATCACAACTACTTTTGGTAGAGAATTTGCATTAGAACTTATAAATCATCTAAGAGATAAAATAAGAGGATTTCAAGAAGAAACAGGAAATTTATACAATTTAGAAGCAACTCCAGCAGAAGGAACTACTTATAGATTTGCAAAAGAGGATAAAAAGAGATATCCTGATATATTACAAGCAGGAAATGGTGAAAATATATACTATACAAACTCAACTCAACTACCTGCAAATTTCACAGATGATCCTTTTAAAGCTTTGGATTATCAAGATGAACTTCAAAGTAGTTACACTGGCGGAACGGTATTTCATCTATATATGAAAGAAAGAATTAGTTCAAGCAAAGCTTGTAAAACTCTTATAAAAAATATAATTACAAATTATCAATTGCCATATATAACAATAACACCTGTTTTTAGTGTTTGTAAAATTCATGGCTATATAGCAGGTGAACATGAGTATTGCCCATATTGTGATGAAAAAATATTAAGTGAAGAAGGAAAATAAAATCAAATAAAGGAGAAGCTATGAAAAAAGAAGAGTTGCTAGAAGCAAATAAAGAAAAAAGAACAAAATGTGTTGTCTATACAAGAGTTATGGGCTACCATAGACCTGTTGAAAGCTTTAATATAGGCAAAAAAGGTGAACATAAAGAGAGAGTGCATTTTAAAGAAAGTCTTTAAGATAATGTCAAGATATTTTTACTAAAAGGGGAAACAATGTTAAGAACTTCAATCATCTTAGCAGTATTATTGTTATTTTCAGGTTGTGCCAATATAGTCGATTTTGGTGCTTATACTAAAGGTACGGAAGTTACTCAAGCACAAATGGATTTGCTTACTATAAACAAAAGTAAAAAATCTGATGTAGAGAGAATTATCGGGTATCCTCAAAGAAAAAGTTCTGTTGGCAAAACTGAAATTTGGTATTATGACTTTACAAAAATACGACATATAGGTTCAAATATTGATGAGAGTTCTGTTTTTGAATTTAATAAAAAGGGAATTTTGACCAAAAAATACAAAACAAATGGCTCTAATAACTCTAATCCATTAACAGGAAAATAAAAAAGTTGATTTATAAAATAACTCCATTTACAACTCTTGATTATCAAGATAATCTAGCTTGTATAGTTTGGTTTGCAGGTTGCAATATGAGATGCGTATATTGCTACAATACACATATAGTAACCTCAAGTGGAAATATAGACAAAAAAGAATTTTTAGATTTTCTGAAAAAAAGAGTGGGCAAGTTAAATGGAGTTGTTTTTAGTGGGGGTGAATGTACTAGAAGCAAAGAGTTCTTAGAACTTGCCAAAGAGGTAAAAGCTTTAGGTTTTAAACTAAAAGTTGATACAAATGGCACAAATTTTAAAGTTTTAAAAGAGGCTATAGAACTAAATTTGGTTGATTATATAGCACTTGATTTTAAAGCTACAAAAGAATCTTACTATCTAATAACAAAGTCAAAATTATACGATGAGTTTATGCAAACCCTTAAATTTTTAATAGATATCGATTTTCCATTTGAAGTAAGAACAACAGTTCACGGGGATTTTCTTGATGAGAATGAAATTAATATAATGGCTAAGACTTTAGAAAAAATGGGGTATAAAAATATCTACTACTTACAAAATTTTCTATACACAGGTGAAAATTTTGGCTCTTTAGAAAAGCCAAAACAAAACTTTAATCCAGAAAATTTAAAAACCAACTTAAAAGTAGAATTACGCAATTTCTAAGCAATTTTTAGATAGAATATTTAGATTAATACTAAATTTAAAGGTCTAAAAATATGAAAAGAAAAAAAATTTATAATCCATCTTCCAGTGAAACCCTTACAGATAGAAAAATTTTTGGTGGAAACCCTCATGGAATTTTAAATTTCACAAAAGCAAAATATAGATGGGCTCTAAAATTATGGGATATTATGGAAGCAAATACTTGGTTTCCAAAAGAGGTTGATACAACTGATGATGTTAGAGATTATAATTTCAATCTAACAGTAGCTGAAAAAAGAATGTATGATTTAGTATGGTCGCAACTAATTTCAATGGATAGTTTTCAAACAAACAACCTAGCTGATAACATTAATCCATACATTACAGCACCTGAAATTAACGCAATTTTAAGCCGCCAAGCATATGAAGAGGCGAATCACTCAAAAAGTTATGCAGTTATGGTTGAGGCAATCTGTGAAAATACAGATATGATTTATGAAATGGAAAAACACGATGATATGCTTAGGAAAAAAAATAGCTATATTTCAAGTGTTTACGAGGAGCTTTCAGGGGAGGTAACAGAGCATAAGCTACTTCTTGCAATGGTCGCAAACCAAATTTTAGAAGGTATATATTTTTATGCTGGATTTGCTTCAATCTATGCACTTGCTCGCGCTGGAAAAATGTTAGGTTCTGCTCAAATGATTAGATTCATTCAAAGAGATGAGATAACTCATCTACTGTTATTCCAAAATATGATTAACTCGGTTAAAAAAGAAAGACCTGATCTTTTTGATGAAAAAACAAAAGAAAAAATCTATGAGATGTTTAAAACAGCAGGTGAGCTAGAAATTGAGTGGGGGAAATATATCACTCAAAACCAAATTATGGGATTTACAGATGATATAATTACAGAATATATACATTATCTAGTAGATCAAAGGCTTGTTGCAATTGGACTAAATAGAGTATATAATGCAAAACATCCTATAAAATGGGTTGATGATTTTGCTAAATTCAATGATCAAAAATCAAATTTCTTTGAGAGTAAAGTTACAAATTACAGCAAAGGAAGCCTAGACTTTGATGATTTTTAAACAAAGCATTAAAATATGAATCCAATAGAGGCATTAAAGTGTGAAAAATTAGCAGATGATATAGCTAATAAACTAGATATAACCCCTGCTTTATATAATGCTTTTTGTAGCGTTAGCAGAAAAGAATTTGTTCCTATAGATGCACATGCATATAACTTAGATCCACAACCAATTTTAGCAAACCAATGGATAAGTTCGCCATTAACTGTTGCTAAAATGACTATGGCTTTAGAACTCGATGGAGTTGATAAAATTTTAGAAGTTGGTTGTGGAAGTGGTTATCAAGCTGGAATTTTAAGCAAAATAGTAAGAAGAGTTTTTACAATCGAGAGAATTGAAAAACTAGCAAATGAAGCAAGAGAACATTTTAAAAAATTAAATATAACAAATGTTCATGTTAGATATGATGATGGCAACAATGGCTGGAAAAATTACGCTCCTTATGAGAGAATCCTATTATCTGCTGCAACAAAACAGGTAGATCAGAGACTTTTTAGCCAACTTGAAATAGGTGGCATACTTGTTGCGCCAATAGAACAAAACAAAACTCAACAAATAGTTAAATTTAAAAAAGAATCAAATGATAAAATCACTCAAGAAATTGTTAGCAATTGCTTTTTTGTGCCACTTTTACAAGGAAGGGAATAGATTATGGATATTGAAGTATTATTAAATATATTTAAAAAGGATATTAGTGAGCTATCTATAAAAAAAGATATAAATGGTAGATATGCCATACTTAAAGAGTTAAAAAATGCTACTAATAGCTTTGATTCTTTAGAAAATGAGTTTTTACAAAAATTTTATCTTAGTTTTATAGATACAAAAGAGATTAAAATACTAGATTATAGTGAAAATTTTAAACATGCGGAATATTTTTTTATAGACAAATTTTTTGACAACAACTTAAAAATATTTTATGATAAGTTTGCCCTTAAAGAGAATTTGTTGCAGTATAAAAATAAATTCTCCAACCTACAAAATGTATCTGTAAATGATGTTTTAAATGGCTATGATAAAGATATAGTATCTTTATATGTTTTTATAGAAAATTTAGCTAAACATTTTGGAGATTTTGCACAAAATAATAAAGAACTAAAAAATATATTTAAAAAGAAAACAATATCATTTTTTAATGCGTTATATCTACTATTTAAAAACTACAGTAGAAATCTATTAAATAAGTATTTTAATATCATATTATGTAATCATCCAATGGTATTAGTTGAGCTAGTTAAAAACTCTTTTGGGACAAACAATGAAAACACTATAATAGAAACTTTCACTTTTGAACATAAAATTAATCAAGATAAAAAAGATATAGATAACTTTGAAGCTATAAATAAAGAGCTTTTAATAGAGTTCATAAGCATATTATCAACCTTGAATTCAAATATAAATCTTTTGCACTACAACAAAAACAATGTTAATACATTAAAGTATATCTATCAAAAAAATATCGAATCTTTTAAAGACTTTCAAGACTATAGCCACAAATTCCTAGAAGACTTTAGTTCAAGATTGCAAAATTTTAAAGAACATTATGAAATTTTAATTTATAGTGAAATATTTTTACAATACATATCAAAATATAACAATCAAAATATATCTAAAAATACACTTTTTATAGCTACTGGTAATGATTTAAAAAATAAAAAACTAAAAGAAATAGTTAAGATAAATAATATTCCTAAAGCTAGGTTTGAACATATATCAATGCATGAAAGCTATGAATATAGAAATATGATAGATGGGTTTTATGATGGTAATTTTATAAATGGTACTTTAAAAAATATTTGCAAAAAAGCTATTCAAGATAGCCAAAATAACTATTATCTACTAATTTCAAATATAAATCACTGCAATATCAATGCAGTTTTTGGTGAGAGTTTGGAACTGTTTTCAAATAGATACTCAAAAGATAATCAAAATGCCTTTATTAGCACACAAAACTCAAATATAATAAATACATTAGATAAAAAAGATAAATATAGTGTTTTAGTAATAGATGATAATTCAGTTTTTGCTATCCCTGAAAATTTATATATAATAGCCACTTTTGATTTAATAGCTAAAAATAAAAAATTACCTATTGCGATAGCTGAAGCATTTAAATGTATATATTTATCTTGCAATTATAATCTAATAAAATCTGAAATTTCTGATATCAAAAACTCTGATAATTTTATTAAAACTATACAAAAATTAAATGATTTTATAAAAAATAGTACAAATAACTCAAAAATAGAACTAGATCACTATACTTTTTTAAAAATAAAAAAGTATGTTATAAATAAAGAAATTAATAATAAATCTTTAAATAACCTATTTGAAAATGATATAGAGCCTATTATAAAAATTATTTTTAGAGAGTACATGTCAGAAGAAAAAATACAAAGCTCTATAGACTCAGCAAAAGCAATTTTTGATTTTTCGAGGTAATTTTGAAAGATAAATTAAAACTATATATTTATACATATGACCCGGCTAATTTTGGGATTATTTACTCCATAAAAGCAGTATTATCTCTACTAATTAGCTTCTCTTTTTCATATTTTCTTTTAGGTTTCGGAGCTTCAATTCTATCAATACAAGCAACTATTGGCATATACTTTTTAAATCCGCTAGATGGTAGCAATAAAGAAAAACTTTTTTATCTCATTTTATTCACTTTGTTATGTTTAACATTTATTTTTTTAGAAACCTATTTTCATAAAATTAATCCTTGGCTGTTTATCCCTATATTTTTCTGGTTTTTTATAGCTTCTATGAGCCTTATATATAGTGAAAATTTAAATAAAACACTTATTAGCTCTACTTTTACTTCAATCATCATATATGCCTCTAAAGATGCATTTTCTGGTTCTATTGAAACATTTGATTTAATGGCAGGCTTTATGCTAGGTAGTATAATAGGCATATCTATAAGAATATTAAATTTTACAGGATATGGCGAGTTTACAAAGAAAAACTTTGCAATAATCATAAACAACTTAAAACTTGTAAACAATTCTAAAAATAGCTATGAGTTCAAATTTTGGCAAAATAAAACTGTATTACTGCTAGAAAATTTAAAAAATATCTTTTCAAAACAAAGCGTTAATTATAAAGACTCAAGCCTTATTAAAAATCAAACTAGAGCTTTGTTTTACCTATATAAAATGGAAGAAATTCTCTATTTAATATCAACTATAAGAATAAAATATTTTAGTGACAATAAGAGAAAAATACTTTTTAAAAGACTTCAAAATGAAATAGATTACAACCTTAACGAACTTAAAAATCTTTTTAAAAACGAGCCTGTAAATTTAAAATTTGACACATATGATAGAATAAAAAGTCTAAAAGAAATGCCTATTTTTATGGCATCTTTAGATGTTTTATATAATCTTTTTAAGATTATAGTTGCTGGAGGAGAAGAAAAAATCGTATTAAAAACTAGAAAAAATACCTTCTCTATGAGAAAACTTAAAGATTCAATAAGCTTAAACAATACTCTTTTTCAATACTCTTTTAAATTTGCGATAGCTATATCTTCAGGTGTATTCATAACAAATTTCTTTAATATAAGTAAAGGAATGTGGGTATCTTTAGGGGTTATAACCGTAATGAGAATGAAAATAGACAATATAAAACTAATAATACAAGATAGTGTAATAAGCACTCTATTTGGAATTATAGTTGGAATTAGTATAGTTTTACTATTTCAAAACTCTTTATTTTTATTTATTATTATTCCTATTGTGTTATTTTTATTATTTTATTTAAAACCTTTTCCCTATCCTGTCTGGAATTTTTCGTTAATTGTAGCTATGACTTTCTTATTCTCAATAATATCTAATAACTTTTCAGAACTAATTATGTTTAGATTTTTAAGTATGTGTTTTGGTTTTGCAATAGCCCTTTTAATATCAAAACTATTTTGGCCAATAAGAAGCAAAGATGAAATAATGCCACTTTTCAAACAAAATATAACCGATTTATCAAAACTTATGAAAGATATTGCAACTGCTGAAAATGATATAAACATAAGAGAAAGAATTGGTACAATTCTTAAAAATTTAAATGAGTTTAATAATATTATTAAATCTAGTAAAAAGGATAGTTATCAAAAACTACACGATTTTTCAATGAATATAACATTAAATCTTTTTAGACTAACCACCTATATTAATAGCATTAAGATAGAAAATTATGACATTATAAAAAATGACTTAACTATTTTAAGGAGACGCTTTGATATGATAGATAAAAAGTTAAATCATTTACCATACTATTTCTATGAAAATAGCTCAGAGCTTTTTTTAAATAAAGACAAAAGAATACTTCTTTTAATGGAAAGAATAGCAAAAGATCAAGAGGATATCTATCTATTTTTTAACTAAATTTTACTCTATAATCTCTTTTATAATAAACTCGGGGTTGCATACTCCTCTAAAAGAGTTTTTAATGGCTGAAACTATCAGTCTAACCTTTTGCCCTACCCTAACATCGACATCATAGTTAAAAAAGATAGCTTCTTTTAGCACTCCATCTTTTTCAATTGTCATTTTTATATGATTTTGTTCTTTGCCTATAAATCTAATATTTCGAATAATCGCATCTTTAATCTCAAATATTGGTTTTGGATTTTTTTGCCCATATGGCTCAAAAAACTCTAAAATTTCTACCATTTCTAAGTCAAATTCAGCTAAGTTTATCTCTCCTAAAAGCTCATTAGCATATGGACATATACTTAAATCATCTAAAAAACAACTTGAGTTTATCCTACTTTTAAAAAGCTCTAGATTATCTGGCTCGATAACAAGTCCAGCAGCTCCCTTATGTCCACCAAAGCTTATTAATATATCTTGCTGAGAGGCTATTAATTTTAAAATATCAAATTTTCCAACACTTCTAGCACTCCCTTTTGCCCTATCTTTATCCACACTAAAAACAATTGCTGGCTTTTTATACTTTCTACAAAGTCTTGAAGCTACTATCCCAACAACTCCTTCATGCCAATCCTCGCCCCAAGTAACAATTATTTCATCATTATCTTCAACTATAAGTTTTGAACTCTCATAAAGGTATTTTTCCTCTTCTTTTCTTGAGTTATTTATGGAAACAATCATATTTAGATATCTCTCTGCCTCTTTTAAATTTCTTGATCTTAAAAATTTAAAAGAAAGGTTCCCGTCATCCATTCTTCCTGTGCAATTTATAAGAGGAGAGATTAAAAAGCTTATATCATCAAATTCAAATTTAGCTTTATTAAAATAGTTTTTAATCGCATAAAAGCATGGTCTTTTAGATGAGTTTAACTTTTTTATTCCTGCTCTTACTAAAACCCTATTCATATCGCGAAGCTCCATCATATCAGCAATTATAGCAATTACTAACAAATCAAGAGATAAACTCATATCATATTCAACACCACAGATATCTTTTAAAGCTCCAATTAAATACCAAGCGACCTCAGCTCCACAAATTTCAATATCCGGAAAAGAGCAATCTTTTTGTTTTGGGTTAACAATAGCATAAGCTCTAGGAAGTACCTCTGTTGGCATATGATGGTCTGTAATTATTAAATCTATACCATTTTTTATACAAACCTCAGCAGCCTCAATGGCACTTATTCCGTTATCTACAGTTATAATTAAATCAAAATCTTTAAGATCTCTAAGAATTTCAGCATTCAATCCATAACCATCTGAGAATCTATTTGGAATTTTGACAAAAAAATCAACTCCCATTAGATCAAAAAAATCAGCGACTATAACGCTACTTACAATGCCATCAACATCATAATCCCCAACTACTGCTATACGCTCATTTTTATTTATTGCAGTTTTTATACGCTCAGCAGCCCTATAGGCATCTTTTAAATCACAAGGTAAAGGGATTTCGGAAATTTTAGTATGAATATCTTTTTCAAATCGTTTCTCTAGTATTTCCTTTATCTCTTTTTTACCTAATATTTTTGAGTGCTGCATCTATAAAGCTCACAATAATTGGATTTGGATTAGTTAAGCGCGATGTAAACTCAGGGTGAAACTGCACACCTATAAAAAATGGATGGTTTTTCAACTCTATTGCTTCTATTAGTCCATCAGACTCACCACTTACAATAAGCCCTTTTTGCTCAAATTGCTCTCTATATTTAGGGTTTGCTTCATATCTATGTCTATGTCTTTCTCTAACAGTTTTTGCGCCACCATATGCTTTGCTTAGTAGTGAATCTTTTTTAATATTACAATTATATCCACCAAGCCTCATAGTTCCACCAAGTGGACTTTTACGTGTTCTAATTTGTTTTTTTCCACTATTGTCTATAAATTCATCTATTAAATAAATTATAGGATTTTTTGTATCCACATTAAATTCAGCCGAATTTGCATCTTCTATTTTTAAAATATTTTTTGCAAATTCTATCATAGCAAGTTGCATACCAAGGCAAATTCCTAAATATGGTATATTATTGATTCTTGCATATTTAATAGCCTCCATTTTACCTTCAACTCCTCTTGAGCCAAAACCGCCAGCAACTAAAATTCCATCTATATTTTTTAGATGCTCCTCTACATTATCTTCGTGTATTCTCTCGCTATCACACCATTTTATCTCAACTCTTGTATCCAAATTTGCACCTGCATGAATAAGTGCTTCAGTTAAACTTTTATAGCTCTCTTTTAAATCAAGATATTTACCAACAAAGGCAATTTTAACTGAATTTGTAGGAGCTATAACTCTTTTTACAAGACTATCCCACTCACTCATATCAACTTTTAGCTCCCCTAAATTTAGCATTTCACTAATAGGAGTTAGGACATCTTGTTGTAAAAACAGAAGTGGAATTTTATATATACTTCTGCTATCAGGACTTTCTATAACACAACGCTTTTCAACACCACAACTTGATGCTATTTTATCTTTTAACTCTCTATTTAGTGGCATTTCACTTCTACAAATTATCATATCAGGGCTTATACCTATACGCCTAAGCTCCCCTACACTATGTTGTGTTGGTTTAGTTTTTAGCTCCCCTGCTGCTTTTATATATGGAACTAATGTAAGATGGACATTTATCGTATCAAATCTACCAAGCTCGACCCTCATAGCACGAATTGCTTCTAAAAATGGTAATCCTTCTATATCACCAACAGTTCCACCAATTTCTACAATTAATACATCATTGCCCTCGCCTGCTTTTTTAATTCTTTCAACTATTTCATTTACAATATGCGGTATAACTTGAATGGTTTTTCCTAGATATTCGCCTTTTCTCTCTTTTTCTATAACACTACTATAAACTTTGCCTGTTGTAAAGTTGTTATTTTGAGATAAATTTTCATCTAAAAATCTCTCATAATGTCCCAAATCAAGGTCAGTTTCAGCACCATCATCAGTTACAAAAACCTCTCCATGCTCAAATGGACTCATTGTTCCAGGATCAACATTTATATAAGGATCTGCTTTTAAAATACTAACTTTTAAACCTGCTTTTTTTAGCAAAGTTGCTATACTTGCACTTGCAATGCCTTTACCCAATGAACTTAACACTCCACCAGTTACAAAAATATATTTTGTCTCCTTCTTCTTACTCATATTTTTTCCTTAAATTTATTAATATGTAATTATACCCTTTTATTGTTTATCATAAATAAAATAATCATTAAAAATAGAAACTCTTAATAATGGTTTAATTTATAACCAGTAAAATATGTAATGAATTTTTTAAAAAATATTATAAATTTTTATATCGATGGTTTCAAAAATATGAAACTAGGCAAAAAACTTTGGGCTATTATTCTGATTAAAATTTTTATTATGGTGTTTATCTTAAAAATGATATTTTTTAATACAACTGTTAATACAAAATTTAAAACAGAAGAAGAGAAAATTAATTTTATTCACAAAAATTTAACAAAGGATTAACTTATGCAAGATTTAGCTAGCGTTGATTGGTCTAGGGCGCAATTTGCCTTGACTGCAATTTATCATTTTCTATTTGTGCCTCTGACCCTTGGGCTTTCGTTCATAATAGCTTTTATGGAGACTATTTATGTAAAAACTGGAAATCCAGAATGGAAAAAGATAACAAAATTTTGGCTTAGACTTTTTGCCATAAACTTTGCTATTGGGGTTGCAACTGGTATTATAATGGAATTTGAGTTTGGAACAAACTGGGCAAATTACTCATGGTTTGTTGGAGATATTTTTGGTGCACCACTAGCAATTGAGGGAATTTTCGCATTTTTCTTAGAAGCCACATTTTTTGCTGTGCTATTTTTTGGCTGGGATAGAGTAAGTAAAGGCTTTCACTTATTTTCAACATGGATGGTTGCCATTGGTTCAAATTTAAGTGCTTTATGGATACTTGTAGCAAATGGTTGGATGCAATTTCCTGTAGGAACTACATTTAACGATGATACATTAAGAAATGAGATGACTAACTTCTTTGAAGTAGCTCTTTCACCTGTTGGAATAAGCAAATTCTTGCATACAGTATCAGGCGGATATGTAACTTCCGCTCTTTTTGTTCTTGGAATTTCAGCATATTTTATGCTAAAAAACAAACATTTCCAATTGGCTAAAAAAAGTTTTATAGTTGCTGCTAGTTTTGGTCTTTTAAGCTCTTTATTTGTGCTTTTTTCAGGAGATGAAAGTGCATACCAAGTAGCTCAAAAACAACCAATGAAATTAGCTGCTATGGAAGGTCTTTATAAAGGTGAAGTTAATGCTGGCGTTGTTGCAATGGGAATTTTAGATCATTCAAAAAAAATAGGAGACAATAAAGATCCATTTATCTTGAAAATTGAAGCGCCATATATCTTAGGTGTTATGGCGACAAGAGGTTTAAATAATTTTACTCCCGGGATTGATGATTTAGTCTTCGGAAATGAAAAATTTAATATTCCTTCGGCACAAAGTAGAATTGATAGTGGAAAAATAGCTATTAAAGCACTAGAAAACATAAAAATAGCTAAAGAAGAAAATAATACTCAAAAAGTAAAAGAACTCAGAGAAGTTTTACAAGAAAATATGCATAATTTTGGTTATGGATACTTAGATAAACCTGAGGATATAGTGCCACCTGTTGGACTTACTTTCTATAGCTTTCACACTATGGTTGCACTTGGAACATACTTTATAATTCTGTTTTTTGTAACTCTATTTTTAAGCATGGCAAATAGCATAGAAGATTTTAGAAAAATTTTATGGCTTTGTGTATTTTCAATACCACTTGGTTATATTGCAAGCGAGGCAGGTTGGATAGTTGCTGAAGTCGGTAGGCAGCCTTGGGCAATACAAGATTTAATGCCTGTTGGTATAGCTGCAACTGATTTAGCTAGCATAAATGTAAAAATTTCATTTTCTCTGTTTGCAGTGTTGTTTACAGCACTTCTTATAGCTGAAATTAAAATTATGCTAAAACAAATTAAGTTAGGATTTTAATATGTATGAGTTATTGCAAATTTATTGGTGGGTTATAGTTAGTCTTCTTGGCGGAATTTTAGTATTTATGATGTTTGTTCAAGGTGGTCAAACTCTAATAAAATGTGTTGCTCAAACTGAGCTTGATAAAGATATGATAATAAATTCAATCGGTAAAAAATGGGAGCTTACTTTTACCACTTTAGTAATGTTTGGTGGTGCTTGCTTTGCAGCTTTTCCACTCTTTTATGCTACTAGTTTTGGTGGTGCTTATTGGGTATGGCTTGCAATTTTGTTTTGTTTTATCATTCAAGCAGTTTCTTTTGAATATAGAAAAAAACCAAATAACTTTTTAGGGCAAAAAACTTATGAAAACTTTTTATTTATAAATGGTTCTTTGGGTGTAATTTTAATAGGTATAGCAGTTTCAACATTTTTTAGTGGGAGTGATTTTGCACTAAATAGTAGTAGATTTGTTGAGTGGAATAGTCCACTTAGAGGCCTTGAAGCATTAAAAAATCCATTCAATTATATATTAGGATTAGCTCTATTTTTCCAAGCTAGAGTTGGTGCAAACCTTTATCTTATAAATAATATTGATGATGATAGATTAAGAGCTAAATTTAGAAGATCTCTAAAGATAAATGCTTTAATCTTTGTTCCACTTTTAGTACTGTTTTTAGTAGCTGTTGTCTTAGCAGATGGATATCATATATCAGAAAATGGAACAATAGTTATGAAAGAGTATAAGTATCTTATGAACTTAATTGAGATGCCTATAGTTTTAGGACTTCTTTTAGTTGGAATTTTACTTGCACTTTTTGGTATTTATAAAGGTGTATTTACTCTAAGTATAAAAGGAATTTGGCCATATGGCTTGGGTGTTATTTTAGCTGTAATGAGTGTATTTTTGATAACAGGGTTAAATAATACTGCGTTTTATCCATCTTATCATGACTTGCAAAGTTCACTAACCATATATAACGCAAGCTCAAGCCTATATACACTTAAAACTATGGCTTATGTCTCTATTGGTATACCTTTTGTTTTAGCTTATATAATCTATGTTTGGAAAGCAATGGATACTAGAAAGCTAACAACAGAAGAGATCGAAAATGATGATCATATATATTAAGGAAAAAAAATGTTAAAATCTATAATTATGTTATTTACTTGGATAGTTTTACTATTTGCAAGTTATAAGTTTGTTCTTCTAAATATCTTTCAAAAAGAAAAAGAAGAAAAAGAAAGAAACGAAAAATAAGGATAGAAAAAGGGAATTTTCCCTTTTTCTTCATCTTCTTAAATTGCATAAATAACCTCAATTAACAAAATCTAATTTAATTTCTTATCATCTTTAAAATTAATCCACAAATTTGAATCCAAACTCAAAACATTTACAATATCTAAAATCTTTTCCAAATCTTTTTTTATCTTTTCTGCTTGATTTGTTGTGATTACACTTTTGTGTATATCTGGTTCAAAATTATTTATATTATTTTCAATCGCTATAAAGATATATCCATCAATAAAGCTTATGCGTAGGGGGCATTTCATATGATTTGATAGTGAGTTTATCCTCTCCATAAGTGCTGGGCTTAAGATATACATAGCATTTTGAATATTATCAGAATAGACTTGAAATTTAGTGTTAAATATAGGATTATCCATATTTATTAAACTTAGACCATTCATCTGTCTTGGCTTATTTCCTTGCATAACAAATGTATTTGAACTTATATTTTTATTAAAATTTGCCATAAAAAATAGACCCTGAAAGAGCTTTAAATATATCTTATGTGTATCGTCCCTATCTTCTAAATAAATATCACTAAATGTAAATAAAACTCCATTTTTATTACCACTAATTTGATCATCTCCATACTGATTTGAAAAACTTGGGAAAAGCCTACTTTTAACCAAATACACAGCATTTACATGAGAGTAGTTTATGTATGAATATCCTAATTTTTTAATATATGGCGCAAGATACATCTGTTTAAAAGCTTTTCTGAATTCCTTGCTTTGACTATTTACTATCTTCTCAAGTTGGAGAGTAAATACTATATAAAAAAAGATTATAAACATAAAAATTGCTATAATTCTAACTATTAAGCTATCATTTTTAATTATTTGCACTAGCTCAAGAAATATATTAAAACCATATGCCATAAAATAGGTCATAGCAACTATAAATATCCCAAATGTAGCAAAAAATGCTGAAATTTTATACCATTTAAATTTTCTTAAAATATCTTTTCGTGCCTTTTCAAGCTCTAAAAGTGTCATTATCTTTCTTTGATAACAGAAAAAATATCTCTATTTAAATTTAACTCATCTACTAGGTTTAATAGATTGATGATATCTACTTGATACTTTTTTATAAGTGAGTTTTCTCCAATCAATGTTGCATTTATATCTGGCTCAAAACTATCTTTATTAAACTCTATATAAATATAAATTTTATTATCAATAAATGCCATATTTATGGGAGCATTAAAAAGCTTTTTAATCAACAAAAGTCTTTCCATAAAAAGTGGAGTTATTATATATCTTGCATTTACTTGATCGTTAGTATAAACATTAAACTCTCGTTCAAACTCAGTATCATCCATATAGGCTCTTTTACCATATGTTTTTGCATTTCTAGATGAGCGAATATAAGTTTCAGAAGTAAAATGCTTATTAAAATTTGCTATAAAACATATCCCTTTAAATATGTTACGGTAACTTGTTTTTCTATGTCCTTTTTCATCAATTATTTCAACTTTTTCTATTAAATTCAAATCACTAAATTTGATATTCACACCTTTATATTTTCCATAAACAAGATCGTTGCCTTTATAAATATCTGGGCGTATATACATTCTAGGGTTATTAAAATCTTTAAAATCTATGTAATTATACGGGTAGTATTTTAAGCTCGGATCTATATCAGCAAGAACCTTTCTTAGTGTTATATTTTTAAAGTTATGGTTATAAATTTTAGTAGAGTAAGCCTTATATGCAAAAAATAAACTAATGCTAATTATAGTTATAGATATAGTGGTAAAAAAAATATTTCCACTAAAACTAAATCCTGATTTTATAAATATGACTATAAAAACTAAAACAGCTATGATTATAACTGTATTTCTAACCTTTATAAGTCTATCAACAATATCTAAACGCTCTTTTTCTATCTCAAATAAATCTTCTAAATTTTCCATTTTTATTAATTATTAAAGAGATTACCAACATTTGGTGTCTCTTTTTCATCTCCTTTAGTTTCAAAAAACTTATCTTTTTGAAAATTAAATATATTTGCAATTATACTACTTGGAAACATTTCAATAGCATTATTGTATATCATAACACTTGAATTATAGGCTCTTCTTGCTGCGCTTATTTGTTCTTCAAGCTCATTTAAAGTAGTTTGTAAATGCATAATATTCTCATTAGCTTTTAGTTCTGGATATGCCTCTATAGACACCTGAATATTTCCTAAAAGTTTTGAAAGCTGGCTATTTAATTCAAAACTTTCAACATCGCTAGTTGTAGCTATCGCCCTATTTCTAAGCTCTGTTACCTTTGTAAGCGTCTCCTTTTCGTGTGTTAAATACTCTTTTACTGCTGCAACTAAATTTGGAATAAGATCATATCGCTTTTTAAGTTGTGTATCAACCCCTGCACGGATATTTTTAACTTGATTTCTTTTAGCTATTAGTGAGTTATAAATTGAAATTATAGAAAGTATTACAAAAGCTAAAAGTCCTAAAAAAACTAATGCAACTGTGTTCATAGATATCCTTTTTGTAAAACTATTATCTATTTTACAAAAAATTCACTTCATAATATATAAAATATATTTTTACAATAAAACAAAACTATTTAGTGTTTATGTTAAGAATTACTTAACTTTTTCTTCACAAATTTTATATAAACTTACATCATAAATCTTAAAATTAAAGGAGAAAAAAATGAAAAGATTAAGTTTAGTAGCTATTTTGATAGCAGGAAGTATGTTTGCAGCTTCAATTTCGGATAGTTCAAACACAGAGTTATACTCAATGGTAAAAGATGCAGATGCGAAAACTTTAAGTGATGTATCTTTTGAAGTACATAAAAGAGCAGGGAAGTTGAATTCTCAAGCAAAAGAAATTAAACAAGGATTTAAAGATGAAATGCATAAAAAAATCTCAAGTATGAGCGATGAAGACAGAGCTAAATTTATGCAAGAATACAAAAAAAATATGAACGAAAAAATAGACTCTCTTACTGTAAAAGAGGCTAGAGAAATGGGCTTTGGCGGCATGGGTATGGGCGGTCAAGGTAAAATGATGAATGGTGAATGCAAAAAAATGAGTGGAAAACAAGGCGGAATGATGTGCCAAAAAATGATGAGTGGTAAAGGCATGATGATGCAAGGCCAAGGTATGAAAAAAGGTATGATGAATCATGGTGATCATGCTAATATGAAAAAAGGTATGCAAGGTGAAGGTATGATGATGGATAGTGAAGACATGCAAAAGGGCCAAGGCATGTAAGGTCAAGAAATGATGAATAAATAAAAATAGAATTAGATCT
Organism: Campylobacter blaseri; assembly: GCF_013201895.1. NCBI lineage: Bacteria > Pseudomonadati > Campylobacterota > Epsilonproteobacteria > Campylobacterales > Campylobacteraceae > Campylobacter > Campylobacter blaseri. Next base: position 33,330 of record NZ_CP053841.1, on the reverse strand, counting down.
ATACTTTAAACCTTTTTTATAAAATATAAATTGATTTTGGCTCTATTTTATAGTAGAGTCAAACTAAAACTAGATACTTAACTGCATATTAATTCTAATAACGATATTATTTTATATTAAATTCAAGGAAGTATTTTGTCAAAAATTTTAGTAGTTGAAGATGAGCCAATGTTACTTGATATGATTTGTTCTTATTTAAAAGAAAATAATTATGAGGTAATAGGTGTAAAAGAGTATGATAAAGCACTAAATTTGGCCTATGAAAATAGTTTTGATCTATGGATATTTGATGTTAAAATAATTGGCGGTAGTGGTTTTGATCTATTAAAAGAGTTAAGGCAAAGTGGGCGAGGGACACCATGCATTTTCGTAACCTCTTTAAATACCATAAATGATTTAAAAGATGGCTTTACAAGTGGATGTGATGATTATATTAAAAAACCTTTTGAGCTAAAAGAGTTACTTTTACGTGTGAATAATATCCTCAAACGAACTTTTGTACATAATATAGATGAGTTTGAAAATATAAATAGTAAGCTTAAATTTGATGTTAGACATGGGATTTTATATAAAAATGGTGAAATTTTACCCTTAGCCAACAAACAAAGTAGACTGCTTCTTATGCTTATTAAAAATAGAGATAAATTTATAACTAGAGATGAAATTTTTAATGAAATTTGGGAATATGATGAAGAGCCAAGTGAACTTAGTTTGCGTGTTTATATTAGTGAGCTTAGAAAAATTATAGGCAAAGACCGCATAATTAGCCAATCAAAACTAGGTTATAAATATGTTTAGCAAAAAACATATCTTACCAATACTTCTACTTTATATCTTAACAAGTATTGCTTTTTTAGGTTTTTTTGGTAAATTTTTTTATGAAAGAGAAAAACAATTCATCATAAATCAGGTAGCTTTTGACTTAAGAGATTTAAGAAGAGAGTTGCAATTTAAACTCCACGAAACAAATAGCTTAGAAGAGGGTGATTTTAGTAATACTAAAGCTGTTGCTTTAAATTTAAGAACAAAAGAATATCTAAAAAAAGATTTTGATATAGCAAAAAATTTACCCACGCAATTCTTTGATGGAAAAAACTTTTTTTTAAAATTTCAAATTCACTCTAGGATGATGCGAAGTCAATATTTTATAATATTAAAAAGCACTGATTTGACACATGAATTTAATAGCTTAAAATTAAAAATTCTACTAACTTCATCTACTGTATTACTCATAATTTTACTAATTGCATATTTTATAGTTAAGCTATCTTTGCGCCCACTTTATGAAAAAATAGAGTTTTTAGATAATTTTATAAGAGATACCACTCATGAGATTAACACCCCTTTAAGCATAATTTTAATGAGTATTGAGCTATTTAAAACTAACCCAGAAAAATATCTTTTAAATATTAAAACTGCTTCTATGACAATCTCAAATTTATATGAAGATTTAGTTTCATTAAAGATGGGAAATCAAGAAGAACAAAATAAGATTGAAATTATAAATCTAGCAAATATCATAAATGAACGGATTAAATACTTTGATGTTCCTTTGGAACAAAAAAATATTACTTTAGAGAAAAATATAAATGATGTTATTATAAAGACATCTAAATTTAAAATTACAAAAATCATAGATAATCTCTTTAGCAATGCCATAAAATATTGCAATGAAAATGGAGTTATAAAGATATATTTAAAAGATGGTTTATTTAGTATTTCAAACACAGGAGAAGGAATTTCAAAGGAAAATTTACCGCATATCTTTGAACTCTATACTAGATTTGATAAAAGAAATGGTGGATTTGGAATAGGGTTAAATTTAGTTAAAAAATTTATAGATGAGTTGGGCTTTAAAATAACTTGCAAAAGTGATGAAAATAAAACAGAATTCACTATAAATTTTAAATAATTAAACTAATTTTATATTTTAAAACTATACAATATTTGAAAAAATTAGAGGTTTAATGGACGATTTAGCAATTTTTTTAATACCTGAATATATAGGAATTGCATCAGCTAGTGTTAGTGGATTTTTGTTTGCTGCTAAGAGAAATTGCGACTGGCTAGGTGTGTTTGTATCAGCACTTCTAACTGCATTAGGAGGTGGTTTTATGCGTGATACTATCGTTTCTAGACCACTTTATTCTTTTACTCACTATATGCCTTGTACTATTGTTATTATAATGCTTATACTATCAGCGCTTTTTAAACTTCAAAGACGAAGTGATATAGATAAGAAATTTATATATGTTGCAACCGATGCTATAGATATAGTAAGCTTCTCCATAGTTGGCTCCATAATAGCATTAGAGTATAACCTCAATATTTTTGGTGTTGCTATGATTGCACTTTGTAACGGAGTAGGGGGTGGAATACTTCGTGATATTTTATTTAACGAAGTTCCTTGGTTTTTAAAGACAGGTCTTTATGGAACTATAAGCATTGTAGTAGGGCTTTGTTATTTCTTTATGAATTATTTTGGAATTAATAGCATTATTGCCATTCTTATGCTTTTAGTTTTTGGAGTTGTTTTTAGACTTTTAGCATATTATATGAATTGGGGTTTGCCAAAACTTAAATAGAGTTATATTTTTATAATTAATATTAAATTAGCACTTAAACATAGTTTGTTTACTAACTTCATGTATACTGTTCACATAAGATATAAAATTCCTAACATACAAATTAAATAAATCCATATTCATAGCTTTGTTTAATTCACTACTTGTGATTTTTATATTCTATGAATTTATAAAAAAGGAAAATTTAATTTGTTAATACAAGATTTAAATTTAATACAGCCAATTCAGAAGGCTTTAATCTCTGAAGGATACACAAACGCAACACCTATACAAGAAAAAGCAATTCCAGAACTCCTAAAAGGTAGAGACCTACTTGGTTGTGCACAAACAGGTACAGGCAAAACTGCGGCTTTTTCTATACCTATTTTACAATCAATTGCAACAAAGCAAAAAACAAAAGGTAAAAAAAGTACTAAAGCTTTAATTATAGCACCTACAAGAGAGTTAGTTGTTCAAATTTCTAATAGCTTAAAAGCTTATGGTAAAAACTTAGAACTAAGTACAACTGCAATTTATGGCGGGGTAGATCAAAGACCACAAACTAGAATGCTTGCAAAAGGTGTAGAGATAATAGTTGCAACACCAGGAAGACTGCTAGATCTTGTAAATCAAAGATTTATTGATTTAAGTATGGTTGAGCATTTTGTTTTAGATGAAGCTGATATGATGCTTGATATGGGAATGCTTGAAGATGTTAAAAAAATAATCCAATATCTACCAAAAGACAAACAGACAATTTTATTTTCAGCAACAATGCCTAGCCAAATTGAAAGACTTGCAAACAATATCTTAAATGATCCATTAAAAATTGTTGTAAAACCTACAACTTCAACACTAGATCAAATTTCACAAGAATTTTACTATGTAGATAGAGATAATAAATCAAATCTGCTTATAAAACTTCTTGAAGATAAGGATATATTTTCTGCGATTGTATTTTCAAAAACAAAACATGGTGCTGATAAAATCGTTAAACAATTAAAAAATTTAGGAATTATGGCTGATGCAATTCATGGTGATAAATCTCAAAGTGCTAGACAATTTGCACTTAATAAATTCAAGCAAAAAAGAACAAGAGTTCTAGTTGCAACTGATATAGCAGCACGTGGAATTGATGTTAGCGAATTATCTCATGTTATAAATTATGATCTTCCAGAAGTTGCTGAAACTTATGTCCACAGAATAGGAAGAACAGGTAGAGCAAGCAACGAAGGAACGGCAATTAGCTTTTGTTGTCATGCAGAAAAACCTCTTTTAGCAAGCATTAAAAAACTAACAGGAAGACCTATTGTAGAGATTACGGGGCATGATTTTCCTTTAATGGATAGATCATATGAAGAAAAAAGAGGTAGAGGAAAAAGAAGTACAAGTAAAAGTAACTATTCAAACGATACAAGAAAAACAACTTCAAGTAGGGATAACTCTTCAAGTAAAAAAAGAAAATTCAACTCAAATAAAAGTGATTTTTTTGATGAGGGCGGAAGAGATGATAGAAAATTTAACTCAAGAAAAAGTAACTCTAGAGATTATGCCTCTAGAAAAGATGAATCAAGAAGTAGTAGATCTCGCAACTACAGAGAAACTTCGTATTAAAGTATAAAATTTGAGATAAGCTAGTGGCTTATCTCAATACCTTGTTTTTTTAACTCATCTTCTAACTTTTGTAATTTTTCTAAATCAAAATAATTAACCATAGCTTTTAACTCACCTTTATCATACACTATCGTAGCTGTAACTTTTCCGCTTATTAATGTTTTATTTTTATCAAAATTTGTTACATCAAATGCATATTTCATCTCTTTCATATTTGAGAGGTTTCCATCATAAAAATATGCAAATTTACCCTCGCAATGGTTTAAAATAGTTAAATTTTGCTCTTTAATGTTCTTTCTATAAATTTCACTAATTGTGCCATAATCCATATCCTCCACACCTTTTGAGGCGTCTTTTAAATCTATAATTTCTAATTTACCTTTTTTAGAGCTATCAGGAAAGTTATTGTCATTAAAATATGAATTATAAGAGTTCATTATTATATCTTTGATTATAAGATCTTTACAAGTTCGCCTAGTAAAAATTTCTTTACTTGGCTCTATCATTTCATCTAACAATAACAATCTTTTTGTATCAATAAAACAATCTTTTAGATATTTACAACTTGGATTTGCAACTAAATAAACCTCTTTACTATCTTTATCTAAAAGTTTAGCTATAAAAAAATGCTCATTATCTTTATCATAAACTTTAACTATCTCTTTAAATTTATAACTTACAAATGGTTCCATTATTTTTTTGGTAATTTTTGTTGCTATTTTAGTTGTTAAAATTTTAAATGGGATATCAAAAGAGACTATTCTTGAAAGAATTAACACTAAAATCAGCCCAATCCAAAATAAAATTTTTAAAAAAGTATTAAAGTTAAATTTTGTAAAAATTTTTTTATGAAAAACAATACCCATTATACAAAGTATATAAATTATATTTAATAAATTAAAATCTTCCATCATTTTCCTAGTTAATAGTCATATATCTATTATTATTTTCTCACCTGATTTACTTGTTACATACTCAAATTTAACCCCAAAAACTTCGCTTAATAACTCTATATCAAGTTCTTGTTTTTTACCAAAAAATGCTATTTCTCCATCTTTTAAAAGTAATATATTATCTCCAAAACTTAACGCGTGGTTTATATCGTGAATATTTATAATGGTTGTTGTATTGTAGTATTTTGTATACTCTTTAATTAACTTTAAAATATTTCTTTGATGAAGAAGGTCTAAATTTGCAGTTGGTTCATCAAGTAGTAAAATTTGTGGGCTTCTTGCAAGCATTTGTGCTATTAAAACAAGTCTTTGCTGACCACCACTAAGTTGTGTAAAATACCTTTTAGAAAGATGAGTGATTCCAACATGTTCTAGAACATGTTCTACACGCTCTAAATCATCTTTTGATACCCTAAATTTAAGCTCTCCAATCCGGCCCAAAAGAACTAATTCAAAAACACTTAATGCGTCATTTTCTATAATATTTTGAGTTAGATAGCCAAGTTTTTTTGCTTTATCAAACTTAACTAAACCTTTAAATTTATTCACACCTGCAAGGCATTTCATAAGTGTACTTTTACCGACCCCATTTACACCAAGCACCATTAAAATTTCACTATCATTTACTTCAAAATTTAAATCTTTTAAAATTTGCCTATCTTTATAGCTAAAACTTAGATTATCAACTATCATCTAAGTCCCTTTTTTAAAACTATAGCAAGGAAAAATATAGCACCTATAAAAGATGTTATTATGCCTATAGGAAAAACTACTCCATCTACCACACTTTTACTAAAAACTGATGAAAGAGATAGAAGCAAAGCTCCACATATTGCTGAAAATATCAAGAAAAATCTCTGCTCAGCACCTATAAGCAGTCTTGATACATGAGCAGCAACTAATCCTACAAAGCCAATTGTACCAACAAAACAGACACATATAGTAGTAAGAAGTGAAACTAAAATCAACATTCTTATCTTTAATGAATCAACCTTTATACCCAAACTAGCCGCTTTTTCATCACCTAAAAGCAAAGCATTTAAATCCCAAGCTTTATAAAGTACGATAAAAAGAGCTAGAATGAGCGCTAAAGCCAAAACAGATACATATGTATAGTTTGATCTCATAAGTGAACCAAAAGTCCAAAAAACTATGCTTGAAACTTCAATTTCATTTGCAAGATATATAACAAAAGCTTGCAAACTTTGATATATAAAAACTAAGATTATACCGATTAAAATAATACTTGAAGAGCCCAAAAATATACGCTTACTAAGATAATATATAAAAAGTATGCTTAAAGATGAAAATAAAAATGCAAAAGAGCTTATACCTAAAAAACTACCATCAAATAAAACTATCCCAACAGCTGCTCCAAATCCAGCTGCAGATCCTATACCAAGAGTGTATGGACTTGCTAGTGGATTTGAAAGTATAGTTTGCATAACAGCACCACTAAGCCCAAGGCTAGCACCAGCAACAACTGCCATAAGAGCAGCTGGAATTCTCATGCTATGTATTATAACACTTATACTCTCATCTTTTGGAGTTCCAAAAATAGCTTCAAAAACTTCTAAAAAACTATATTTTGCAGGACCTAAACTTATATCAAGTATTAAAAATACCATACATAAAAAAAATCCCACTAAAAGAAATATAGATCTTTTTAATACAAGTTTTTTATAAAAATCTTTCATAATTAATAACTAATCATCCAAGTTCCGCTATATTTAACAGGATAAAACTCATCAAAAAATTTCTTAAGTTCCTCTTCTGGCTCTATATCACTAAAAATTTCAGGATGTAAAGCTTTTGCGAAAAATAGCACCCCGGTAAAGTCAAAAATATGCCTACTTAAATCATGATAAAGTGCATATATATGGCCATTTTTAACAGCATTTATACTATTCCAACCTGGTCTAGTTGCATAGGCTTTTAAATTTGCTTTTGCTTGCTCTTTAGTAATCCCATATCCAAGTGGAATATTTTTATAACTGTTTAAAAAATAATTTCCTGCAAAAATTATAACATCTGGGTTTTTAGCTATTATAAGTTCAGGATTTATAGTTGCAGTTGTCCCTTTTACTATACCTTTTGCTATATTTTCTCCACCTGCGATATTTGCAAATGCACCCCACATTTTATCATCCCAAGTTCCACCAAAAACACTAGGTCCATCTTTTTCACTAAATTCAAGATATACTTTAGGTTTTTTAAAATTTGGTATATTTTTAAGTCTATTTTGAACTATCTCAAATTTGCTTTTATAAAATTCAACTACCTTTTTAACTTTGTCTTGGGTTTTAAAAATTTCTCCTAAAATTTCCATACTTTTTACATGGTTGCTTAATTTTTGATCATGAAAATCTATAAAAACAGCAGGGATATTTGCAGCTTCAAGATTTGCTAAATTATTTTTAACCTTAGCATAGTCATTTAATGCAAACACTACAACATCAGGTTTTAAGGAGATAATTTTTTCAAAAGATATTGTATTTTTAGGTCCATACCCAACATCAGGAATTTCATCAATTTGTGGAAATTTTTCTTTAAAAGCGTCCCAGCTTGCTTGTCTTCTTCCCTCCCAGTACTTTCTAGACCATCCAACTATCTTATCTATACCATCATCTTTTGTAGCTGTAAAATACTCTTCAAAATAAAATGTCAAAACAACTCGTTTAGGATTATCTTTTATATCTACTTTTCTATCTAAAATATCAATCACTTCAGTAGCGCAGGCAAAAATAGAAAAAAGCACTATTAAAACTAGTTTTCTAAACATTTTATCTCCTAAATTTTTAACCAAATTATACCATAAATTCAATTTCAACATATTTATATAAGTTTTTTATTTTAAATTATAATATGTTAAAATTAGATAGAATTTTAAAGAGGAATTATGAAAAAGATTATTTTATTTTTAATAGTTTTAATTATTGGTTTTTGTGGATATGAACTATATAAATTTCAAATTTCAAAAGATAAAAATGAGCTTGTATTTTATGGCAATATTGACATTGAAACATCAAATTTATCTTTTAGATTTTTAGGGCAGATAGTTGATATCAAAATAGATGAGGGCGATAAGGTAAAAAAAGGTGAAGAACTTGCTAGCTTAGATAACTCATATCTTTTAAATAAATTAGATGAGTTAAACTCGCAAATAGCACTAAATGAGATAAAGCTAGAAAAACTGCAAAAAGGTTTTAGAGTTGAAGAGATTAAAAAAGCAAAGGCAAATTTAGATATTGCAAATGCTAAGTTAGTTGAAGCAAAAAGTAGCTTTAATAGACAAGAAAAACTTTTAAAATCAAAAGCGACATCACAAGATACATACACAAAAGTAAAAGCAAATTTTGAAATGGCAAAAGCAAATGCAAATCTTGCAAGTGCTAATTACCAAATGCTAAAAAATGGGTATGAAAAAGAGGATATCAAAACTCAGATAGAGCTTATAAACTCACTAAAAATAAATGCTGATAAAATTAAACTAGATATTCAAAATCATACTTTAAAATCCCCAATTGATGGAGTAGTTTTAACAAAATATAAAGAGATAGGGGAGGTTGCAAACCCTAGTGAGCCAGTAGTTGAGATAGCTAAAAGTGATGATTTTTGGGTTAGAGCTTATATAGATGAACCACTTTTAGGCGAGATAAAACTAGGTGATAAGATGGAAATTTTTACAGATTTAAGAGATAAACCTTATAATGGGCATATTAGTTTTATATCTAGCGTTTCTGAATTTACACCAAAAAATGTGCAAACACAAGAACTTAGAGCTGATTTAGTTTATAGATTTAAAGTTGTTTTTGACGAAAATGATGGGCTTTTAAAACAAGGAATGCCTGTTCATCTTAAATTAAAATGATAAAAGCTTCAAATTTAACCAAAACTTTTAAAAATATATTAGCATTAAAGGGTATAAGTTTTAACATACCACAAGGTATAATAACAGGACTTGTTGGGCCTGATGGTGCTGGAAAAACTACACTTATAAGACTACTTGCAGGGCTTATGAGTAAAACTAGTGGAGAGCTTGAAGTTTTGGGTTTTGATATGCCAAACTCAAGTTATGATTTTTTATCACAAATTGGTTATATGCCTCAAAATTTTGGCTTATATGAGGATCTTAGTTGTTATGAAAATTTAAGATTATATGCAGATTTACAAGAAATTTCAGATAAAAATGAGCGTATAAAAGAGCTTTTGGAATTTACAAAGCTAATTCAATTTAAAGATAGATTTGCTAGAAATTTAAGTGGTGGAATGAAACAAAAATTAGCACTATCTTGTGCTTTAATTAAAAAACCTAAGCTTTTACTTTTAGATGAGCCTGGTGTTGGGGTTGATCCTATTGCTAGAAAAGAGCTTTGGGATATGGCAAAAGAGTTGCAAAAAGAGGGTATGACTATACTTTGGGCAACCTCATATCAAGATGAAGCAAATATGTGTGATGAAGTTATAATGCTTAATGAGGGTGAAATTCTCTTTCATGATAAACCTCAAATTGCCAAAAAAAGATTAGAAAATAGGGTGTTTTTACTAAAAAGTGAGGATAAAAAAGCAACCCTTGAAAAACTTTTAAGTGATGATAATATTTTAGACGCCACTATTTTTGGAGATGATATAAAATTTAGCATAAAACAAAACTCTAAATTTCAAATTCCTAAAAATGCTAAAAATATAGAGCCAAATTTTGAAGATGTTTTTTTGGATTTAATCAATCCAAAACTAAAACCAACATCAGAACTTTTTAAAAACTTAAACTTACAAATTTCTAATAAACCTACCATTGAAGCTATAAATTTAACTAAGAAATTTGGAGATTTCACAGCAACGGATAATGTAAGTTTTAGTGTTAAAAGTGGTGAAATTTTTGGGCTATTAGGACCAAATGGAGCAGGAAAATCAACAACTTTTAAAATGCTTTGCGGTCTTATAAGACCAACAAGTGGCAAAGCTTTAGTTTTAGGAAAAGATTTATATTCAAGTTCAAATTTAGTAAAACAGCAAATCGGTTATATGGCTCAAAAATTCTCACTTTATAAAAACTTAAATTTAATAGATAATTTAGAATTTTTTGCTGGAGTTTATGGTTTAAAAGGTAGAGCAAAAAGGGCTAAAATAGATGCTGTGATTGATAATTTTAACTTTGAAAAATATCTAAAAAACGAGGTTGAATCCCTATCTTTAGGAATTAAACAAAGGCTTAGTTTAGCATGTGCTTCTATGCATAATCCAAAGGTTTTATTCCTAGATGAGCCAACTAGTGGGGTTGATACATTAACTAGGCGTGAGTTTTGGACTCAGATAAATACAATGGCAAAAGAGGGTGTTACGATTATGGTTACTACTCATCTAATGGACGAGGCTGAGTTTTGTGATAATATTACTATTCTTTATAAATCAAAAGCCATTGCAATTGGTTCAGCTACAAAGCTTAAAGCACAAGTTGGCACAAATGTAACTATGGAGGAGGCTTTTATAGAGCTTGTAAAAAGATATGATTAATAATTTTAAATTTAGAAGATTTAAAGCCATTGCGACAAAAGAGACCTTGCAAGTTTTTAGAGATCCTAGCTCTATAATAATAGCATTTGTTTTGCCTATGATTTTGCTATTTTTAATGGGTTATGCTGTATCTTTGGACTCAAAAAATATTAAATTTGGTATAATCTCTCATCAAAACTCAAAAACAACAAATGATTTAATCTCAAATTTCATAGCTTCAAAATACTTTGATACCCAAGTTGGCAAAGATAAAGAGAAATTTATGCAAAATATTCAAAACAACAACTTAAAAGCCATATTAATCATAGATGAAAATTTTAAAAAAAATCAAAAGCTTCAACTTTTAATTGATGGAAGTGAGCCAAATACAGCTGGTTTAATAGCAAAATATTCAAGTGAGATTATAAAAAATTGGGCTTTAGATAAAAATATTGCAAATGATATTAAAATTAACTCAACTATGTGGTTTAACACACCTGTATCAAGTAGGTATTTTTTAATTCCTGGAGCCATTGCTGTTATAATGACCTTAATTGGAACTTTGCTTACAGCATTGGTTATAGCAAGAGAGTGGGAGAGGGGGACTATGGAGGCCTTACTTGCCACACCTGTTAGTATGGTTGAAATAATAGCAGGTAAGCTTGTTCCTTATATATTTTTAGCTCTATCTTCAATGTTAATTTGCTTTTTAGTAGCATTTTTTTGGTATGAAATTCCATTTCGTGGCTCAATTTTAATGTTAATGCTACTTAGCGTTGTATATCTTTTTCCATCGTTGGGAATTGGGCTTTTAATCTCTACAATGGCTAAAAATCAATTTGTTGTTTCACAAGCTTCAATTATAGTTGGATTTTTACCTGCATTTTTAATATCAGGGGCAATTTTTGAGATAAGCAATATGCCAAATTTTGTTCAGTATCTCTCATATATAATTCACGCTAGATATTTTGTAAGCTCGCTTCAAACTATATTTTTAGTTGGTAATATATATGAAATTTTCTTAATGGATATTTTAGGAATGCTTTTAATAGGAGCTTTTTTCTTTTTCCTTATGTTTAGGCGTGTTAAAAGGAGTTTGGATTGAGATTAATAGCACTTATAAAAAAAGAGTTTTTGGCTATAAAAAACGATAAAAGAAATCTATTTTTAGTCTTTGGAGCTCCTTTAATACAACTTTTAATATTTGCTTTTTCTATAAATTTAGAGGTTAAAAATATAGATTTAGCTATATTTAATCAAAGTCAAAATTCTCAAAGTTATGAAATTTTGCGTAAATTTGAGGGTTCAAGCTACATTAAAAATATCATAATGGTAAAAAGTTATAAAGAGGGTGCAAAATTAATAGATATGAAAAAAGCAATCGCCCTAGTTACAATACCTAGCGATTTTTCAAAATCAAAAAATAATATCCAAATTATTCTAGATGGAAGGCGTTCAAATTCCTCTCAAATGGTAGAAGGATATATAGAAGAAATCCTTCAGAATCCAACAAATTCAAATATAAAATTAAGAAATTTATATAATCCAAATTTAAACCATTTTTGGTGGATTTTACCAAGTATTTTTGGCTCTATAACATTAGTAACCTCTGTTGTATTAACAGCTATGTCTGTTGCAAGAGAGCGAGAACTTGGCACTTTTGATCAAATTTTAGTTTCGCCTTTAACACCATTTGAGATAATGTTAGGAAAACTCTTACCAGCTTTAATGATTAGTATTTTTATATCAAGCATCATACTTTTTATAATGTTTTTTATCTTTAAAGTTCCATTAGTTGGCTCTATTTGGTTACTTTATTTAGGTGTTGTAATATTTTTATTTAGTGTTTGTGGGGTTGGGCTTTTTATATCATCTATCGCAAATACCCAACAACAAGCAATTTTATACTCATTTGTTTTTTTAGTGCCATCTTTTTTACTATCAGGTTTTGCAACACCTGTGGAAAATATGCCCTCATGGCTTGAACCTGCTAGTGATTTTGTAGCATTAAAATATTATATTGTATTTATAAGAAGTGTATTTTTAAAAGATATTAGTTTTTTAGCTAGTTTAGAGTATCTTATACCTATGTTTATAATTGGTATAATATCATTTTTTATAGCTATGATATTTTTTAAAAAGGCTATTTAGTAAAGGATTAGTATGATAAAGTTCTATTTAAAGGGTCAAAAAAACCTCTGCAGCAAGACGATTTAAAAGAAGAGGATAAACAAAATATAATTTGGATAGATATATCATTTCCAACACAAGATGAAATAGAATTTATAGAAGAAAATTTCAGGATTAAATTTCCTGATAAAAAGGATAGTGAAGAGATAGAAGCTAGTTTTAGGTATTGCAAAGAAAATAACAAAATAGAAATAGAGAGTTTTTCTTAATTTCTGATGAAAAAAATACTAGAAATGAAACTATCTCTTTTATTTTAAAGGATAAAATTTTCATTTCTGTAAGATATTTTATTTCAAAAACTTTTGATGAAATTCAAAAAAATACTATTTTTAAATAAAATCATTCAAAGATGGCAATAATATATTAGCTAAAATATTAGATATTAAAAGAGACATAAATACCAACAAAATAGAACAATTATCAAAAGATATTTCAAAAATAAGAAAATTGGTTTTAGATAATTATCAAAATAAAAGCGAAATTATACTTAAAGGTATATCTAAATGCGAAAATATAAATATGAAAATTAGGGAAAATATATTAGATAAACAAAAAATCTTAAGTGTTATGTTAAAATTACCTAAATTTGATGAGGATTTAAAGGATAAATTTAAGATTATGGGCAGGAGATTATAGATGTAGATTATATGGAATAGACACTCCTGAAAAATCTCAATCAAATAAACTTGAAAAAAAGATAAAAAGTTTGGAAGACTACCTTGAGGAAAACCCAGATAGCGAAACTATTAAAAAATTATCAGAGGACTTGCAAAAAGAACTAGACGAACTAAAAAAGAAACAAGAAGAAGAGCAAAGTAATCAATTAGCAACCAAAAAGATTTATAATTTCAGTAGTTATAAATTTGTGGCATAAAATTTCAAAATGAAAATAGTAAATTCAAATAAAAGGCATATTAATGAAACAAATTTTTAAAATAATACTCTTTTTATCTCTTATACTAAGTTTTGGTTTTTCAAATACGATGAAAGATAACAACACAACACTACAAGAGCAGAATTTAGCCAAACAAGTAGAAATTTTAAATGAAGCTATTATGGCTGATGATTATGAAAAAATAAAATCAATGCTTGATAAAAATCCAGCTTTAGTAAATACCGCTGATAGTTATGGTAATAGACCTATATTTAAACTATTGATTGTTTATTCAATGAGTAAATTTGGTTTATCTGAGTTTGACAATGTTTTTGAAAAATATATTGAAATTTTTAGTAGCTACGGGTTGGATTTAAATTTTGTAGAAGATGAGATAATGACACCATTACAAACGGTTGTTTTACTACCTACGAAACATGAATATAAGATTTATTTATTAGATACACTTGTTAAATATGGTGCAGATATTAATTTTGGTAATAATAGAGGGCTTCCATATGTCTTAATCTCAGCAACCGAAAACGAAAAAATATTTGACTATCTTTTAAGTAAAAATATAAATGTCGCTAATTATCTTTTTTGGGACTTTGTTGGTTTGATACAATTAGTAAAATTTAAGCCAGACATCACACCAGACACTCAAATGCTTCAAACCATAAATTCCAAAAAATATCAAATTTTAAGAAACGATGTGATATCAAGAGCAAATAAACTATTTAAATATCATAAAATTTCTTATTTTAATAAGAAAGAACTAGAAATAGTGACTAAATTTTTAGTTTTTACAAACGATATAGAGTGTATCAAACTATTTATAGAAAATGGACTTTTAGAGTGCGATAAAGAATTTTTAGAAAAACTTATATCTTATACCAAAGAACACAAAAGAGATGAAATTTTAGAATTATTAAAAGGAGATAAATATGTCTGATAAATATTTTCCAGATATTGAAAAAGAGGTAGAGGAAGCGAGTAAGGCTATAGAAAAAGGTACCGGAATAATAAAAAATATAACTTAGGATTTTAAATGCAAACAAAATTTGGTGATAAGCTAATAAACATTGCTAAAAAAGGTAAAGTTCCAAATAAAAACTATATGAGTTTTATAGTTATTGGTTATATGGTATTTTCTTTGACTGTTTATTTGATACCAGTTGATATCTTGGATAGGCTTCCGTTTTTATTTTATTTTTGTAAGTTTATGGCTTCTTTTGTTCCACTCATCAAAGAGCTTATGCTGTGGCAAGCACCTTGGAATATAGTATTTTATTTCTCATATATGACATTAGTTTTTATTATAATTTTTCCTATTTATATTTATAAAACATTTTTATATATTTTCGGAACTGATAATTTATACGAAACTTCAAATAGAAATGCAAAAGACAGTCCTGTATATGCTACATTACTAAGTCTTTTTATCATGATTTTTTTATATTTTTTTGTGTATGATATTTATACTGGAGAAACTTTGACGAATGGAATGTATGCAATAAGAGGACCAGCTAGTGATGTAACAAAAATAGCTGATATTTTACGAGGTGGAAAGATTACGGTTATTTTGATGGCAAATTTTTTAGCTTATGTTATTTTAATTAATATCTTTATTTTATTTTTTATAATCCGTCTAAATTTCTGCACCAAACTAAATATAAAAAGACTGAAATTAAAACTATTTTTACTATTTTGTGTGTTTATAGGGTTTATTTGGGTTTTAAGATATTATATGGTTATATAAAAAGGATAGAAAATGAAAAATATTGATTTGAACAATACAGGTGGTGTAGGATATTCCTACGAAAGTGATGGAATTACAGTCATAGTAAATTCAAATAAGCTTAAAACTAGTGATAAAAAAGATGATAAAAGCTCTTATGGAACAGCTGAAAACGCATTGGGCGGAATGGTTAAAGCATTTGAAGAACAAACCCATAACCTTATCGACCAAAATACAAAGTATATGAAAGATGATTTTCTAAATAATGTTAAAAATAATAAAATTCCTGAATTAAAAGTCTTAGATCAAGTCGAAAAAAGCAAATTTATAGAAAAAGCTCTTAAAAGCATAGATTATATTGGAAGAAATGCTAAATTATTATCTCAGCCAGCGGGAAAACTTTTAGATATTAAAGATTTATACCAGGCAAAAAATCGAGAGGAGTTTGCAAAGGCTGCCACAAAGATAGATATGAAAGAAATTTATGCGTAATATATCGTAATGATGGTTGGAATTACAATATAGAAATCGCTAAACAGGGATATGCAGTGGCTTATAAAAAAGGCAAATACACAAAAGATAAGGCTTTAGCTCACCAAGTAAACAAAGCTCAGGGGATTGCTGCTAATTCCAAGTTTGGTTTATGGAAAGATCACTATAGCCTAATGAAATATATGGCAAATAATTAAAAATAAAAAAGGAGAAAAAATGGCAACATTTGTAGAAAAAGAGGCGTTAATTGAGTTATTTAATGGATTACCAGGAACTATTTCAGGTGCAGTAATAACTGAAGAAAAATTTGCTCAAAATGAAGATGTAGATAAATGTATAGAGATAGTTAGGGAATTAATACATTTAGAACAATCAGAAATAGATTTTAATAAATATAAAAAAATATTTGATGAGATGAAAGTACCATATATTAAGATGATAGAAGAAAGAATAGGGGAAAAACTATACAGCACGGTTAGCTAAGATAAAATTTAAATAGCAACCTAGAAGAGTTTAAAAAAATATTGTAATTCAATAAATATACAACAAATAATTAAAAATAAAAAAAAGGAGATAAAATGGCAACAATTATGGAAAAAGATGTTTTGTTAGAATATGCCAGTATAGGACATTTATTACCAAAAGATAGAACACAAGAAATAATGCAAGATTTTGAAAAAATGTGCAATTTAAGAAGAGAAATTTTGGAAACTGAATATAAAGATATAGATTATAATAAAATGTTGAAAGAAATAAAAAAAATAAGAGATAAATATGATAGAGCCTAATGTTTTTAAAAATAAAATTAATGAAATTTGAAAAAAAGAGATTATTATAAAGAGCAAAATTTCTAAATCAAATACTTATTCCAAAGCTCTTATGTTTTAGGTGGACAACCTGGAGCTGGAAAATCAACCTTAACAAACAATATACGCAGTTTAGGTTTGAAAATTTAGAATATATGCATAATATGTTTTTAGGAGTTTTTCAAATCAGACAAAATAAAATTATGAAAATTTTCACTATCATTAATGTTATATTTCTTCTGCCAACACTCATAGCTAGCAATATGGTATGAATTTTATCTTTATATCTGAGTTAAAATGGCATTATGGATACCTTTTTGCAATAATTTTTATGATACTTTTGGCTATTATACCACTTGTAATTTTCAAGAAAAAAGATAGTTTTAACTGAATATTTAAAATATATCATATATTAAAATAGAGTAAAATTTTTATATTTATTTAAATTTTTAAAGTTTATAGTATGATTTAGTTGTAAAAACTATTTAAACAACTAATATTTGTCATTATATACTTTAAAAATTTTAAGCAATAAAGAGTTTATTGAATTTTAGAAAAACTTTGAAATGTTGCCACTAAAAATTCTTTCTAACTCTTTTGTATCCAAATCAAAAATTTATAGCTTTTATAGTTAGCTCCTTATCTTTCATATTAGTCAACCTTTTTTACTTCTTTACTATAATACTCAATCATATCTTTATTTAAATTATCTTTTTCACAAAACCAAATTCACCTTTTTACATTACTAGGTAACTATAAGTTAAGCTAAATAGTCAAAAACATAATTTCTTAAATATCCTAAATTATATTGTGTTCCAAAACAAATAAAAGTGTTTTTATCTTTTACTATTAAGATGATGTTTTTTTGCATATTCAGCTAAGGCATAATACATTTTATCTGCATCATATTTATCTTCTCTTTTTAATTTTTTTCATTTAATACCACTCTTGTTCTATGCATTGTATTTCTTCTTTTATTGATTTATTTTTTAATTAAAACTCAATACTATCTTTTATTTTATCTTTTTCATCAACCAGCTGTAAAAATCTTTCTAGAAAATCTTCACTATTTTTTATAATCATGTGGATTTTTAGTTTTTGCAGCACCTAAAATTTTAAGCCCAAAAGTATCATAAGCACCTCCAAAACCTTTGACAAAACGACCATTTTTTAATTTAAATTTAATGATATGAAAATCATTCATAGTTTTTATGTGTTTTAATGCTGTCTCTTTGGGATTTATTTTTTCTAATTCATCAAAAACTCTATCTTTTAACTCATCACAAAAAGTAGCTTCTACTTCAAATCCAGCCCTTACCCTAGCAAAAATAGTTTTAGCATCTTTTTCATCTTGTAGAAACATTAAGGATACTTTATTTGGATTTTGCTTTATACTATGATAATGCCTTGCTACACTAGATATAACAACATAAATATCATTATCAATTTTTACAAATGGTGCATAAGATGTAACACACTGCTCATCGTCTAAACTAGAAATTAAAACAGTTTTAAAACTTTGTATAAACTCAAGCATTTGTCCTTGTATTTTATCATTTTTATCATCATCTTTAACACTATTATAAAGCTCAATTATAACATCTTTAAAACTAAAATTTTCATCTACTTTTGTTAAAAATGGTATATTTATCTTTTTGTCATTTTGTTGTATTGTTATACTTACACTATCAAGTCCTATAACTTCTGCTCCGCTTGAATCTTCAACAAAAGCGTATTTTTTAAAAAGCAACTCAACCACATCTTTATGGTCTTCATTCATATGTTTTATAGCATAATTACTCATTTTAACCTCTTTTAAAAATTAATCATTAGTATAACCTAATTTTTTTAATAATAAATATCAAAAATAAATTTAAAAAATAAATTAGTTAGATTTTTCCATTCTTAATAAAATTTTCTATATCTTTTTCAATTTTCAAAATAGCCTTAGTTGCTAGTTCATTATAAGATTTTGAAAAATATATGTTTATATTAGAATATTCAAGGTTATTTAAAATACTAAATTTAACTATTCTAGCATAAGCTACTATATTCAAAACTTCACCATTAGTTCCTATATAAACAAATAGTTTCATTTTTTAAAATTTTCATATAACACTTCATACATTGGTGCCATCTTACCAAACATTACAATGGCATAACGTATATTTCAACTACCACATTATGGACAAATTTTACTTTTTTGACTCTCATATCCTATGTAAAACTAATTTTTACAATATTCAAAGTTTAATTTTAAAAAGTTAGAATATATACATAATATATTTTTAGAAGTTTTTCAAATAAAATAAAATTATGAAAATTTTTATAATTATTAATGTTATTTTTCTTTCACTAATACTTATAGCTAGTATTAAGGTATGAATTTTGTCTTTATGTCTGAGTTAAAATGGCATTATGGATACCTTTTTGCAGTAATTTTATAATATTTTTAGTAGCTATCTTATTTATTGTTTTTTAAAAAAAGATGGTTTTAAATAAAAATGGTTAAAGACTAATATTATAGTCTTTAACCATCGGTTAATTAAGAATTAAAGGATTTTCAATTTCAGCTATATATGGCTCTTTTTCTTTATAATATAGTACAAAAATGCTACTATCTTTTATAGTTATTGAAGATATATCACCAATTTTTGGCATTTCATATGCATCAATAATTTTAGCACTATCTAAATTGATAACTAAAAGAGTATTATAATTTTTTGAATATGCCAAAAATTTTCCACCATAAATATCACCAGCAGTTATATAATAATCTTTAATATCCCTTCCTTTTTTCAAATCAATTTTAGAACTTATTAAACTTTCACTACTTAATAATCTATCTTTTGTATCAACCTTTATAAGTATTGAACCTTTTACTTTATCATTAGGAACAGATATCATATACATAAAATCACTATCTTTATCTTTACTAAGAGTTAGAATATATTGTTTTTTTGCTCTTATGGTAAGTAATGCTGGTCTATCTCTATACCAAGGCATTTCCAAACCACCACTTGTTTTACGAAATGAATTCCACTCTTTATAAGAATCTATTTTACTATTAGGTGTTTTTTTAACGGCAAAAATAGTTTTATTAAAACCTGCTACAACAAACATATTATCAACAAAAGTAGAGGCAACAGCTTTTTTTATATTTCTACCATTTGGTTTATCTATAATAGCATAGTGGGTTTGTTTAAAATTTAAATCAGTAAAATAAACTCCACCTTCGGTATTTGAAATTGCAAAACTATCATCATTTTTATTATAAGAAAGAGATGAGGCAACACCTTTACCAAAAATTCCCTCCACTTTAAAAGGAATTTTAAATTCATTTTTAACTTTTGGCGCTTGTTTTAAATTTACAAAAGCCCCATCATTTGAATTTTCATTAAACTTAATACTTATTTTATTTTGTTCTCCACTTATATATGGATTTTCAACTATATTAGAACCAACAAAAGAAAAAGGCTTTTGAAATCTTTTCCAAACTCCAGTTGTCCAAGTATTATTTAAACTAATTCTTTCAGGGCTACCTTTTCCACTATATGGAGGAATTCCTGCTGAAATTAAAGCTTGAAATGCATTTGAAAAAACTACAATAATACTTATAAAAATAACAAATTTTGAGTATGGTGATAATTTTTTTATTCTAGTATCTTTTCTTGAAATATCAGCAGCAATTTCACTATTTTTAGCAAAAAGTATAAAAATACCCATAGCCAAAATTACAACCCAATATACTAAAATACCCCAAGTATATGTATGAGCTCCAAATATATCACCACCAAAACCCATACCAACATCTCTATATATGCTAAAGCTAGCATGCCTTAATGTCATAAAAATTCCATAAGCCGCACTAAATAAAATGGACGCTATATATTTAGCTTTAAGTCCATATCTAAGAATTAAAATACCTGCTGAACCAATTACAACCATTCCCATTCTTTCCCACCAACAAAGCGTACAAGGACCTTCACCAATAATGTATCCTAAATAAATATTAGCAATACCAACAGGGATAGCAAGAACTAATAAAACTGCACTAGCCATTAAAAAATCAAAGTTTTTTTCATTTAAAAATTTCATGTAAATTTTCCTAATAACTTGCATATGGTAATAAAGAAGTCCAACTTGCTATAAAAAACATGCCAAAACAAATTATAGTACCTAAAAGAAAAGTTCCAAATGCCAAACACTCTTTCTCAGGACTTACTAAAACTATTAAAATAGATATCCCAAATAATATAAATCCAAGAAATTCCATACTTTTCCTTTATAAAGATTTAATAAAGCATATTATACTATATTTTAATAATTTTAAAAATAAATATTAATTTTTTATTTAAGTTAATTTATATATTAAAGTATAAATATTTTTTATGATATATAATTTATTTTAAAAAAATTACTTTTTATTTAATAAATTAAACTAAAATTCTTAACATAAAAAATTACAAGGAGAAAATATGGATAATTCAAATTTCTTAACTTATGATGTGGATGCAGCTCATTCATCTTTAAATTTTAAAATAAAACATATGCAAATTAGCAATGTTAAAGGGAATTTTAATTCTTTTAAAGGTGTTTTGGAATTTGATGAAACTACTAAACAATTTAAATCTATAAAAGGCGAGGCGGAAATATCATCTGTAAACACTAATATTAAATCTAGAGACGAACACATAGTAAGTGCAGACTTTTTTGATGCTGAAAAATTTCCAACTATGACTTTTGAGATGAAAGAATTTTCTCAAGAAGATGGTGAAGGAGTTGTAAAAGCAGACCTTACTATAAAAGGTGTAACTAAACCTGTTGAGTTTAAATATGAATTAGGTGGAGTTTCAAAAAATCAAGATGGTAAATCACTAGTTGGATTAACTCTTGAAGCAAATATCAATAGAACTGATTTTGGTATTGGTGAAAAAAGTGTTGCAGTTGGAGATAAAGTTAGCATAACTATTGAACTAGAAGCAGTAGCTAGATAATTCAACCTAAAAAAACTAGGCAATTTATAATTGCCTAGTTTAAAACTTACATTTTAAACCCAAAATCTTACCATATTAAAAATAGTTTTAATATATTGTTAGTTGCCTAAACTATAAATTTAATCTATTTTAGGCTCTTTGTTTAAGAAAATTAAATTTTATCGTTTTTAACAAAATTTTCTATATCTTTTTCAATTTTTAAAATTGCCTTGGTAGCTGATTCATTATAGGATTTTGAAAAGTACATATTTAAATTAGAATATTCAAGATTATTTAAAATACTAAATTTAGCCATTCTAGCATAAGATTTTACATCTAAAACCTCTCCACTAGTTCCTATACAAACAAATAGTTTCATTTTTTCTAATTTTTCATATAAAATTTGATACATTGGTGCCATTTCACCAAACATAACTATAGCATGACGAACTTTTTTACTATTACATTGTGGGCAAATTTTACTTTTTTGACTCTCATAGCCTATATAAAACTCACAATTACAATCTTCACATCTTAGTTTTGTAAGCTCACCATGTAGATGAATTACATTTTTACAACCTGCTTTTTCTAATAAATCATCAACATTTTGCGTAAGAACTGAAACTTTATCTTTATACTTTTCTTTTATTTTTGCAATTGTTTTATGGGCTAAATTTGGATTTGAATTTTTAAGTTGTGCTCTTCTTTCATCATAAAAATCTAAAACTTTTTGTCTATCTTTTTCAAACCCTTGGATTGAACAAACTTCCATTACATTGTATTCTTCCCAAAGACCACCACTATCTCTAAAAGTTTTTAATCCACTTTCTGCTGAAAGTCCTGCTCCGCTTAAAATTAAAATTTCATCCATTTTAAACCTTTTTAAAGCATTATAATATATCTTAAAGATTAAATTTGGTAGTAAAAACTACCAAATTTTTATTTTTTAGTCATTCTTTTTCTAGTAGTTGGGTCTAAATATTTTTTTCTAACTCTAATGTTTTTTGGAGTTATCTCTACAAGTTCATCCTCTTCTATCCACTCTAATGCTCGCTCTAAAGTTAAAGCTCTTGGTGGAACAAGTTTTATAGCATCATCACTTCCACTTGCTCTAACATTTGTTAAGTTTTTACCCTTAATAGGATTTACATCAAGATCATTTGGGCGACTATGTTCTCCAATTATCATACCAACATAAACTTTATCTTGAGGTTTTACAAACAAAACTCCTCTATCTTGAAGATTAAAAAGAGAATATGCAAGTGCAACACCATTTTCCATACTTACAAGTGCACCATTCATTCTTCGCTCAACACTTCCACTCATAGGGCGAAATTCTAAAAAGCTATGGTTCATTATACCTTCACCCTTAGTGTCAGTTAAAAACTGACTTCTAAAGCCAATTAACCCACGAGCTGGAATTTCAAATTCTAACCTTGTTTGACCATCACCTGTTGGGTTCATAACCTTCATTTCAGCTCTTTTTTTACCAAGTTTTTCAATTACAGTTCCTGTAGAGTCATCTGGAACATCAATAACTAAGTGCTCATATGGCTCACATTTAACACCATTTATCTCTTTTATAATAACTTCAGGTCTTCCAAGACACAATTCAAAACCCTCTCTACGCATATTTTCAGCTAGAATGGTTATTTGAAGTTCACCTCTTCCACTAACTCTAAATTTACTCTCTCCTGCACTTTCATAACGCATAGCGATATTTGTTTTCATTTCATTTTTAAGTCTTTCTTCAATTTTGTTTGAAGTTACACTTTTACCCTCAGTTCCTGCAAGTGGTCCATCATTTACACTAAAAATAACACTCAAAGTTGGCTCTTCAATGTGAAGTGCTTCAAGTGGAACAGGATGAGCTGGATCAACTATACTATCTCCAACATCTAAAGCATCAAATCCAGCAATAGCTACTATATCTCCACTACCAGCCTCATCAATATCAAGTTTATCAAGACCTAAAAAGCCTATTAGTTTTGAAATTCTACCAGTAGTTTTAGTTCCATCAGCTTTTATAAGCATTACATTTTCACCCTTTTTAACTTTACCATTAAAAATTCTTGCAATTCCAATTTTACCAACATAATTATCATAATCAAGGGTAAAAACTTGAAGTTGTAATGGATTTTCATCACTTCCTTGTGGTTTTGGTACATTATTTAGAATTGTTTCAAAAAGTGGAACCATATCTTTATTTTCATCATCTAATGTAAGCTTTGCATAACCATCTCTAGCAGCTGCATACACAACAGGAAAATCAAGTTGTTCATCATTTGCATCAAGAGCAACAAATAGATCAAAAATTTCATCAATTACTCTTTCACTGTCCGCTGCTGGTTTATCAATTTTATTAATAACAACGATTGGTTTAAGTCCTAAAGATAGAGCTTTTTTTACAACAAATTTAGTTTGAGGCATAACACCTTCTTGTGCGTCAACTAAAAGTAAAACTCCATCTACCATTCTTAAAACTCTCTCAACCTCACCACCAAAATCCGCATGTCCTGGGGTATCTATAATATTTATTTTTGTATTTTTGTATCTAATAGCTGTGTTTTTTGATAAAATTGTAATTCCACGCTCTTTTTCAATATCATTATTATCCATCACTCTTTCGCCAAAATTCTTGTGCTCATCAAAAGTTCCTGATTGTTTTAATAATTGATCAACCATAGTAGTCTTACCGTGGTCAACATGGGCAATTACAGCTATATTTCTTATATCTTCCAAATTCTTCTCCATTTTAATTTTAAGGGTTTCATTATACAAAAAAAATTCTTATAAAAATAAAAATTCTATTCGTACCGTTTTTTTTCAGCAACTAAAAACTCATAAACTCTTTGCTGAATCAATATATCATCCTCATCTTCACTTAAATTTATTATGCGTCTAAGATGAGAAAAATCTATTTTTTTAATATATCTTTTTTTATATTTTAAATCTCTATCAATATCCCTTAATATACTATCTAAACTAATACTTTTATAAGTATCAGCTAATTTTACATACTCTTTAATAGTTGCCATTAATATATCAACTCTTGTTTTATTATCAGGATATATCTCTTTAATAATCTCTCTAAGTTTATCATAGTCTTCTTCATTACGAGTTTTTTTTGCCAAAAACATCGCTGTAAAAATTTTTGCTCTAAATTCTAAAGATTTATGGTTAAAAACAAAAAGTTCTTTAAAAAATAGGAAAAATTTTGTTTTAATGCTCATAATAAACCTTTTTTTAAGTATTTTTTATATATAATTTTAGTTCGCCTCTTCTTAGACCTGTGCAATGTTATTTTTAAGCACCGCTTCAGGGTAGGAATACAGCAGAGCACTTAACTATGATATGTGCCGCAGCCATCTGGGAAGGGGTCTTTCAAGTCAAATTGTTGTTTAAAATCCTCACAAATATCATAAAAATTAATTCCCTCTATTTTTTGATTATTATAAAAATATTCTCCAATAGAATTAAATCCACTAGTTAATTCTTTACTTTTAACACCATAACTAATTGAAATTCCTGCCTCAAAAAATGCAGATAATTTATCGCAATATTTTAAAGCTTTACCATCAATTGCTCTATATTCATCACTATTTACACTATTTAGACTACCTTCATGAAATTTTGGTTCATTTTTATAGGTTCTATTTTCAAACTCATCTTTTAAAAATTTACCATTTTCATCTCTTCTGATACCTAAAATATAACTAAACTCATCTCTAATATGCTCTGGAACATATGGTAAAATTTCATCATTAATAAGTCTCATTTCATACTCATTTATAATTTCATTCAACCCTTCAACTCCATATTTTACAGGGCTTATTATATCTCTTGTAAGGCTTTCTGGTAAATCATGAAACAAAGCACAAAAAAAGTTAAATTCTTTTCTTTTATCACAAGCTTTTACACTAATTGAGTAAAAATAGCTTAAAAGTGCAACTACAAACATATGACCCAAGACAGAAGTTTCAGGAATTCTTGGTGTTTGAGCCCACCTTTTTTGAAATCTAAGTCTTCCACTTAAATCAATAATCCTTGCTAGTTTTTTATTCATAGTAATTTTTCTAACACCAATTAGTTCGTAATAATCCTCTAACTCTTCATCTACTTTTGATTTAAGTTGTTCTATATCATTTAAAAATTGGCTTGTTTGATAAACTATGTTAAACTCCCACCTAGTTGATAAATATGAAGCAGCTTTTAAGATAAGTCTTTCTTCCTGATGGTCATTTTTATTTTTTAAATAATCTTCAAATCTTTTTAAAAACTTACCATCTTCAATATCACTTAACTCATCTCTTAATTTTTCTAAAACCCACTCATTTATCTGTTTTGATTTAGTTTTTTGAATTTCGTGAAAAACATCAGGGCGAATGTCAGTTACCATAATTCTAATTAAAAAATCAAAAATTCCACCCTCTATAATATAATTCATATCAATATTTTTCTCATATTTTGCTATAAAATATGCTATTATAAATTTATGTGCTTGTTTATCAAGCTCTACTAAATTTACCATTTTAGGGTAATCATTCCATCTTGAAATGGAAGCTGCTTTAAATATATGCTCTACTAAACTTGCTTTAATCATCTTTTTTAACTACTACTGCTTTTCTATCATCAAAATTTGATTTAAAAAATGGCTCTTTTTTAGGATATGATTTTTTATCAAAATTTTTATCATCTCTGTCTTTATTATTATATTTTGATCTACTATCATCTTTAAAATTTCTATCTTTGAAATTTCCTTTACTACGGTTATCTCTAAAACTTCCACGACTATCATTTCTGCTTTGATTTCTATTATCCCTAGAACCACCAAAACTTGATCTTCTATCACTATCTCTTGAAGCTTTTTCTTCTTTCATAGTTACTCTTCTAGCCTCAGCTTCATCTTTTTCTTTTTGAAATTCCTCTTTTATTGCTGAGATTATATCTTCTTGATTGTTATCTGAATTTTTTTCATTAAAATCTTCAATAGATCTATTTACTATTAAATTTGAATCAATTTCAATAACAGTATGAACATTTCCTCTTGGGTTAAAATCCCCAATAATTTTCATCCATTTTGGATTTAGTTTTTTTTCTAAAACTGAGTAAATTTCATTAATACTATCTTCATGGCTTACATGTCTATTCATAAAACTATTTATATAAAGTTTTATCGCTTTTAACTCAACAACATATTCATTTGGTATATATTCCAAATAAATAGTAGCAAAATCGGGATAACCTGATCTTGGGCATAAACAACAAAACTCAGGCAAAGTTATTTTTATAATATAGTCTCTATCTTGTTTATTTGGCCAAATTTCTAAATCTTTTTCAATATCAAATTCTTTTATCTCTTTTTCTCCGTAACGCATCTTTTTCCTTTATATACTTTTTGGTCTATCTATATAAAAACCTTGAATATAATCAATTCCATTATTTTTATATTCTTCATATAAATTTTCTTTATCAATAAATTTAGCTATGGTTTTAACATTTAACTTATCAGATATATTATTAAAACTTTTAACTATTTCATTAATTTTTTTATCACTTAAATTTTTATTTATCTCTATGTCATATATCAAATAATCAAAATTTAAACTTTTAAAATATTCAACACTATAATTTAAACCTAAAAATTGATTTAGTGCTATTTTAAAACCATATTCTTTAAACTGTTCAATAATTTCTTTAAATCTATTTAAATCACTATAAAAAGTTTTTTCGTTTATTTCAAAAACTATTTTATTTGGATCTATGATTT
This sequence comes from Campylobacter blaseri, assembly GCF_013201895.1. NCBI lineage: Bacteria > Pseudomonadati > Campylobacterota > Epsilonproteobacteria > Campylobacterales > Campylobacteraceae > Campylobacter > Campylobacter blaseri. The sequence continues at coordinate 5,860 of NZ_CP053841.1, read as the reverse complement.
TATTTGTTATCATTCTAAAAATTTCATTTTTAAAGCTTTCATTTCTTAGACTAACTGGCGAAATTTCTATAAAAAATCTATCATATTTTATAAATTCAAAGTTATCAGCTATAAATTCAATCACCTTTAAATCATACCTTATTTCGTAATTATTTTTAGCAGCTATATTTAAAACTCTATTTTTAGATATATTTCCTATCTCATCTGATTTTATATATACATATAAACTTAATAAATCCTTATCATCTTTTATAGATTTTATTGTCTGTTTTTTTACTTCAAAATTACTTTTTTCTATAGCATATAAAACAAGTTCATCCAATGTATCTAATTTTATAGCTTCATAATTTTCCTTTTCACTATCTAGATTAAAAATATTAGTCATTAAAAAATTTAAAATATTCTCATAATTTTTATCATAAGTAGTTAAAACATCTGCAAATTTAATCTTAACTTCAATATTATTAATTCCCTCATTTGAAAGTTTTCTTTCAAAAGTTCTTAACATATGTTGTAATTTGGTTGTTTTACAATCAACTAAAAACATAAAAATATTACTTGAACATCTTCCAATAGGTAAATTTTTAAAACCATTTTCTTTAAAAAAATATGTTATTTCATAAACAAATTTTTCAAGAAGTTTATCTCCATTTTGATAACCATATCTTAGATTAATATCTTCAAAATTTTCTATTTTTATTAAAACTGCATTTTTTTTTCTATTTTTTTTAATAGTTTTTTTTAAAATTTTAACAATTTCATCTCTTGAAAATGCTTTAGACACCTCATCTATAATGCTATTTTTAAAAGCAAAAAATATTAAATATGCCACATAATATGCATAAAAAAGAATTAAAATTAAAAAAAGAATTACCTCTTGATAATCATAGCTTAGCTTAGAAAATATTATATAATTTAAAATAATTAAAGCTGATATAAAAGGTAATATAATTTTAAGAGAGATTAAAAATCTTTTTTCTCTCTCTTTATTTAAACTATAAAGGATCATTAGACGTCCAAATTTTTTACATCTTTAGCGTGATCTTGAATATAATTTCTTCTAGGTTCTACCTCATCACCCATAAATAGATTAAATGTATCACTAGCACTTTGTGCATCTTCTATTTTTATCTGTAAAAGTCTTCTATTTTCAGGATTCATAGTTGTATCCCAAAGTTGCTCTGGATTCATCTCACCAAGACCTTTATATCTTTGAATATAAGCTCCTTTTTTAGCATTTTTTTCTATTTCTTCTAAAACTTCTAAGAAATCTTTATCAAATTTAAGATCTCTTGATTTAATTTTATTATATATGAAAATCGCCTCTTCAAATATAGGATTTGTAAACAAGTTTTCATTTATAACAAGCTCTTCAAGCCCACTTTGTGTTTGAACATAAATCTTAATCTCATCATCACTTACGTATGAATTTAAAATATTAAAATTATGACTTTCTAAAAATGTTTTTAAAACTTCAAAAATTTCACTATATTCAAGTCCAATTATATCTTCATTTTCAACCATATGTCTAATAGCTAAAATTAAGTTATATCTATTTTTAAGTTCATTTAGAAGCATTTTATAACGAGCAACTATTTTTAAATAACTAATTAAATCTCTATCACCAATTCCTTCAAAATGAACACCATCAATCCCTGTTTCAATTAAAAACTCATTTAAAGCTTTTTCATCTTTTAAATATATCTCTTTTTTACCTTTTTTATATTTGAAAAGTGGTGGTTGAGCTAGATATACATAACCTTTTTCAATAACAGGATTTAAAAATCTAAAGAAAAATGTTAAAAGCAGGGTTTGTATATGACTACCATCAACATCGGCATCGGTCATAATTATAATTTTATGATATCTTAGTTTTTCTTCATTATACTCTTCACCTATCCCACATCCAAAAGCTGTAATCATATTTTTAATCTCTTCTGAGTTTAAAATTTTATCAAGTCTACTTTTTTCAACATTTAAAATTTTACCCTTTAAAGGCAAAATTGCTTGAAAAACTCTATCACGGCCCTGTTTTGCAGAACCACCCGCACTATCACCTTCCACTAGATAAATTTCACTAACTTCGGGATCTTTACTTTGACAATCAGCCAATTTTCCAGGAAGTGTTCCAACACTAAAATTATCTTTTTTTCTAGTTAAATCTCTAGCTCTTTTTGCAGCTTCTCTACCACGAGCAGCCATTAAAGCTTTACTCATAATAGCTCTAGCTTCGTTTGGATTTTCTTCAAAGTATTTACTTAAAACTTCAAAAGTCATCCTTTGAACAAGTGGTCTTACATAACTAGATCCTAATTTTCCTTTTGTTTGACCTTCAAATTGAGGTTCAGAAACTTTTACAGAAACTATAGCTATTAATCCCTCTCTAACATCTTCGCCAGTTATCTTAGTATCTTTTTCCCTAGCGCTTGCGTTTAATTGAACATAGTTTGTTATAGCTCTTGTAAGTCCTGCTCTAAAACCAGCTTCATGTGTTCCACCATCAGGAGTTTTAATATTATTAACAAATGAAAGTGAATTTTCAACATAGGATGTATTATATAAAAGTGCAAAATCAACCTCAATATCTTCAATTTTATCACTAAATGACACAGATTTTGCAACTATCTCTTTTTTATTGAGATCATTTACAAAACTTTCTAAACCACCCTCAAAATGAAAACTCTCTTTAATTCCAACTCTATTATCACTAAAATTTATAGTTATTTTTGGATTTAAATATGCAAGTTCTTTAAATCTTTTCATTAAAGTTTCGCCATTAAAATCAGTAGTTTCAAAAATTTCTTCATCAGGCCAAAACTCAACAGTAGTTCCTGTTCTATTTGTTGTTTTAATAATTTCAAGATTACTAGTTGGTATACCTTTTGCAAATTCTTGCCTATGAATATTCCCATCTTTTTTAATTGTAACAATTAGTTTTTTTGAAAGGGCGTTAACAACACTTACACCAACACCATGTAAACCACCACTAACTTTATAACTATCTTTATCAAATTTACCACCAGCATGCAGTACTGTTAAAACAACAGTTGCAGCAGGAATTTTTTCAGTAGGGTGCATTTCAACAGGTATTCCACGACCATTATCACTTACTACAACCGAACCCTCATTTGTAATTTCTATATCAATTGTATCACAATACCCAGCCATAGCCTCATCAATTGAGTTATCAACGACTTCATAAATCAGATGATGAAGTCCATTAACATTTGTATCACCAATATACATTCCAGGTCTTTTTCTAACTGCTTCAAGACCTTTTAAAACTTTTATATTACCTGCACCGTAATTTTTTTCCATATTTTTTAACCCTTTAATTTATCGTTGGCATAATTATATTTAAAAGCTCTTCTGAGCTAAGCATAAAAGCAACATCAACACTATTGTAATCAAGCTTAAACTCATTACTTTCAATACTACTTAAAAAATCAATTATATATCTATTAGTAACCCTAATAATAATATCATTTATAACATTATTTTGAGATTCTATCTCTGTTTTTGCTTCGTTATTATTTTCATTTATACTTTCAAATAAAATTGAATTTGGCTTAATTGTAATAGTCATTCTATCACAAATCATATTTATAGTTTTAATTCCTTCAAGCATTTTATCTCTTTGAAGCATTACAGAACTATGAAATTCTTTTGGGATGACTCTTTGATAATCTGGAAATTTTTTATTTATAAGTTTTGTATAAAACTCAAAATTATCACAAACAGCAACTAATATATTATCATCATAATATATCTCAACATCATCAAAAAATAGTTTTTGCATTTCACTAATAGCTTTTTTAGGAATTATTAATGAGTATTCAGTTTTATCAGTTGGTGTATCTAGTTTGTAAAGTCCTAATCTTTTTCCATCTGTTCCAACTAAGTTTATATAATCATCTTTAATATCTATTAAAGCACCATTTAATGCATAGTTTGGATTATTTGAATCAATATTTGGCATAATTTTTTTAAGACTTCTTCCAAGCATTGATGAATCAATAACAAATTTTTTCTTTTCTTTTATTGTTGGAAAATTTGGAAAATCTAAAGAGTTATACATAGGAAGTTTAAATTTAGCACTTTTTTGCCTTAAAAAAAGAAAATTATTCATAGTTTCAACTACAATATCTTCATCTTTTAAACCTTTTATAATATTAAGTATTGTAGTACCATTAGCTGTTGCTTCACCTTCAACTTGAATATTTATATTTTTAATTTTATATGCAAGTCCAATTTCATGGTCAGTTGCTTTTATATTTAAGATTCCATCTTTAGCACTAATAAATATATGAGATGTTATTGAACTTACATCTTTTTTATCTATATAAGAACTAGTGTTTATGATGATGTTACTTAGCATGGATTTATTTATGATAAATTTCATAAGATTCCTTTTTTAAATTTAAATTTTTTAGTATTAGTAGTTAGTGAACTGATTTTGTGAATAACTCCTTTAAAGCCTATTATATCGTAATTTGCTAAGTTATTAAGAATTTTTTTTGATTCACATGTTTTCACTTATTTCCTTTTTTAAAATTTTATTTTCTAATTCATCAATTTTGATTTTTAGGTATTCATCATCTTCAATTAGTGTTTTTATTTTTTTAATATTATGACTAACTGCACTATGATCTTTTAATCCAAAAAAGCTTGCAATTGCTGGCATTGAATTAAGTGTTATTTTTTTAGAGAGATAAATTCCTATTCTTCTTGCCTCAACTATATTTTTAGTTCTACTTTTGCTTTTGATATCGCTTGGTTTTATGTTTAACTCTTTTGAAATTATTGCTATTATTTTTTCTAAAGTTACAGATTCTGCTTTTTCTCTTATTTGATCTTGAAGAACATTTTTTGTAAACTCAAGAGTTATTTCAGTTCTCATTAGAGTTGAAAAGGCATTAATTTTATTTAAAGCACTCTCTATTTCTCTAATATTATCTCCCATATTTGTAGCTATATATTCTATAATTTTATTATCAAGATTTATTTTATTATCTTGGCTTTTTCTTTTAATAATTGCAATTTTAGTTTCAAGTTCTGGTGGTATTATATCTGCTATAATTCCTGATTCAAAACGGCTAAGAAGTCTTTCTTCAAACCCTTTTAAAAACTTAGGTGGTTTATCACTAGTCATAACTATGTGGCCACCTTTTTGTTTAAGTTCATTAAAGGTATTAAAAAATTCTTCTTGAATTTTATCTGTTTTACCTAAAAATTGAATATCATCAACTAGTAGAAGATCGCAATTTCTATATTTATTTTTAAATTTTTCCATACTTGTATTTCTTAAGTGAAAAGTAAAATCATTAATAAATTGTTCACTTGTTACACATATTACTATTTTTTGATTATTTATGCAATAATTTCCAATTGATTGAAGAAGGTGTGTTTTACCAAGCCCACTAGGACCATAAATAAATAGTGGATTATAATCTTTTCCAAGGTTTTGAGCCACAAATTTAGAACAAGTATATGCAAATCTATTTGAATCACCAACTATAAAATTTTCAAAATTATATGATTCTATAAGCAATGTTGAGGATGGTTTTTTGTTTTTTTGTTCTTTACTTTCTTGTAATGAATTTTTTTCTAAAATTTTATTTTTTGAAGTTATTAAAACTTTTGGTCTAACTCCTGTCTTTTCTTCATAAATTGATTCTATTTTATTAGCATATTTTGTTTGGATAAATTTAGCCATAATTTCATTGTTAGTTGTATATATAATTAAATCTGGTTTTGATTTTTTATCATCAAAATTTATCCTTTTTATATATTTATTAAATTCATTTGGTAAAATCACTTTTTGAAGTTCATTTAAAACTTGCGTTTGAATAGGTAACAA